>NZ_JCAXEA010000012.1:0-164779 GCF_059759125.1 Arthrobacter sp. GQ119 | reverse complement strand
AGTCCGCGAGTCCGTGGAGCTGGCCGCGTCCAACACGTTGATGGATGCCGGACAGGAGCAGATCCAAGACACCTGCCAGGTGCTGAAGGAAGTCATCAGGGACATGGCAAAGCAGGTTGCCGCGTCAAACTGGCAGGAGATTGCACGGCTGGACATGCAATTCCACACCTCCTTCGTCGCAGGAACAGGAAATACCCGGCTGATCCGGATTTACGAGACGCTGGCGGCCGAATCAAGGATGTGCATCCTCAACCTGGAAGTCTCCTACCCCCGCCTGGACGTGCTGGTCCAGGAACACCAGAACCTATTGGACCTGCTCGAAGCAGGCAACAGGACGGGGCTGCAGCAGGCCGTCAAACGGCACCTGCAAAAGGCCGTTGAAGATCTCACGGCAACGAGGGAAGACCGGGAGATCATCGCCTAGCTACGGTGTTCGAGCAGTATCCATAGTGAAGAGGTGGCCAGGTCCTACGGACCTGGCCACCTCTTCCGTTTCTCCCCAGTGCCCCGTCTGGGTCCTGGTCCCATGTGATAAGCCCGTCGTCGATGAAAGCATGGAAAAAATTCCTGTGAATTGTCGATGATCTGCGATCCCGGCGGGTGCATTATTTACATAGGAACGTTAGGGCCAAGCTCAACTAGAGGGACGCCGTGAAGAAACTAATCCATCCAGAAGGGGAATCCGCCGTAAGAGGGATTGACTCCTCGCTCAAGCCAAGGCTCCGGCGGCGGAGCACTTTTGAATACGTCGCGTGGATCGCGTGTGGGCTCTTGGCCTTGGGCATTCTGATCTCAGTATCGACCAACCCGAACTTCAGGTGGGGTGTTGTCGCCCAGTACTTCACGCATGAATCGATCCTCCGTGGCCTGATGCTCACCATCTTCCTCACGCTTGCCAGCATGGCCCTGGGAACGCTCCTGGGCCTGGCCCTGGCAATCATGCGGTCCTCGAGCATCAAACCGGTTGCAGCCACAGCCAACGTCTACATCACCCTGTTCCGCGGCACCCCCGTCCTGGTACAGCTCATCTTCTGGTTCAATATCGCCGCGCTGTACCCGGACCTGTTCATCGGCATCCCGTTCACGGACATCGGCACCGCGATCGACATTAATGCCCTGATGGCACCCATCACCGCGGCCCTGGTTGGCCTGACGCTGAACGAGGCCGCGTACATGGCCGAGATCATCCGCGGCGGGTTCTCCTCGGTCGGCAAGGGCCAGATCGAGGCCGCCGACTCCCTGGGCATGAGCGGTGCGATGAAGATGCGCAAGGTCATCATCCCGCAGGCGATGCCCTCAATCATCCCGGCGACCGGCAACCAGGTCATCGGCATGTTCAAGGAAACCTCCCTGGTCAGCGTGCTAGGCGTCGCCGAGCTGCTCCAAAGCGCCCAGCTCATCTACGCCCGCACCTACGAGACCATCCCGCTGCTGATCGTTGCCAGCCTCTGGTACCTGGTGATGACCCTGCTGCTGAGCTACCCGCAGTCCAAGCTCGAGCAAAAATACTCCCGCGCAACCTCCCGGCTCCCCCGGAAAGCAAAACTTGTGCTGACAGAAGCGGAAGGTACGGCCCGATGAGCACCGTGGAAGGACTGTTTGTCCTGGAGGGAAGGCCCACGGCGCAGCTGATCGCCGATCAGCTGCGGGAACAGATTGTCCAGGGGACCTTCCGTCCGGGACAGCAGATCAATGAATCTGCCGTGGCCAGCCAGCTGCGCACATCCAGGGGCCCGCTCCGGGAAGCATTGCAGCGCCTGTGCCAGGAGGGGCTCCTGGTCAGCCACCGCAACCGTGGCGTCTTCGTCACGGAGCTCTCGACGGATGACGTCAAGGAGATCTACGCCGTCCGCGAGGCCTTGGAATCAGCC
Organism: Arthrobacter sp. GQ119; assembly: GCF_059759125.1. Classification (NCBI taxonomy): domain Bacteria; kingdom Bacillati; phylum Actinomycetota; class Actinomycetes; order Micrococcales; family Micrococcaceae; genus Arthrobacter; species Arthrobacter sp. GQ119. The sequence continues at coordinate 162,908 of NZ_JCAXEA010000012.1, read as the reverse complement.
GCCGCAAACATATTGATGGACGCCGGGCCGGAGAAGATCACTGCCACCTGCGACGTGCTGAAGGGAATCATCAAGGACATGGCAAAGCCAGTTGCCGACGCAGACTGGCAGGCACTTGCACGATTGGACATGCAATTCCACATCTCCTTCGTGGCGGGCACTGGCAATACCCGCCTGATCCGGATTTACCAGACACTCGCAGCCGAATCCAGAATGTGCATCCTCAACCTGGAAGTCTCCTACCCCCGGGTGGACGTGCTGGTCCAGGAACACCAGATCCTCCTGGATCTACTGGAAGCAAAAGACAGAAAGGGACTCCAGGACGCCATCAAACGGCATCTCGGAACGGCCGTTGAGGATCTCACCGCGCCTACAGCCTGACAAAGCGAGGCGCGCTTGCGTCCTAGCAATTGTCAACAATCGACGATAAGCTCTAGAGGAAATCTTCCATAGATACAGGACGTTGCTCCTCCGGCGCTGAGTCCTGCCGAGAGAGAGAACGCATCGTGTCAATTGCGCCCACCAGTCCCGTAAGCCTCCCGTGGGCAGCCCGCACCAAGGGGCTGGTCGGTTCGATCATCGATTCGAGTACGTCCCTGCTGCAGCGGCAGACACACGATATCGTCAGCTTTGCGATGGGGAGCCCGGCTGCCGAAGCGGTTCCCTCCGATGCTTTCAGCGAAATCTATGGTTCCGTTCTGGCCGACGTCGGGGCCGGAGCTTTCGCATACGGGGCCACCGAGGGCGAAAATGCACTCCGCGATGCCCTCCTTGCATACCTGGAAACCACGCCCGAACGCACGACTCCCGAACGGCTGCTCATCACGAGCGGCGGAATGCAGGGGTTGGACCTCGCGGGCAAGCTGTTTGTTGACCCCGGCGACCTTGTGATTGTCGAGGCACCGACCTACACCAACGGCAGCGCCACGCTTCTGGCTTATGGTGCGGACATCGTTGAGGCACCCATTGACGACGATGGCCTGATTGTTGAGGCATTGCCGGAGCTGGTGCAAAAAGCCGGGCGCCTGCCCAAGGCCATCTACGTTATTCCGAACTTTCAGAACCCTACCGGGACGGCAATGTCCCTGGAGCGCCGGCTGCTTCTGCTGACCCTGGCCAGGGAATGGGGCAGCATCATCATCGATGACGACCCCTATGGCATGTTGCGTTTCGACGGCGAGCACATCCCGGGATTCCGCGAACTGGGCTGCGGGGATCCGCTCGTCTTCTCCGTCCGCACCTTTTCCAAGATCCTCGCCCCCGGGTTGCGTGTCGGCTGGGTGGACGCCGATCCCGCCGTCGTCGCGAAACTCATTGATGCAAAACAGACGATGGACACCTGCACGAACGTGCCCAATCAGCTCCTGTCGGCAGAGTTCCTTCGCCGCGGCGACCTTGAGCCGCATCTGGAGCGGCTCCGCAGCGAATATTGCAGGCGGATGAGGGCAATGCAGGAGTCCCTGGAGCGCCACTTCGGCGGTCAGGCGACCTGGACGGATCCGCAGGGCGGATTCTTCCTGTGGCTCACCTTCGGTGAACACGTCGACACGTCGAAACTCTTTGAGTTGGGCGTCCAATACGGGGTGGCATTCATCCCCGGGCGCGCGTTTTCTGTGACTGGACAGTTCGGCAACGCCCTGCGGCTGTGCTTTGCCTCGCAAACGCCCGAGCGGACCGAGCAGGGCATCTCGCGACTCGCGGAGGCGCTCAAAGCCCTCTAAGTGCAACCCTAGTTATTACGAATGATTCTTGATAGCATTAGATTGTTGGCTATTCAGCCTGCATGGAAAATGCATCAATCACTGCCCGGCGGACGAGCTGGTGGCAGCAGAATCGGGAGCAACACATGAGTACATCGACGGCGGCACGCAAGTCGCGCGCGGAAGCCACCGGTGCCGGTGATGCCCCGGCCAGGGTGGAAGCTTCACCGCGGCTTCTGCTGGCCAGCCAGCTCATCTTCAACATTGGCTTCTTCTCCGTGATTCCGTTCCTGGCAGTGGCCATGCGGGAAGACTTTGGCATGGGCGCCATGGCAATCGGGATCGTCCTTGGCGCACGCACCTTTGCCCAGCAAGGGCTGTTCCTATTCGGCGGGGCCATCGCCGACGTCTGGGGGGCACGCCGGGCGATGATCACCGGATGCCTGGTGCGGATCGCCGGATACCTGCTCCTGGTCCTGGCCGAAGATTTCCCCCTCTTCCTGCTCGGTGCCATTGTCACCGGGGTTGGTGGCGCCCTGTTCTCGCCTGCATTGGAAAGCCTCCTGGCAGCCGCTGCACAGCGCCGCACCACCCGCCCCAAAACCACCCCGAACAGCACCACAAAAAGCAACCAGGGCTCCACCCTCTTTGCCTTGCTGGTGGTCTTTGGGGAAGTAGGCGCAGTTGTCGGCCCGCTGCTGGGTGCCCTTTTGCTCAATACCGGCTTTGACACTGCCTTGCTGATAGGGGCCGGGGTCTTTGCCCTGATGGCCCTGGTCTTCTTGCGCTTCCTGCCTAAAACGCGCCCCGCCAGCTCCAAGGCTCCCGCCGAAAAGTCCGCACCGTCGTCGGGAATTTGGTCCTGCTTCGGCGAGAAAAAGTTCATCTCGTTTGCAGCCTTCTACAGCGTCAATCTCCTGGCCTACAACCAGCTCTACTTCGGGTTGCCGGTCGAACTCCAGCGCAGCGGCGCCGGCATCGGCGCGCTGGCCACGGTATTCGCCTGTGCATCTGTCCTGACCGTCGTCCTGCAGTGGCCGATGGCAAGGCTCATGCGCCGGGCAGGGGCAAAGGTTGCCCTCCCCTTGGGATTTGCCCTGCAAGCCGCAGGTTTCGGTTCCCTTGCCGTCATGGCCGTGTTGTCTCCGCCGGACGGGTTCCCCATCCTGCCGGCCCTTCTGCTCATCACGGGCCTTTCCCTCGGACACATGTGCGTGACGCCGGTTGCCATGGGACTGGTACTCGAGTATTCCGCCGGGCGTCCTACCGGAGCCTTCTATGGCTTACTCGCCAGCGCGGGAGGGGTCGCCGTCCTCCTGGGCAACACGGCCCTGGCCCCGCTCTACGAACTTGCCTACACACCATCCATGACGGCGGCCGCTCCGTGGGTGCTGTTGACCCTGCTGGCCGGCATCTCGGCGGCAGCCATTAACCGCTTCCTGCCGAAAACAAAGGCCCAGCTCGCACAGAAACTTCACACCGCCTGAGTACTTTGCGATCCCAGTGCCGGCCTAGTCCGTCTCCGGCCCCGTGCAGTACCAGCAGTCGTCTTCGCAGGTCAGCCACACAGTGTCGTTCTTCATTATTGTCCCCTTCCATGGCCGCCACGAGGCTGCCCCGCAAGGAAACGCATCCTCGCGCTTCCGGGGCCCTTGTGCCGGCGTGTGCAGTCTAGGAGGACAACGTAGCATGATCGTAAATTGTTGACAATCCCCAATCTGTAAAGGAGCTGACCAGCCCAGCCGGGACGCTGAAAGAACTCCCTAAAGCAGAGAACGACGGCGGGAGGCTGGCAGATCTGCCAGCCTCCCGCCGTCGTACTCAACTAAAGGGCGCTAACCCGCCAGCCCGGCGAGGCCGAAGATGGCGGCCGCGATGGCGAAGCCCATGGTGCCGATCAGGGTTTCCATGACGGTCCAGGTTTTCAATGTGGTCTTGACGTCCATGCCGAAGAAGCGGCCCACGAGCCAGAAGCCGGAGTCGTTGACGTGCGAGACCACCACGGAGCCGGCGGCCACGGCGATGACCAGGGCGGCGATCTGCATGCCGTTCAGTCCGGCCGTCGCAACGGCAGGAGCGATGAGACCCGCGGCGGTGGTCAGGGCGACGGTGGCGGAACCCTGGGCGATGCGCAGAATCGCGGAGATCAGGAAGCCGGCGAGGATGAGCGGGATGCCCAGATTGCCGAGGACGTCGGCCAGGGCATCGCCGATGCCGGAGGTGCGCAGCACTCCACCGAACATGCCGCCGGCGCCGGTGATGAGGATGACGGAGCAGACCGGGCCCAGGGAGGATTCGAGCAGCTTTTCCAGTGCGCCGTTGGTGGTTCCGCGGCGGGCGCCGAGGACGAACATCGCCACCAGGACGGAGATGAGCAGCGCCACCGGCGTTTCACCGATCGTGCGCAGCACCTGGAACCACTGCTCGTCCCGGGCGGTTTCCGGCAGCACCCCGGAGGCGGCGAAGGTGTTGAGGCCCGTGTTGATGAAGATCAGCACCAGCGGCAGGAGCAGCAGGCCGATGATGGTGCGGAACCGCGGCGGGTGGGCTTCGGCTTCGGCGCTGGCGTGGCCGAGCAGTTCCGGAACCGGGAGCTGCAGGCGCTTGCCGGTCCACAGGCCGTACAGGTAGGCGGTGACGTACCAGGTGGGGATGGCGGTGAGCAGGCCGGCGATGGTCACCAGGCCGACGTTCGCCTCAAAGAAAGCCGACGCCGAGACGGGGCCCGGGTGCGGCGGCAGGAAGATGTGCATCACGGAGAACGCGCCGGCTGCCGGAAGGCCGTAGCGCAGCACTCCCCCGCCGAGGCGGTGGGCCACGGCGAAGACCACGGGGAGCATCACCACGAGGCCGGCGTCGAAGAAGATGGGGAAGCCGAAGATCAGGGACGCCAGGCCCAGGGCAAACGGGGCGCGCTTTTCGCCGAACATGCCGATCAGGTAGTCGGCCAGGACCTTCGCGCCGCCGCTGGTTTCGACGATCCGGCCGAGCATGGCGCCCAGGCCAACGAGGAGAGCCACAGTTCCGAGGGTTGTCCCGAAGCCGTTAATCAGCACCGGTACCACCTGGTTAGCGGGAATGCCGGTGGCGAAGGCAGTGGCGAGGCTGACGACGATCAGTGCCAGCAGCGCGTGCATGCGCAGCCTGATGATCAGGAACAGCAGGACGGCGATTGCGGCCGCCGCGATGAGCAGCAGGGGGCCTGCGCCCAGTGTTTGGGTCCATCCTTCGATGGTCATGGTTCTCCTTTGAAACAGGGTCTTGCTAATTGGGTGGTGAAAGCGTGCGGGTCAGCGGGCGGAGCGCGCCGGGTCCGGGTCCGGGTCGTACGGCAGCTTGAGCGCGGCCACGATGGCCGCGATGAGTTCCTCCGGGGAGCGGGAGATGTCCAGCCGCAGGCTTCCATCCGCCAGTTCCTCTGGGCTCAGCGGCTCCAGGGCGGCGAGCTGGCTGGGCAGGAGGGTGGGCGGCATGAAGTGGCCTTCGCGGCCCTGCATCCGCTCGCTGATGAGGGCGGCCTCGCCGTGCAGGTGGATGAAGAGGACGCGGCCTTCCGCCTCGGACAGCAGCTGGCGGTAGCTGCGCTTGAGGGCCGAGCAGGTGAGCACGGTGCTGTGGCCGGCCTTGGCCTGTTCTGTCATCCAGTTCCGGATCTGAAGCAGCCAGGGCCAGCGGTCCTCGTCCTGCAGGGGAATGCCTTGGCTCATTTTGTCGATGTTGGACTGCGGGTGGAACTCATCCGCCTCGGCGCATGCCCAGCCAAGCTGCTTTGACAGGGCCGCGGCGATGGTGGATTTGCCGGAACCGGCAACGCCCATGACCACGAGATGCGTGGCTGGATACTGCATGTTTACCTCCGAAGAAGACGTCTTTGGCTTGTGGAAGAAGCTCAATCGGCAGCCCACTAGAACTGCGCTGCAGATAAGGTATCACCAATTGAGACCAAAGATACTATCTTTACGTGTCACAGGTCATACCTTTGGCGTCACCTTCCGGTACGCTGTGAGAGCGCGCTGCAGCAGCGCAGAGGGAAGGCAGGAAGATGTCGACGGCGACAGCAGACCACGTGGATCACGCGAACGACGGCGGGTCCCCCGCCATGCATGAACGCGTGCTGGACGCTGTTGGCGTGGCTATCGCCGCCGGTGAACTCCCGCCGGGAAGCCGCCTCACCCTCGAGGGGCTGCAGCAGGAATACGGGATATCGCGCACGGTCGCCCGCGACACGATGAAGGTCCTGGAATCAATGAACCTGGTGTATTCGCGGCGCCGCGTGGGCATCGTGGTGCAGCGCCGGGAGCTGTGGAACGTCTTTGATCCGAAGCTGGTGCGGTGGCGCCTCGCATCGGACCACCGGGAGCGGCAGTACAGCAGCCTGACGGAGTTGCGCATCGCCGTCGAACCCATTGCCGCGGCCGGCGCCGCCCGCCGGGCCAGCGCCGCGGAACGCAGCCAGCTCGTGGCGTTGGCCGCGGACCTGAGGCGGCTGGGCGAAGCCGGCGAACTTCAGGGGTTCCTCGAAGCCGACATCGCCTTCCACCGGCTGCTGCTGCAGAGCTGCGGCAACGAGATGTTCACGGCCCTCGAGGGGATGGTGGCGGAGGTGCTCACCAGCAGGACCCGGCAGGGACTGATGCCCTTCAAGCCCCGCGCGGAAGCCCTTGACGCCCACGAGGAGGTCGCCGCAGCCGTGGCCGGCGGGGATGCCACGGCGGCCGAGACCGCCATGCACCACATCCTGGACGAGGTGCGGAACGCGATGGGCCTGCACTAGCCTCCGGACCCCTGGTCACTCGTAGGCGGGGTTGAAGATCCTGGCCTTGTAGAAGCGCGCGTCGGACCAGCCGCGCTCATCGGTCGGCGTCCCCAGGTCCTTGCCGATGCTGACCTGAGTGCCCATCTCGCCGGTGTCGGGTGAACCGACCACCCAGATGTACTCCTTGGTGGCGGGGTGCCGGGCGATGGACTTGACCCGCCCCTTGGCCCAGATCGGCTTGCCGATCACCTTGCTGTTGCTGTTGACGTCGTAGCGGTAGACGCCCTTGCTATCGGTCAGCAGGAGGTGGCCGGGACTGGTGTAGTCGGGCTGGAGGTCGTGGCCCATCCTGGCGCCGGCGTGGTCGATGACCACTTCGCGCCAGACGTCGAGGTCGGTGTGCCGGCCGGAACCCTTGACCTTGTAGCCCACGAGCTTGCCGTCGCCGAGCACCCACAGCACCCCTTGGGAAACCTCGTTCCTGCGGCGCGGATCCCAGACGATGCCATGGGCGCCAGGGAAGCTCCAGGAGTTGACCTTCTCATAGCTGTCGAAGTCGTTGATCTTGTCCGCGTTCTTCGGGGAGTAGAGCTGGAGGTTCTTCCCGCCCTTCGAACTGGCGGTGAGGATCGAGCCGTTGTGCGGGATCCTCTCGATGGAGTGCGGGTTGTCATCCGGGTAGGCCTGCCAGATCAGGTCGTTGTCCGAGTCGGTGTGCTGGCCGCGCTTGATCTGGACGATTCCGGCGGCACCGCCGGAGGCGCAGACCAGCGCGATCCGCCCCCGCGCCTGGGTCTTACGGATCTTGACGTCGGAGAGGTCCGTCCACCACTTCTTGCCGAGCCATGGTTCCTTGCCTTCGAAGGACCAGATCACGGCATCGTCGTTCCACCGCTGCGCGTTGCGGTCGTAGATCCGCACCGTCTTGGAGTTCTGGTCAACCACTGCCAGGTGGTAGCCGGCAGCGGCGTGGGCGGCGCCTCCGGTCAGGGCCGATGCCGGTCCGAGGACGGCTCCCGCGGCCAGGCCCTTGAGCACTGTGCGCCTGCTCGCCGTGGTCCGGCTTTGGGTCGTCTGCTTGTTCAGGTTTCCGAGCGTGCCGGCACCCAGGTCAAAAATGGCCATAGTTTCCCCCAGCAGGAATGTCGGATCTTCCGACGCCGGATGACGCCGGACACCTTATCCACCTTGGGGAACGGAGTGGGATATGTCCAGTCGATGCAGTAAATGAATGCAGGTTTCTGTTTGACTTGCGTTTTGCCGCTCGTTCAGTGACCGGGAATCAGTCAGGGCCGCGCCGCCCAGGAGCGAGCAGCACGGTAGAGAGGCAACACCCCCGTGGCGCCTCAACCTGCCTTGCGTCCCTTTTCCCCTTCTGGCCTCAAAAGCGAACCCCCAGAAAAACCGAACTGGCTTTAAAAAAAATATCGGCTATAAATGAATCAGGATGTTTTTTCCTTCAGTGCACGATTTGAGAGGAAAGATCTCATGTCTTTTATCAGTAACGATCACACCATTCGAAATTTTCCTGAGGGTGGAGGGTCTCCGAAGGGTTCCCCGGCTGGGTCGCCCGTTATCCGCCCCGACCATTGCGGTGAGGCGATGCAGCTAACCATTCATAAGGCTGCCGCTGCGGAAGATTCCTCGTCACTGGGTTTGGCGGATTGCACGTCCGACCTGCGACTCGTTTGGCAATGCCACTGCGGCTTCAGACTGGACCCACAGCCGGACCCCCGGGAAGAGGTCTGGGCCGCTGCCGCCCGGGTTGAAAGCAGCCGGTGGGAAATGGACCACGCCGTCATCCAGCTGCATAGGGCTCTCCATGCCGCGTCGGCCAAGGGAACGCCGGATGACCTGCTTGCGGAATCTGCCCAGCTCTCGCTCCAGGAAATCCAGATAATCCTTGCCCCCGGCAACCGGTAAAAATACCGCAATGCATAAATTCGGTTCATTCAAGCACCGACAGCCCCTTCGTCGGTTAATGCCTGATCGTTGAGAATTGCTAACTGCAACCTTTTTATTTTTAGATGGAGTCAAAATGCCGAACAAAGTTCCTCATAAGGGAAATGCCAAAAAGCAGGGAAAAGCGATAAAGGAGAAACGGGCAGAAAAGAGAGCCCACGGCGCGACGGAAAGTTTTATGCCGAAGACCAGAAAGACCAAGAATACTGCGAGGCCCTTGTAAGGCCGGTATCGATAGGGAGGTTCCCGATGCCGTTATCCGATAAAGAGCGGAAGGTGCTTGAAGAACTGGAGCTGGACCTGGCCGCAGACGATCCGCGTCTGGCCCGAGAACTCTCGTCGGGCCAGGTCGAGAACAGGTTCAGGGCAAGTAGATTCTTCGCTGCCATCGTGTGCCTGCTCGGGGTTGTGGTGCTGATTGCAGGAATCGAAGCTCAACTGACCGTCATCGGCGTCGGTGGCTTCTTGTTAATGGGAACAGGCACCTACTTTCTCCTGGAGAGCGCACGCTGACCCGATTTAGCCCAACAACCCCTCCTATAATGCGCGCCTGAACGGATGGGCGCCCGATCTAAGGATGATGTAACCGTGTCAGGAACATTCGAACTGGTGGTAACCAGCCGGGGTAACTTTGCCTTCAGACTGCTCTCCCACACCGGGAAAGTACTAGCCGTGTCGGGACCGTACACGGACAAGGACTCGTGCGTTGCAGCCATTCGCGATGCACGAGAATGTGCAGCTATGGCGCTCATTAACGACCGCACCCCCCGGCCGCGGCCGCGTCAGCCCTCCGTGCAATCGCCTACCCGATCATGGGGTGGCTAAGGGGGCACCACGAAGCCCTGTTGAGACTTTTCCGTGGCCCTCCACACCCCTCACCGCGGCTTCATCCTCCACCGCAGGTCTCGAACGCGCTCACTCGGCCGGCTCGATCAGTTCGGGCCCGTTGTTCCGGACGCTGTTCACCCGGGGACTGACAACCCTGGGCGTCAGGGTCGGCTCCGGCAGGGAGTCCAGCAAATGTTGAATGTCGTTCTTGTCGGTCAGATCCGGGTCGAGCCATTCAGCGAAGCGGTCCCTGGGGATGATGACTGGTGACCTGTCGTGGACGTGGCCCAGGGCGTCCTGCGTGGTCGTGGTCAGCACCGTGCAGCTGAGCAGCCAGCGCCCCGGGTCATCCTCGGGTAGAGATGGATCAGCCCACCACTCGTACAGGCCGGCAAAGCCCAGCAGCGGCTCCTTCTCCGAGTACAGGTAGTTGGGGATCTTCTTGCCGTCCTCGGTCTTCTGCCACTCGAAATATCCTTCGGCAGGGACCACTGCACGTCGCTTCACCGCGGCTTTCCGGAACGACGGCTTCTCCAGGATCGACTCGCTGCGGGCGTTGATCAGCTTGTTGCCGATCTTGATGTCCTTCGCCCAGGACGGCACCAGGCCCCAACGGGCAATGAGCAGATGCCGTTCAACGCTCCCTTCGTCCAGCCGTTCGGCCACGATGGGCACATCCTGTGTAGGCGCGACGTTCCAGCTCGGCGGGGGCGGAGAGCCCTCCACCTCCTTGGCATCGAAGTAGCTCAGAAGGTCTCCGGTGGCCTTGGACATCACGTATCTGCCGCACATGAGGCCATTCTGCCTGACGCGGCGCCAGTTGGTAGTGGAACTGCCCGGGGCGGCTACTCGACGTCCTGTGCGGCCCTTGGGTAGGCGCCCATTAGCGAGGCCGATATTACCCAGATCAGACCCACAGCGACCACTGCGGCTGTGCCCCCGAACCCTGTCGCTGAGGCGGCCAAAGCTGCACCGGCTGCAGAGGCGCTGGCGCGGAAACCTGCCGTGACTGTGAAAATCTGGGATTTGAGGTGCGGCGGGCTGAATTCATTGCGGAGGTGGAGCATAGCGGCCACACTGGGGGCCGTGAAGACGCCGGACAGGCCAATGGCTATGGCCGTCCAGATTATTCCGATATCGAGCGCTGCGCTGATCGTCAACAACCCTGTGGCAAGGAATCCTGCCATCATGAGGACGTGCGGCCTGCTGCGCGCAGGTCGCACGGTCTGGTAAAAGGCACCAAGGAGGCTGCCGGCGGCAAAGGACGTCACCAGGGCTGCACCTTCACCGGGCGAGCCGATCCTTTCGATCGAAAGTGCAATGGCCGCGATGGCCAGGCCGCCTTGGCCCAGTTGGGTCAGGGTCGAGGCTGCAGTCACAACCGCTAACGGACGGTGCAGGACGATCCGGCGCAGAGCCGCTTTGGCTGCCCGCCATGGCGTTACTTCCGCACGGGTGTGGGGGTGAAGCCGGACTGTGCGGACAGCCACTGAACCGACTGCCGCACTGACTGCCAGCAGCAGGAGAGCAGCCTTGGCTGGCATGAAGGCCACAATTAAGGCGACGGCGGCGGGGCCAGCTACGGCTGAGATGTTGTATGAGAGGGCATCGTAGGCGAAGGCCCGACGACCGCCAGGTATTGAATTGGCGACGAAGCTTGACAGACCCCCCATGTAAAAGGGGGCGGCTGTTCCGGCAGCAACCAGAAATGCCAAGGCAACAGGGACTGGTATCTCGCCGATAAAGGCGGATACCGCCAAAGCGACGGCGGTGATCACCCCGGAGGCTGCGATCCATGCGCCGGGGCGACGGGTTCTGTCCAGGGCAGCCCCCACCAGCGGTGCCGCGAGAACGCTCGGGCCCAGCGACGCTGCCACCAGCACACCGCCTACGGCGACGTCGTTCATCTGTTGCACAGCCAGAACCGGGAGCGCCACTACCGAACCGGCACTCGCCATTCTTGGTGGTACGGAAGCGGCGAGATAACGCAGCGCACTCATATTCTTACTGCCTTCGAAAGGATGTCGCCGCCCCTAGGGAGAAGGCATTGTTCCGAGCCTAATAAGTGCCGGCCCGGGCAGTCCATTCGCCGCATCCGCCACCACGACATGGAGCAGCAAAATGATGCTTGGCGCCACTTTTGAGGCGGCCGGAATACGGGCGCCGGCAGTTAGGCTGCGTTCGTCGCGGCGAAGATTGGCGAGGGCGGGCCCAAACCTGCCGGGCGCGCGCCCGGCAGAAAAGTGCTTCCCAAAGGGTTTCGCGTCGCGAAACGCCTCAGGCCGGATCTTGATTGTTGAACAATCAGTAGAAATCGGGCATGATGGGTAAACCATCCAATCTGAGACGGGGATCACAATGCCTTTCATCGACTTGAACAGTGACGTGGGAGAATCTTTCGGGAATTGGACCTTCGGCGAGGACGCCGCGATATTGGGCCACGTCTCCAGCGCCAACGTTGCCTGCGGCTTCCACGCGGGCGATCCCAGCACGATTGCCAGGACGTGCCGCGAAGCCGTGACCGCCGGAGTGACAATTGGTGCCCATGTTGGTTATCGGGATCTGGCCGGCTTCGGCCGACGCTTCCTCGACTGTTCGGCCAGTGAACTGGCCGATGACGTCCTCTACCAGCTGGGGGCGCTTCAGGCCATGGCCAGCGCAGCCGGCTCGGAGGTCAAATACGTCAAACCCCACGGAGCCCTATATAACGCGATCGTTCATCATGAGGTGCACGCCAAAGCCGTGGTCGACGCCGTGCACGCGTTTGGTCCCGGGCTGCCATTGCTTCTCTTGCCAGGCTCGGTCGCGCTTGCCGAAGCTGAACGGCGCGGGCTCCGTGCCGTGAGGGAGGCATTCGCGGACCGGGCCTACAACCCGGACGGCACATTGGTTTCACGGCGGGAAGCGGGTGCCTTACTGCACGACATTCACGCCATCACCGAGAATATGGTCCTCCTTGCGACCGAAGGAAAGATTGTTGCCCGCGACGGCTCCGTCCTGAGCATGGACGCGGAGAGCATCTGCGTCCACGGCGATACCGCCGGCGCCGTCGCCATGGCAGGCGCCGTCCGCCAAGGCTTGGAAGATGCAGGCGTCAGTATCAGGACATTCGCATGAGCATCGAAGGCATCCGTCAGGCAGGGCCCCGCGCACTCCTGGTTGAACTGACAGACCTCAATTCCGTGCTGGCGCTGCACGCCCGTCTGATCGCTGAACCCTTGCCGGGGCAGCTTGACGCCGTCGCCGCGGCAGCCACGGTGCTGCTCAAATTCGCTACGGCGACCGAAGCCAGGGCCGCGTGGGCCGCCGTCCCGCAGTTGGACCTCGCTTCGGCCGGCCGCGGCAGGGGCCGAGAGGTAACAATCGAAGTGGTGTACGACGGCGAAGACCTGCCAGAGGTGGGTCGGCTAACGGGCCTGGGTGTCGATGGCGTCGTGGCCGCTCACACCGGCCAGTGCTGGACCGCGGCCTTCGGTGGCTTCGCGCCGGGATTCACCTACCTTGCGGGCGAAGACGGCCGGCTGGCTGTGCCCCGGCGCAGTTCTCCCCGCACCGCGGTCCCAGCCGGTTCCGTTGCCCTGGGAGGCGAATTCTCCGCCGTCTATCCCCGCCAGTCGCCGGGCGGCTGGCAGCTGATCGGGCATACGACGGCCGTTATGTGGGACCTTGGCCGTGTATCCCCGGCGCTGGTACGTCCTGGAGACACCGTGCGGTACGTTGCCGTGCGCCAGGCCATCGACCTTTCCGCTCCCGGGGCGCGCAAAATCCTGGATTGCACACAGGCGGCAGAGTCTGACGTGGCAGCAGAGTCCGAGCGCGGAGGCCTCCTGGTGGAGGCCCCGGGCCTGCAGTCACTCATCCAGGATCTCGGCAGACCCGGACTCGGCGATCTGGGCGTGTCGGCGGCAGGATCTGCTGATCAACAGTCGGCACGGCAAGCCAACCGACTGGTGGGCAACCAGGCAACTTCAGCCGTCTTTGAGAACGTTCTTGGAGGCCTGGCACTGCGCGCCATCGGTGACCAAGTACTCGCCGTCACCGGCGCCCCGGCGCCCCTGACTATTTCTGCTGGCGGGGCTCTGGCGCCCGGAGCAGCTGGCTTTTCATCGCCTACCACCACGCGTCACCCTTCCGTGTGTGCCCCGTTCGCCCTTCTCGACGGCGAGGTGCTGAGTCTGGGGGTGCCGAAGACCGGGCTGCGAAGCTATGTCGCTGTTCGGGGTGGAGTGGACGTTCCACCGGTTCTCGGCAGCCGTTCCACTGACTCGATGTCCGGCGTAGGACCCGCTCCGCTAAACGTCGGCACGCGGCTGCCGGTGGGCCCCGTGCCTCCCTTCCAGCTGGTTGGATCGCCCGAATCCTCGACGCTCCGCCTGGACGGAACCCACGCCCGTCTGCGCGTCACGCTCGGACCACGTGACGATTGGTTCGACAACAGCGCCGTGCAAACGCTCACCGGCCAGGACTGGGTTGTCACCGAACAGTCCAATCGCATCGGCCTGCGGCTGGCGCCCCGCAGCGGCACCGGCAACGGGAAGGTCCTGGAACGCAGCCGCGGCGGCGAGCTGCCAAGCGAAGGCGCCGTGGCCGGTTCGCTCCAGGTCCCGCCCAGCGGAGAACCCGTCCTCTTCCTTGCAGACCATCCGGTTACGGGTGGGTATCCGGTGATTGCCGTCGTCATACCTGAGGACCTCCCCACAGCCGCGCAACTGCCGCCGGGCCACCGCGTGCGCTTTACCGTGGTGGACCCCCAGAGCCTTGAACCCCTCGCAGCCCCCACCAGCCCTGACTCCGGCGATGCCGGCCCCGCCCCCGAAGGAAACCCGTCATGAAAAAAGTCCTGATTGCCAACCGCGGCGAGATCGCGGTGCGGATCGCCCGCGCCTGCTCCGACGCCGGGCTGCAGTCCGTGGCCGTGTACTCCGACCCGGACGCTGACGCCCTGCATGTCCGGGTCGCGGACGAGGCCTACGCACTCGGCGGAACATCCGGCGCCGAGACCTATCTCGACATCGCCAAGCTGCTTGGCGTGGCCCGCCGTGCCGGTGCCGACGCCGTCCACCCCGGATACGGATTCCTCTCCGAGAACGCCGACTTTGCCGAGGCGGTCATCGACGCCGGCCTGACGTGGATCGGCCCCTCCGCCCAGTCCATCCGGGATCTCGGCAACAAGGTGACAGCACGGGACATCGCCGTCCGCGCCGGAGCCCCGCTGGTGCCGGGCAGCGACGGTCCGGTGGCCAACGCCGAGGAAGTGCTGGCGTTCGCCCAGGAATACGGCCTGCCGGTGGCCATCAAGGCCGCTTTCGGCGGAGGCGGCCGGGGACTCAAGGTGGCCCGGAGGCTCGAGGACGTGGAAGACGCGTTCGAGTCGGCCGTGCGCGAATCAACCGTCGCGTTCGGCCGCGGTGAGTGCTTCGTTGAGCGATTCCTCGACCAGCCCAGGCACGTCGAGGCCCAGATTATCGCCGACACCCATGGCAACGTGGTGGTTCTCGGCACCCGCGACTGCTCGCTGCAGCGCCGCAACCAAAAGCTCGTCGAGGAAGCACCGGCCCCGTTCCTCACGCCCGAGCAGCGCTCCCTGATCCACGAGTCGGCCAAAGCCATCTGCCGGGAGGCCGACTACCACGGGGCCGGGACCGTCGAATTCCTCGTGGGCAAGGACGGGATCATCTCCTTCCTGGAGGTCAACACCCGTCTGCAGGTGGAGCACCCCGTGACGGAGGAGACGTCCGGCGTGGACCTGGTCCGCGAGCAGTTCCGGATTGCTTCGGGCGAAGTCCTGACGCTGACCTTGGACCCTGAGCCCAAGGGCCATGCCTTCGAGTTCCGGCTCAACGCCGAGGACCCGGCGCGGGGCTTCCTCCCGGGCCCCGGCACCGTTGAGGTCTTTGAAGCCCCCACCGGCCCGGGTATCCGCGTCGACTCCGGCGTCCGTTCCGGTTCCGTGGTCCCGGGCGAGTACGACTCCCTGCTGGCCAAGCTGATCGTCCACGGCGAGGACAGGCCGCAGGCACTCCGCCGTGCCAGGGCCGCGCTGGACGAGATGCGAATCCAGGGGCTGCCCACCGTCCTGCCGTTCCACCGTGCCGTGGTCCGCCACCCGGCGTTCACAGCGGAGGACGGCCTGGGCGTCCACACCACCTGGATTGAGAACGAGTTTGCCGAACCCCTGGCGGCATCGCCGGAAATCGCGCGCAGCGCACCTGGTGCCGCCCGGAACACCATCACGGTGGAGCTGGACGGCAAGGCCGTCCAGCTGGGCCTTCCGGCCCGCCTTTACGAAGCCCTGATGAGCGGCCGGGGAGGTTCCGCCGGTCACCACTCGACTGACGCAGAAGCAGAGGACGACGCCGACCTCGCCTCGCCGATGTCCGGCTCGCTCGTGAAGTGGCTCGCCGAGACCGGCGACACCGTGCAGGCCGGACAGCCCATCGCCGTGCTCGAGGCGATGAAGATGGAAACCGTCGTGCCCGCCCACCGCAGCGGCACCCTGACGCGGGGCCAGCAGGCGCCGGGAACCGCCGTCGGACGTGGAGAAGTCCTGGCCAGCATCGGGTAGGCCCGGCGAGCATCGGGTAGAAGGGCCAATCTTTAGATAGATTGGAACGATGCCGATGAATGCTGCACTTCAGGGATTCGCCGAGGGCGGCCACGCCACCCACGCCCATACGGGCGCCTGGGTTGCCGGAGTGCTGCGTTCGCGCATCTCCGCCGGGCAACTGCCGCCGGGGACCAAGCTGTCCGAGCAGAAGCTGTCGGAGGCGCTTGGTGTCTCCCGGAACACCCTGCGCGAGGCGTTTACGGTCCTTGCGGGCGAGTCCGTGGTGCAGCGCATTCCGAACCGGGGCGTTTATGTTGCAGCGCCGGGGGCCGAGGACGTCCGGGAAATCTACCGGGTGAGGCGGCTGATCGAGCCCGCCGCCGTCCTGTGGGGTGAGGCCTCTGCCGAGGCGCTGGACAGCTTCGATGCCATCATCGCCAGGGCGCGGGAAGCGAAGGCCGCAAATTCCGTGCAGGGCATGGCGGACGCCAACCAGGAGCTGCACAAGGCCCTGGTGGGCCTCTCCGGGAGTGCTTCACTGCAGGAGCTGATGGAAAAGGTCCTGGCCGAAATGCGCCTGGTGTTCCATGCCATGGCCACCACGCCGGACTTCCACAGCCATTATGTGGAGCGGAACGTCGCTCTGGTGGCGCAGATCCGTGCCGGGAAGCGCGAGGAGGCAGCCGCCGAGCTTCGCCGGTACCTTGACGCTGCCGAGCACGAACTTCTGGTACACATCGGCGCCGTTCCCGCCGAGTCCGCTGAGTCCGCCGAGCCGGCCGTTCCCGCCGAGCCCGAAGCCAGCGCGACGCAGGCCACTTCCTAACAAGCCACAAGCCAGCGCCGCGGGTCTCAGGACCCGCGGCGCTGGCTTGTGGCAGGCAGCTTACGGCACCAGGTACGAGCTGTCCTTGGCATCGCTGATGAGCATGTGCCCCGGTGCATGCCCGATGGCCAGCGCGGGCCGGGACTCCATGACGGCGGCCTGTGGAGTGACGCCGCACGCCCAGAACACGGGGATGTTGCCGGCCGGGATGTCGACGGGGTCGCCGAAGTCGGGCCTGGAAAGGTCCGAAATTCCCAGTTCCGCCGGGTTCCCTATATGCACCGGGGCTCCGTGCACGGCCGGGTAACGGGAGGTGACGCGCACGGCGTCGGCCACCTGTGAGGCCGGGATGGGGCGCATGGAGACCACGAGGGGCCCGGCCATGGCGCCGGCCGGTTCGCAGCGGACCGAGGTCCGGTACATCGGCACGTTCACTCCCTGGTCGATGTGCGCCACTCTGATGCCGTTCTCCTGCAGCGCGGCTTCGAACGTGAAGCTGCAGCCCACGATGAATGTCACCAGGTCATCGCGCCAGTGGCCGATGATGTCGGTTGGTTCGTCCACCTTCACGCCGTTTTCGTACACGGCGTACTTGGGCACATCGGTGCGCACGTCACCGCCGGCGAGCAGGGCGCCGCTGGTTTCACCGGCGTCGAGCACTCCGAGGATGGGGCACGGTTTCGGGTTCCGCTGCGCAAACAGCAGGACGTCGAATGCCTGCGCTTTGGGCACGATGATCAGGTTCGCTTGCGCGTAGCCGGCGCTCCACCCGGAGGTTGGCGTCACCAGCCCGGTGCGGAACAGCGCCCGTGCCTCGGCCGGCGGGAGTGTTGCCGGATTATCGGGAAGAACGACGGCGGCAGGGGAGTTTGCGGGGATGGTCACCTTAGCCTCCTACACCCAGAGCTTGGAGAGGCCGGCGAGCGAGTTCCAGCCGAGGAAGAGAGTCAGCAGCCACGCCAGGACACCGATGATCAGGAGTCCCTTCGGGTACGCATAGCCGTGCAGAAGATCCCGGCGGCGCCAGGCCACCCAGAGCAGGACGGCGAAACCGACCGGAAGGATGAGCCCGTTGAACGCGCCCGCGAAGATCAGCAGCTGCTGCGGCGGCTGGCCGATCAGGAGGTAGGCCACGGCGCAGACGGCGATGAACGCCACGGTGATCAGGTTGCGCTTGCGTTCCGGCGTGGTGGATTTGGTCACGAAGGAGACCGAGGTGAAGGCCGCGCCGATCACGGAGGTGATGGAGGCTGCCCAGAGGATGACGCCGAACATGCGCAGGCCGATTTCGCCGGCGGCAGCTTCAAAGGCGGAGGCGGCCAGGTTGTTGTTGGCGAGGGTCACTCCGCCGGCCACCACGCCCAGGATGGCGAGGAAGAGCAGGATGCGCATGACGCAGGTGACGATGATGCCAAGGATGGAACTGCGGGTGATTTCCTTTACATGGCGGACGCCTGTGGCACCGGAGTCCAGCATGCGGTGGGCGCCGGCGTAGGTGATGTAGCCGCCAATAGTGCCGCCGATCAGGGTGGTAATGACCAGGAAGTCGACTTCCTCCGGGAGCACGGTGTTCTTCAGTGCTTCTCCGAGCGGAGGGGCGGAGACGATGGCTACGTACAGCGTCATGAGGATCATGACTGCGCCGAGGATCACGACGATCTTGTCCAGGGCCAGCCCGGCCTTCTTGCTGAGGAAGATGAGGATGGCAATGACTGCGGAGATGGCGCCGCCGAGCTTGGGATCCAGGCCCATCATGGCGTTGGTGCCCAGGCCAGTGCCGGCGATGTTGCCGACGTTGAAGACGAGGCCGCCGGCAAACACGAGCGCGGCGAGGAACCAGCCGACGCCGGGAAGGACGTGGTTGCCCAGCTCTTGGGCGCGCATTCCGGAGACACCGATGACGCGCCAGACGTTGGTCTGCACGGCGATGTCGACGAGGATCGATACGAGGATGGCGAAGGCAAAGGCAGCCCCGAGCTGAACTGTGAAGGCGGCCGTCTGCGTGATGAACCCAGGCCCGATGGCGCTGGTCGCCATGAGGAACATGGCGCCGAGCAAAGCGGAGCGGCGGGCGCTGCTCGTCTTAATCTTGATGTGGGTGTCCGTGGTTTCCATGAGTCCGTCCAGGAGGAGTGGGTGACTGGCGTCACAATGGGTTGTCACCGATCACTCTACCGACTGTTGAACAATCTAAGCAAGATGTTGTTGAACAATTATTGTGGAATTGTCTTAGCGGGCACGAATCCGCCCTCGTTGATGGCGTATGCCTACAAGTGGCAATCCCCGGTTGTCCATAGGTCTTTGGGCATCGGTGAGCCCTGGGAAGTGCCTGACCGCAAATGTCTCAGCACTCATTCGGCTTCCTCAACGAGAACTCGAGGCCGCACATGGAACACGCCTGGACGCGGCCCAGACAGCAGCGCCCGTCCATCGCAATTTTCGGCGCTTGAAGGCGTGCTGACAAGACCCCGCGTTGGCCCATGAAGGATGCCCGCGTAGCTGTGTGTCCACCGCATGTTCTCGCCCGTGCGGCACTGTGAGCCATGGAGACTGGCGCTGGGATCTCGCCCGCAAGGCTTGCGCTGGTACTGCGGCCTGCCAGAATCCGGGCTCCCTGGCCTACGCGGGCAATGCTGGGGACCTGTTCTAAACGAGTGTGAAGAGGCGTGGTGAACGGAAGCATTCGTTCGAGCACTGGCAGTGAGCAGGAAGCACTTTCAGGCCCTTTGGTTGGGCCTAGGCAAGCCGGGGCCCGAATCACCGGGAAAGAGCTCGCTCTCGGACAACGAGATGTATGTTCCCGTTGGGACTTGCCCGGGACCGGGCAATTCCCAATGCATTCCTTTATGCCGTGGTGTAGACGCCTGCCTTGTTCCGCAGGCTCGCTTCTCCGCTACCAGGATCCTCTTCTTCACGGCTTTTCTCCTGACCATTCCGCTTCGGTTCGGCCTTAGTGGAGCAGTGCCAACATCCGGTGCGGGCTGCCTACACGGCCTCAGATTGTTGAACAATCTCTGTTGTTGAACAATCTACGCTTCCTTAAACGCCCCGTCAATAGGGCCTGGCCTGATCTTCCCCTACGCGAATCGCTTCCCACCGCCATCGGGAAGCGTCGGGTCCTTGCTGCCAGTGGTATTGCACCGGACTCAGGCCTTTGAGCTTTGTGGAGATTCTTTCGTTGCTGTACCAGCGGATGTATTCATGGAGCACATCCGCGCTGCTCCTCAGACAACGAACTGCCCTTAAAATACAACTGCTCCCCGTAAGTCAGAACTGAATTTTCAGTCCAACTTTCGGGGAGCAGTTCGAAACCTAACGGTCCCGGATCTCTAGGAAATTAGAGAGCCTGGATGTTGACGGCCTGGGGACCCTTGGGGCCCTGCTCGGTTTCGAAGGAAACCTTCTGGTTCTCTTCGAGGGAGCGGAAGCCGGAGGAAGCGATCGCGGAGTAGTGTGCGAAAACGTCCTGCGAGGAGTCGTCCGGGGAGATGAAGCCGAAGCCCTTTTCAGCGTTAAACCATTTGACGGTGCCAGTAGCCATTATTTTTGTCCTTCGTGAAGGTGGAGGAAAAGTCCCGACTTTCGGGTCCTCCGGCGTGGGGTGTTCAAAACCGCTACTTCAGAAGAACGCGGACTTTCGACCGCGCGTACTGCCTGAACTACCAAATACAAACACAACAACGGTCTCCACACTACACGGCTTTTCGGAAGCGTGTTAATCGCACCCCTCCCCCGTGCCGCAGTAAAGCAATATCGTGAAGCTGCAAGCAGTCGGGCCCCGCGCGGGCCGCGATCCGGAAGAAGAAGCCATGCAGATGCCCAAACCGTCAGAAGCGGACAAGGAGCACTTCCGCTCCGTCATGCCAACGGACCCCGAGGTCGTGGTGAAGCCGATGTTCGGCAACCTTGGCGCCTTCGTCAACGGGAACATGTTCGCCGGGCTCTTTGGCCCCACCATCGGCGTGCGCCTCTCGGAGGCCGACCGGGCCGAGCTGGAGGCGGCCGAGCGGACCGTTCCGTTTGGGCCGGAGGAGCGCCCGATGGGCGGCTATACCGGACTGCCTGAAGTCTGGAACGCCGAAGGCGAGGGCGACGAGGCCCGGGAAAAGGCCTGGGTTGCGAAGGCCTACGCCTATGTTGCGGGGCTGCCGCCCAAGGAGCCGAAGGCGTCCAAGCCGCGTTCGGCGAAGAAGTAGCCGCCCGCCGCCCTGCCGTTCAAGCGGAAAGCAGCCCCCGCCGTCGTCCCTTGATTCCCGAGGGTCCGCTCTCTAAAATTAGAGAATATAGTTTTAGAAGGTGTGCCATGGAAACAGCACGAACGGCCTCCGAGCAAACAGGCGGCGGTTGAGATGGACTGGCAGGGCTGGGCACTGTTCGGCCTGCTCGCCACCGCGGCCCTGACCGTGGTGATGATCGCCGCCCAGATGGCAGGCTGGACGCGGCTGGATCTGCCCCTGGTCCTTGGCACGCTTGTCACCCCTGACCCGGACAAGGCGCGGGTGGCCGGTTTCTTCATCCACCTCGTGGCGGGGCAGGTGTTCGCCCTCGGCTATGCGGCGGTTTTCGCGCTGCTGGGCAGGGCCACGTGGTGGATCGGGGCCCTGCTGGGACTCCTGCACGTTGCCGTGGCGCTGACCGTCATTCTGCCCCTGCTGCCGGGCATCCATCCGAGGATGGCCACCACCCGGGCCGGCCCGTCCAGCCGCGCGGCCCTGGAGCCTCCGGGCCTGCTGGCCCTGAACTACGGCATCCAGACGCCGGCGGTGGCCGTCGCGGCCCACGTGGTCTACGGCTCGCTGCTCGGCCTGCTCCTCACGGTCTACTGATTCGCCGAACTCGGAAGAAGGTGCACGCATAATGGACGCCGCCGCAACGCCCGCCCTGTCCGACTACGGGCTGCTGGGTGACACGCGCACGGCTGCCCTGGTCTCGGCCGACGGGAGCATCGACTGGCTCTGCGCGCCCACCTTCGACGGTGAACCGGTCTTTGGTGCCCTGCTCGGCGGCCCGGAAGCGGGAACCTTCCGGGCCGGTCCCGCACTGCCTTCCCGGCCCCGCATCCGCCGCTACCGCGAGCACACGGCCACCCTCGAGACGGTGTGGGCCACGGTTGGCGGCACGCTCTCGCTGACCGAGGCCATGGTCGCGGAGGTCTCGGGGCGGCTGCTGCCCACCACTCTCCTCATCCGGCGGCTGGCCGCCGAGGGAGCACCGGCGGAGGCCGTCGTCGGGCTTAACCCCCGCCTCGGCGAGGGCCACCGCCGTCCCCGCGTCCGGCCGGGCGGGCACCTGGTCTGTGAATGGGGCCCGCTGGCCCTGTCGCTCGGCTGCAGCGGCGGGCTGAGGATCACGCCGGGTACGACGGCGGCAATCACCGTTGTGCCCGGCCGCCCTGTTGTGCTCGTGCTCGCCCTGGCCTACGCGGAGCCGCTGATCTGGGTGGACCCCGAATCCGCCTGGGACCTGGTGGAAGCCGACGAATCCCGCTGGCGGGACTGGGCGGCAGGCTTCAGCCAGGACATGCCGTTCCGCGAACCGGTCCTGCGGAGCCTGCTGACGCTGAAACTGCTGACGTATTCCCCCTCTGGCGCACCGGTCGCGGCACCCACCACGTCGCTGCCCGAGGACCCCGGCGGCGTACGGAACTGGGACTACAGGTACGCCTGGCCCCGGGATGCCAGCATCGGCATCGGCGCTTTCCTCGGTGTGGGCAAAGACAGCGAGGCCCTGAATTTCCTGAACTGGCTGCTGCATGCCAGCAGGCTGGAGCGGCCCCGGCTTCCGGCCCTGCTGACGTTGACGGGCGGGCATGTCCCCCGCGAGCGCACCATGGAGGACTGGCCCGGCTACCGTGGCAGCACTCCGGTGAGGGTGGGCAACGGGGCCGCGCACCAGCATCAGCTGGACGGCTACGGCTGGGTCCTCGACGCCGCCTGGAACCTTGTGCGGCAGGGGCACCCGCTGAATTCGGAGACGTGGCGCGCGATGCGGGGCTTTGCCGACCTCGTGGCACGGCGCTGGCCGGAGCCGGACGCCGGCATCTGGGAGATCCGCGCCGATGCTGCACAGCACGTGCACTCCAAGGTGATGGGCTGGCTCGCCCTGGACCAGGCTCTCCGCATCGCCCGGACCCACCCGGTCAGCCGGCGTCGGCAGCGGAGGTGGGAAGCAGCGAGGAACCGCCTCGCCGCCGAGGTCAGGACCCGCGGCTTCGATCCTGCCAAGAACACCTACACCCGCTCCTACGGATCCGGGGACCTCGACTCGGCGCTGCTCATCCTCCCCGTGACCGGCTTCGAGGAACCGGGCTCGGCACGTCTGCGGGGAACCGTGGACGCTGTGCGGGCGGAGCTGTCGGCGGGTTACCCCTTCCTCTACCGTTACCCGCCCGGCCAGGACGGGCTGCCCGGGGACGAGGGCGCCTTCCTGCCCTGCTCGTTCTGGCTCGCCCAGGCTCTCGCCCTGACGGGACGTGCATCAGAAGCCGCGGAACTGTTCAAAGCCCTCCTGGACATAGCCGGTCCGCTGGGACTGTTCAGCGAGGAGATCGATCCTGCCACCGGGGCCTTTCTCGGAAACTACCCGCAGGCGCTCACGCACGCCGCGCTGGTTCAGGCGGCCCTGGCCCTGCGCGATGCCGCGGAGGGGCTGGCCGCCGTCGAAGGTGCTGCTGACAGGCGCCGGGGCTTCCGGCCGCAGTAATCGCAAGCTTGTTGAACCCGGGCCACAGAAAAATGTCCTCCACGCCCTTTAGAGTGAACTGACAGGACGAGAGCGGCAACATCACGGGAACCAGATGGACTACTACGCAATCAACGCCCTGCGTGAGAACCATGCAGGCTGGTCCCTGCTGCGAGCCCAAAACGCCCCGCTCGCCGTGTCATTTTTCATGGCGGCCTTCACCGGGCCTAATCAGCGCAACCTCGGGCGGCAGCAGCTCATCGACAGCCTGGACGACGTCCTGTTCGGCCTGCGGGACGCCTATGGGGAAGAGAAGTTCCCGCGGCAGGCGCCGGAATACCTCGATGACTGGGCGGCACCCGAAAGAGCGTGGCTCCGGAAGTACTACGTTCAAGGCCAGGATGAGCCCCGCTACGACCTCACCGCCGCCGCTGAGGACGTGGTCCGCTGGGTGGAGAGCCTGCGCGGGCGGGACTTCGTGGCCACCCAGTCCCGGCTCACCAGCATCTTCGCCGTTCTCAAGCAGCTCGTCCAGCAGTCCGAAACGGATCCCAAGGTACGGCTCAGCGAACTGCAGCGCCAGCGTGACGCCATAGACGCCGAAATGGAGCGCATCCGCGGCGGCAACATCAGGGTCATGACCGCCCCGGAAGCACTTGACCATTTCCAGCAGCTGACAACACTGGCCAAGGACCTCCTCTCGGACTTCCGCGAGGTCGAACAGAACTTCCGCAAGCTGGACCGCCAGGTCCGCGAGCAGATCGCCACCTGGAACGGCACGCAGGGCGAGCTCCTGGAATCAATTTTCGCCAACCAGCAGGACATCAGCAGTTCCCTGCAGGGCCGGACGTTCCAGGGCTTCTGGGATTACCTGATGTCCCCGCAGCTGCGCACCGAACTTCGGGAGCTGCTGGAGCGCGCCACTCAGATCGAAGCCCTCGCCCGGATGGACAACCTTCACGCCGTCACCAACCTCCACCAGGACTGGCTGCCCGCCGTCGAGCAGACCCAGGGAACCGTCCGCCAGCTGTCCCAGCAGATGCGCCGGCTGCTCGACGACAAGGTGTTCCTGGAAAACAAGCGCATCATGCAGCTCATCCGGAGCGTCGAGTCCGGCGCCCTCGCTACCCGGGAGCAGCCTCCGACGGGCGACTTCATGGCCATCGCGGCACCCTCCGTAGATATCGTCCTGCCCTTCGAACGTCCGCTGTACGAGCCAAGCCGAAAGGTCATGGTGGACGACGACGTCGTTACCGCCGACGACGCGGACGTGGATGCCGGTGCCCTGTTCAGCCAGTTCCACGTGGACAAGGAGCGCCTCAAAGCCAACATCGACGCCGTGCTGGCCGAGGCGGAGCAGGCCACCCTGACGGAGGTCACCACCGCCTACCCCCTTTCCCAGGGCCTGGCCGAAATCGTGGCGTACTACCAGCTGGCCACGGAATCAGACTGGGCGAGCATCAACCCGGACGCAACGCAACAGATCTCCTGGCAGCTGCCGGACGGCAGCATCCGCGAAGCAACCATCGAGCAGATCATCTTCGGAAGGCCCGCATGAACCCCGTCGAAGACGCGAACACGACAACGGAGGCCCGGACGCCCGAGGAACTTCCCGGCATCGTCACCCGGCTTTTCAAAGGCGTGCTCTACGCCGAAGGGGATGAGAAGCTCTGGCAGTCGCTGCTGGGCCTGTCCTCCCAGGTCAGGGACTACGTGTCTGTGCTGGGGCTGGACCTGATCCTGGACGAATCCGAAGGCTACGCATTCCTGAAGTCGCGCGAGGACCCGGACGGCACACTCCCCCGGCTGATCCCCCGTCGGCAGCTGACCTTCAACGTCAGCCTGCTGCTGGCCCTCCTGCGCGGCCGGATGCTGGAGTTCGACACCAACAGCAGCGAGCTCCGGCTCATCATGACCGAGCAGGACATCGCCGACATGGTGGCAGTTTTCCTGCCCGAATCAAGCAACGAGGCCAGAATCATGGACCGCCTCGCCACCGACATCAAGAAGGTGGTGGAACTCGGATTCCTGCGAAAACTCCGCGGCCAGCCCGGCACCTATGAAGTGGCCCGCATCCTGAAGGCGTTCGTGGACGCCCAGTGGCTCGAGGAGTTCGACGCGCGGCTGTCGGACTACCGCGCAACGCTTTCGGGAACAGGGCTCGCCGGAACACCGCCCGCCGCGGCTGCTTCCTCCGGCACAGCGGCAAGGGAGGCGGAAAGCAAATGAGCACCGAGCTGCAGGACGCCCTCTTCAGCCTGGAAGAAAAAGCGAACGACGCCGGAACTCCCCCCGGTTTCCGCCTGCACCGTTTGGAGCTGCTGAACTGGGGCACCTTCCACCAGGGCGTGCGGACCTTCCGGCTGGACGGCGCCAACAGCCTCCTCACAGGCGACATCGGCTCTGGAAAATCTACCGTCGTGGACGCCATCACCACGCTGCTGCTGCCCGCCAACCGGATCGAGTACAACAAGGCCGCGGGCGCGCAAAGGAAGGAACGCTCGCTGATGTCCTATGTCCGGGGCTTCCACAAGAGCACACGCAGCACCGGCGGTGAATACTCCAAACCGGTGGCGCTGCGTGGGACCGGCGCCCTTACCGTGGTGCTCGCTGTCTTCCACAACGCCGTGCTGGACAAGTCGGTCACGTTGGCCATCACCCTCTGGGCCACCCAGGAGGCGGGCCAGCCCAGCCGCTTCTACTCGCTGGCCGAGGCGGATCAGTCCATCGCGGCGGACTTCTCGCACTTCGGCCAGGATCCGACAAAGCTGAAGAGGAAACTCCGCGAATCCGGCGCTGCTGTCCATGACACCTTTGAGCCCTACGCCGCGGCCTTCAAGCGGCAGTTCGGCATCAGCGGCAACCAGGCCATGGAGCTCTTCCACCGCACGGTGTCCATGAAGCAGGTGGAGAACATCACCTCCTTCGTAAGGACCAACATGCTGGAGGAGGACAACGTCGGCGAGCGCATCGGCAACCTCATCCACCACTTCGATGACCTGAAAAAGGCCCACGACGCCGTGCTTCGCGCCAAGGACCAGATCGCCCTCCTGACGCCGATCCGGGACGGCGCCGCCCAGCACGCTCGGTTGAGCGGCGAGGACGAGCTGGCCCGCCGGCAGCGGGACCAGCTGCATCCCTGGTTCACGGACCGGAAGCTGCGGCTTAGCCTGGAGCACCAGTCGGAATTGGAACGGACGGGGGCAAGGCTTCAGGAAGACAGCGGCAAACTCCGCACCGAGATCACCGGAATGCGGCACGAGCTGTCCGCCGTCCAAGAGGACATCCGCACCAACGGCGGCGGCCGGCTCGCCGCGATCGACGCCGACGTGGCACGGCTCTCCGTGGAGTCCCGGACCCAGCGGCAGCGCTTCGACACCTATGCTGCCGCTGCAAAGGACTTGGGTCTGCGGCCACCGGAGGACCGCGTTCTCTTCGACGCCAACCGCGCCCGCCTCGGCGAGGTCGAAGCGCAGCTCGGCATCCAGTCCGACGAGCTGCAGGAAGCCCGCACCGGGCTGACCATCACCCGCACTGAGCAGACCGCCCGGCTGACCGAAATCGGCGCCGAACTGCGCAGCCTGCAGTCCCGCCCGAACCTGCTGCCGCTCCCCCAGCTGGAACTCCGCCGTCGGCTGTGCGACGGAACCGGAATCCAGGAGGCCGCGCTGCCCTACGCCGGCGAACTGCTGCGGGTCCGTGACGGCGAGGGGGCGTGGGAGGGCGCCGCGGAACGGACGCTGCACGGATTCGCGCTGTCACTGCTGGTGCCGGCCGAGCACTACGCCGCGGTGAGCAGCTGGGTGGATGCCAACAACCTGCGCGGCCGGCTGGTCTACCTGAAGATCGCGGAATCCCCGGCGCCGCGGGCGGCCGAAGCGGGCACGCTCGCTGCCAAGATCGCCATCAAGCCGGGCACGCCGTTCCGCGACTTCCTGCTGGATGAACTCGCCACCCGGTTCGACCATGTCTGCTGCAACACCCTCGAGGACTTCCGCCGCTATCCCAAGGCACTGACCGTCAACGGGCAGCTCAAGGGCGGCCGCGGCCGGCATGAAAAGGACGATCGGCGGGAGCTGGCGGACCGGCGCAACTATGTGCTCGGCTGGGACAACCACGACAAGATCAGCCGTTTCCTCGCCGAGCAGGACGAGGTCAAGGGCCAGCTCGGAGTCACGCAGGCGCAGCTGAAAAAGGTTGACACGTCCCTTGGGGATCTGGGGAGGCAGAACCAGCAGCTCGGCACCGTGCGGTCCGTGGCGGACTTCGCCGAGATCAGCTGGCAGCTCACCGCCCGTCGGATCGAGGAGCTCAAGGCGGAGAAGCTCGAGCTGGAGACCGCCAGCGACGTGCTGAAACAGCTGACGGCCAAGGAGTCCGCCGTCTCGGCAGAGCTGGACCGGCTGGAGGAAAAGGCCGGGAGACTTCAGCAGCGGATCGGTTCCAACGAGAAGGACGCCAAGGACATCGTGGAAACGATCGCCGAATGCCGCGGCATTCTCACGGAGACTCCACTGACGGACGACGGCGGGGTGCTGGCCGCCGTCGAACAGCTCACCGCCGCTGCGCTCGGTGACAAGGCACTGACGTACAAGAACACCGGCACGGTGGAGAGCTCGGTCCGCTCGGGACTGACTGACACGATCGATGCGCTGTCGAAGCGCATTGCCAGGGCTGCCGAGAGCACCATCCGGCTGATGGCCGACTTCCGCAACAAGTACCCGAACGAGACCACCGATATAGACGCCGCCCTCGAGGCCGCGCCCGACTACAACCGGCTGCTGGAGCAGCTGGTCAGCAACGACCTGCCCCGCTTCGAGGAGCACTTCAAGGAGTCGCTGAACCAGAACACCATCCACGAGGTGGTGGCGTTCAACGCGTTCCTGGACAGCCGGCGGCAGGACATCGTGAACCGGATCGGCGAGATCAACCAGTCGCTGGCAGGGATCGTGTACAACCCGGGCCGGCACATCCAGCTGGAGCACCAGAACACCTCCGACCAGGACGTGCGCGAGTTCGGCGTTGATCTGCGGGCCTGCTCGGAGGGGACCATCGGCGACGAGGACCAGTACTCGGAGCAGAAGTACCTGCAGGTGGAGCGGCTGATCGAGCGCTTCCGCGGCCGCGAGGGCCTGACCACGCTGGATGAGCGGTGGACGGCCAAGGTCACGGATGTGCGGAACTGGTTTACGTTCTCGGCGTCGGAGAAGTGGACCGAGACCGGTGAGGAGTTTGAGCACTTCACGGACTCGGGCGGCAAGTCCGGCGGCCAGAAGGAGAAGCTGGCATACACGATCCTTGCCGCGGCGCTGGCGTTCCAGTTCGGGCTGGCCGGCTCCCCTGGCGCGGGTGCGGGCGCATCCAAAAAGGCGGGCAGCGGCCGGAGTTTCCGGTTCGTGGTGATCGACGAAGCGTTCGGACGCGGGTCCGATGAGTCCGCACGGTACGGCCTGCAGCTGTTCCAGCGCATGAACCTTCAGCTGCTGATCGTCACGCCGCTGCAGAAGATCCATGTGATCGAGCCCTTCGTCTCTCACGTCGGGTTCGTGGCGAACACCACTGGCGACGATTCCCAGCTGCGCAACATGACCATCCAGGAGTACCGGGACGAACGGGACCGGCGTGTCTAAGCAGCGTCCTCAGGGCCCCGAACCGAGCTTGCGGGGCCTGGGAAGGGACCTCCGCGCTGAGGCTCCAGAAAAGTGGACCACGCTTGCCTCACTACGTGCCCAGTCGCTGAAGGTCTGGAGCAGCGGGGCGCTGCTGCGCGAACTGCTGGAACCCACGGACGCCTATCCCCGCCGTCGTGCTTTGAAACGCCCGACGGCGGGCGAACTGTTGAGCGATTACGCGGCGGCCCGCAGCTGGGCCGCTGAGCTGTCCGGCAGTGTTGGGCACTACCGCCTGGAGACGGTCGACGTCGGGCGGAACACCATCGGCTCCAACCGGCTTCCGTCCGCGGCGGTTTTCGAGACGGCGGCGGATGAGCTCGCCTTCGCCGGCAAGGCCAGGGAAGCCGTGCGGTTTCGCGGGCTGGCCGGGGAGATGGCAGGCCTGGACGCATCGGCCGCTGCGGCATTGCGAGGCTGGGCGCTGAAGCGCCCGCTGCTGCTCCTGGAACTGGGAGAAGATGCGCTGACTGCGGCGCAGGTGGCGCTGTGGTTGCGGGACAATCCATCGCCGGGGATCTACCTGAGGCAGCTGGGCCTGCCCGGCGTGCACACGAAATTCATCGAGGCCCACCGGCGGGTCATCGACGAGATGGCGGCGATGCTGCGGCTTGGTTCCGAGGATCCACAGGCGGACCCGGCGGGCGATGCGCCGGTGACGAAGGAGGCTGCGGACACTGCGGATGTGGCCCTGGCTGGTCCGGCTGGGCGCACATCTGCCGCGCGTTTCGCCATGCGCCATGGCTTCTTGCATCCGCCCGAGCTCGTCCGGTTCCGCCTCCTGGACCCCGCAATGCATGCCCTTGGCGGCGCCCGGGACATCATGGTGACAGCCGAGGCGTTCAGCACGCTGCAGCTGCCCGTGCACACCGTGATCGCGACCGAAAACCAGGTCAACTTCCTCGCTCTGCCCGAACGGCCGGGAACGCTCGCCCTCTACGGCGGCGGGTACGGCTTTTCTTCCCTTCGCGACGCCGATTGGCTGCGGGACTGCGAAGTCCTGTACTGGGGCGACCTGGATACCCACGGCTTCCGCATCCTGGACCAGCTTCGGGCCGTGCACCCTCACGTGCTGAGTGTCCTGATGGACGAGGCGACTCTGCTGGCACACCGGGATGTCTGGGGCAGCGAGCCGTCTCCGTCGACGGCTGTGCTGAGCAGGCTGACGGGTCAGGAAGCCGCGCTCTACGCAGCGCTGCGCGACGACAACTTCGGATCGGCCGTCCGTCTCGAACAGGAGCTGATCCGGTGGGACTGGGCGCTGGAACGACTTGCTGGTTGAGCCCGTCCGAAACCAAGCCAGGCAATTAACATTCTTCTCCCTTGATCTGGAACAGTGCCGAGCTTGCCGGAATCGGTGGCGATCACGCTGCGGGTTTGAGGGCGGTGCGCCATGCCGCTACTGCCTTGGCGGAGCTAAAGGTCCAGGTGGCGGTTCCGGTGGCCCCGGCTGTGGCCTGAACACCGCTGGCCTGCTCGGCGATCTGCCCGCCGGCCGTTTCCCACACCTCGGTCCACCCGGTCGGCGGCATGGCTGCCGGGTTCGAGCTGTCGAAGCCGAGGCCGCCGATCAGCATCGCACCGTTGCTCGCCGTAGTGACACTGCCGACGGCGATGCCGGTGGCCAAATAGGTGGCGTTGGCGGCGGTGGCCACGGCGCTGTCCAGCGGTGTAGTGGTGTTTACCCCGGTGTACGCGGTGACGCCGCCACCCCACTTCTGCGCGCTGCTCAACGTCCACGTATAGGTGGAGGGGTCAGAGGAGCCAACTACCCGGTAGTAGGCGAACACCCTGGCGCCGCTGCCGATCGAGACGCCGTTGGTGATCGCGGTCCAGCCCGCCGGGACAGCCACCGTCGGGTTCTTGTCCGCGGTGAAGGACGCCACCAGGACATCCCCGGCCGTCCGGCCCTCCGGAGCAGGAAGGGAAACCGTGGTGGTCGCCGTTTCGGTGGACGCGGTCCTGAAGCTGCGCACGGCTATTCCGGAGCTCGGTGCAGCCGGGTCGGCCGTAATGGTCGTTGTGCTGGACGTGGAGCCGGCGGCGTTGGTGGCCGTCAGCTTCGCCGTGAAGCTCCCCGCCGTGCTGTACGTGTGTGACGGATTCTGCAGCGTGGACGTGTCGCCGTCACCGAACTCCCAGGCCCACGACGTCGGCGAACCGGTGGAGGTGTCCGTGAAGCTCACCGCCAACGGAGCCGTGCCGGAGGTCGGCGTGGCCGTGAAGGACGCAACCGGGGCAGTACCGCCGGCCGCATTGGCCGTAATGGTCGTTGTGCTGGACGTGGAGCCGGCGGCGTTGGTGGCCGTCAGCTTCGCTGTGAAGCTCCCCGCCGTGCTGTACGTGTGTGACGGATTCTGCACCGTGGACGTGTCGCCGTCACCGAACTCCCAGGCCCACGACGTCGGGGAGCCCGTGGAGGTGTCGGTGAAGCTCACCGCCAACGGAGCCGTGCCCGAGGTTGGCGATGCCGTGAATGACGCGACCGGCGCGGTGGGGCCGGGCGGCGGCGCCGTCCCGCCCGGTTTGAGGGCGGTGCGCCATGCTGCTACGGCCTTGGCGGAGCTGAAGGTCCAGGTGGCGGTTCCGGTGGCCCCGGCTGTGGCCTGAACACCGCTGGCCTGCTCGGCGATCTGCCCGCCGGCCGTTTCCCACACCTCGGTCCACCCGGTCGGCGGCATGGCCGCCGGGTTCGAGCTGTCAAAGCCCAGCCCGCCGATCAGCATCGCACCATTGCTCGCCGTAGTGACACCGCCGACCACAATGCTGGTCGCCGAATACGTAGAGTTGGCGGCGGTCGCCACGGCGCTGTCCAGCGGCGTGGTGGTGTTCACCCCGGTGTACGCGGTGATCCCGCCACCCCACTTCACCGCCGTGCTCAGCGTCCAGGTGTAGGTGGCAGGATCGGCCGAACCCACCACACGGTAGTACGCGAAAACGCGCGCGCCGGTGCCGATGTTCACCCCACTGGTGATCGCGGTCCAGCCCGCCGGCACAGCCACCGTCGGGTTCTTGTCCGCGGTGAAGGACGCCACCAGCACATCCCCGGCGGTGCGGCCCTCCGGAGCAGGAAGGGAAACCGTGGTGGTCGCCGTTTCGGTGGACGCGGTCCTGAAGCTGCGCACGGCTATTCCGGAGCTCGGTGGAGCCGGGTCGGCCGTAATGGTCGTTGTGCTGGACGTGGAGCCGGCGGCGTTGGTGGCCGTCAGCTTCACCGTGAAGCTCCCCGCCGTGCTGTACGTGTGTGACGGATTCTGCACCGTGGACGTGACGCCGTCACCGAACTCCCAGGCCCACGACGTCGGCGAACCGGTCGAGGTGTCCGTAAAGCTCACCGCCAGAGGAACGGTGCCCGAGGTCGGCGTGGCCGTGAAGGAAGCAACCGGGGCAGTACCGCTGGCCGCATTGGCCGTAATGGTCGTTGTGCTGGACGTGGAGCCGGCGGCGTTGGTGGCCGTCAGCTTCACCGTGAAGCTCCCCGCCGTGCTGTACGTGTGTGACGGATTCTGCACCGTGGACGTGACGCCGTCACCGAACTCCCAGGCCCACGACGTCGGCGAGCCCGTGGAGGTGTCCGTGAAGCTCACCGCCAGGGGGACAGTGCCGGAGGTCGGCGTGGCCGTGAAGGACGCGACCGGGGCAGTACCGCTGGCCGCATTGGCCGTAATGGTCGTTGTGCTGGACGTCGAGCCGGCGGCGTTGGTGGCCGTCAGCTTCACCGTGAAGCTCCCCGCCGTGCTGTACGTGTGTGACGGATTCTGCACCGTGGACGTGACGCCGTCACCGAACTCCCAGGCCCACGACGTCGGCGAACCGGTCGAGGTGTCCGTGAAGCTCACCGCCAGGGGGACAGTGCCGGAGGTCGGCGTGGCCGTGAAGGACGCAACCGGCGCAGTACCGCCGTCGGGGTTGACCGTGATCGTCGTCGTGTTGGAATTCGAGCCGGCGGCGTTGGTGGCCGTCAGCTTCGCGGTGTAGGTCCCGGCCGTGTCATAGACGTGGGACGGGTTCTGGACCGTGGATGTATCGCCGTCACCGAACTCCCAGGCCCACGACGTCGGCGAACCGGTGGAGGTGTCCGTGAAGCTCACCGTCAGGGGAACGGTGCCGGAGGTCGGCGTGGCCGTGAAGGAGGCAACCGGGGCAGTGTCCCCGGGCGGGGGCGGCGCCGGGGTAAGAACCTGGTTGAGGGGGACATACTTCAGGTTGGATGAAGTTCCTCCGGTGTTGATGTCATCGTGGACCACGAGAAGCCCCTGCTCGAACTGCGGCCCAGCGTTGAGAGGGGTGACGTCGACGCCGTCGGTTCCCGTCACCGCGTCGATGGTCCCGTTGGCGCCAACATTGAACGTCTTGAGGAAGGTGTTGCTGCCGGCGCGGTCGTAGACGGCTATCGTGGAATCGCCTTGGCTGGAGACAAAGAGGCGCCCCGTACCGTTCGGACCGTACTCGATGCTCATCCCTTCGATGTCAGCCACGAGACGGCCGCCACCTGCGGTGTCGACTGAGACGCGGCTCTCGCCGGCAGTGGGTTCGGCTCCGTACTTCCAGATGGCCACGTCCTCCTCACCCACATAGAGGTGGCCTAGTTCGTCATCAGCAACGCATCCCTCGGTGGCACTGCCGATCGGCAGCGTCCTGACAAGGGTTGCATCAACCTGGCCGGCCCCATTGTCGAACAGTTCAAATTGTTGGATGGAACCGGACCCACTTGGCGTCACAAAGCCGAAAAACTTGCCGCTGATCTTGCTGTGATAGAGGCAGAAACCGTAGTTGGGCGCAGAGGTCGCGATGCTGCGGGCAGCCACAGGCGAAAGGGTCCTGGTCACAGTATTCAGTGAGTACAAGGCCAGCGTGTTGTTCGTCCGGTTATTGGCCCCAACCAGGACTATCGATTGCCCTGCGGCGGTGAACCCGGTCCTCAGGTCCACGTTGCCGATCATCCCGTCCTCTCGGAACTGGATCAGATTGCCGTCCATGCCGAAGACTCCTATGCCGCCCCCTGAGGTCGCCTTCTTGTCAGCAATCACCACGCTGCTGGCAGGGTTTACCGGGTCGACCCAGATGGCAGAGTCATCGGACGTGTCCCCCGAACCTGAAAAACCGGTGGTCTCGACTGCCGGGATGACACTACCGGGCGGGGGATTTGACGTAGAAGCCGCTGGCCGCAGTGCGGTGCGCCAGGCCGCGACGGCTCTGGCGGCGCTGAAGGTCCAGGTGGCGGTGCCGGTGGCCCCGGCGGTGGCCTGGGTCCTGTCTGCCTGCTCGGCGATCTGGCCGCCGGTGGTTTCCCAGCGCTCGGTCCAGCCCGTGGGCGGTGTCGCAGCGGGGATGGAGGCGTCGAACCCGAGGCCGCCGATCAGCATCGCGCCGTTGCTGGCGGTGGTGATGCTGCCGACGGCGATGCTGGTGGCAGTATAGGTGGCGTTGGCGGCGGTGGCCACGGTGCTGTCCAGCGGCGTGGTGGTGTTGACGCCGGTGTAGGCGGTGATGCCGCCGCCCCACTTCTGGGCGGTGCTCAGGGTCCACGTGTAGCTCGTCGGGTCAGCGGAGCCCACCACCCGGTAGTACGCGAACACCCGGGCGCCGCTGCCGATCGAGACGCCGCTGGTGATCGCGGTCCAGCCCGCCGGGACAGCAACCGTGGGGACCTTGTCCGCGGTGAAGGATGCCACCAGGACGTCACCTGCCGCCCGGCCCTCCGGAGCAGGAAGGGAAACCGTGGTGGTCGCCGATTCCGTGGACGCGGTCCTGAAGCTGCGCACGGCGATCTCCGCTGAGGTGCCGCCGTCGGGGTTGACCGTGATCGTCGTCGTGCTGGAATTCGAGCCGGCGGCGTTGGTGGCGGTCAGCTTCGCCGTGTAGCTCCCCGCCGTGCTGTACGTGTGTGACGGATTCTGGAGCGTGGAAGTGTCGCCGTCACCGAACTCCCAGGCCCACGACGTCGGCGAACCGGTCGAGGTGTCGGTGAAGTTCACCGCCAGCGGGACCGTGCCCGAGGTCGGCGTCGCGGTGAACGTCGCGACCGGCGCGGTGTCCCCGGGCGGCGGCGCCGTCCCGCCCGGCTTGAGGGCGGTGCGCCAGGCGGCGACGGCTCTGGCGGCGCTGAAGGTCCAGGTGGCGGTTCCGGTGGCACCGGCGGTGGCCTGGGTCCTGTCTGCCTGCTCGGCGATCTGGCCGCCGCTGGTTTCCCAGCGCTCGGTCCAGCCGGTGGGCGGAGTCGCAGCCGGGACGGAGGCGTCGAAGCCGAGGCCGCCGATCAGCATCGCACCGTTGCTGGCCGTGGTGACGCTGCCGACTGAGATGCTGGTGGCCGTATAGGTGGCATTGGCGGCGGTGGCCACGGCGCTGTCCAAGGGCGTGGTGGTGTTCACCCCGGTGTAGGCGGTGATGCCCCCGCCCCACTTCTGCGCGGTACTCAGCGTCCACGTGTAGGTGGAGGGGTCAGCGGAACCCACCACCCGGTAGTACGCGAACACCCGGGCGCCGCTGCCGATGGAGACGCCGTTGGTGATCGCGGTCCAGCCCGCCGGGACAGCAACCGTGGGGACCTTGTCCGCGGTGAAGGACGCCACCAGGACATCCCCGGCCGCCCGGCCCTCCGGGGCAGGAAGGGAAACCGTGGTGGTGGCCGTTTCGGTGGACGCGGTCCTGAAGCTGCGCATGGCGATCGTCGACGTCGGCTCGGGAGCCGGTGGGGTGGATGCGATTTTGATCGTCGAAGCGACGCTGGGCACCCCGTTGCTGTCCATCGCAAAGAGCAGATAATTGCCTGGTACCAGCACGCCGGTATCCGACGGCAGCGCTAGCGAGGCAGTGTTGCCTGACACCGCGGTTGCGGTCAGCGGTATCCGCCGCTGATCGGTGTTCACAGTGTGGGTCACCGTGCTCATCCGCATCAGGGAGAACTGGGTGGTCGGCGACCCGGTGGTCACCGCAATGGTGCTGCCGGGCGCGGCTGTCGTCGGCGCCGTCACAATAGTGGGCCGGACGCGGGGACTGCCGTCGGCGTTCAGCAGGTAGGGCGGCGTGAAAATCTCTCCATCCAGATGGTTGGTGGTGCATTCGCCGTCGCAGAGTCCGCCGCCGCCGACGAAGACCCGGCCGTCTGCGAGCAGCGTGGCAACGCTGTGGTAGGTCCGGGGAATGGCCATCGGGGCCAGCGTGGTCCACAGCCCGGTCTCCGGGTTCCAGATTTCCGGAGCCATCCTGGCACCAGTGTCGGTGAACTGGACGGGGGTCGCCTGGCCCCCGACGACGAGTACCTGGCCGTCGGGCAGCGCGACTCCGTTGGCGAACGACCGGGTGACGGCCATGTCTGCGGTCCGGGCTACGGTGGCTCCGTTATTGATGTCGATCGTGTACGCCCGCGCCGTGGCGGGAGTGTTCTTGTAGGCGGGTGCCCCGCCCACGGTGAGGATCTTGCCGACGTCGTACATCACGGCGTCACCGTTCATAGCGTCCGCGCTGTCGGCCCGGAGTCCGGCCGAACTGATGCTGCCGCTGCCTGTGGTGGAGATCCAGTTCATCTGCCTGCTCGGCCCGGCGTGGAATACCCGGCCGCCGGGTGCGGCAAACAGCCATGCATGATTGTCGGAATGGTGTTCTGCGGCTTCGTCGGTCAGGATGTTGTCGACCAGCACGTCCGGCAGAGTTCGCCAGCCTCCGGCTTCGGACCACAGCTCGCCGTGCTTGTTGCCGATACCCCCCGACCATGACCCGCCGATGCTGAACACCTCACCGGTGGACGTCGTCACGTTGGACTGGTATCCCCGGGCGATCTTCATGGCCGGCCCCGCGGTCCAAGTGTTCGTCGTGGGGTCGTACAGGGTGGTTTTCGAGCTGTTGCTGCCGCCGCTGATCAGGATCCGCCCGTCCGGCAGCATCGAGGTCCCGGGGCAGAACATGTCGTGGCCGGTGTTGGCCACCTCCTTCTGACTCACCGCACCGGTGGTGAGGTCCAGGGTGGATGTCTGGGTGTAGCCATTGGCCCCGCCGAATGTCGTGGCCGAGTACGCGGACCAGGTCAGCAGCTTGTTGCCAGGCAGCAGCGCCGCCGCGGCCGGGACCAGCGGGAAGTTGATCGTGGGACCCCACGATCCCGGGGACCCGGTAGCCACTGCCTGGACCGTCAGGTTTCCGCTGGTTCCGCCGACCAGGTTAATCTCCGAGGCGCTGCTCCACGGCCCGCGGTTGCCGGCTTCGGTGCTGGCCCGCAGCTGGACATAGCGCGCCGTCACCGGAGCAAAGGTCACACTTTTCTCGTCACTGCTGTCCGCCCACGTCCCGTGGGCCACCGGGTCGCCCCATGTGGTTCCGTCGGTGCTCACCAGGATTTCGAAGCTGCCGATCCGCCCGTTCTCGGCGTCAGGACGCGGCAGATAGCGGAACCCCGAGATGCTTTGGTTCACCTTGGTGTCGATGGTGATGGTATGGGGCAAGGGGGCCGCGGGTGGGGTCTTCTTGCTGTGCCAGAATGTGGCGGGATCCCCGTCGAGAACGTTGGCGGCCCGGCCGTCCTCCCCTGAGACTTCTTCGTCGCTGGCCGTTGCCGTCCAGCCGGTCCGCAGCAAAGCCGGCGGAGGCGCCTCCATCGCGGCGGCCGGCAGTGCCGCGTTGTGCACATGTGATCCGTGCGCGCTCGAATGGTCGTGCGGAGCCGCCATCTGAGCATCCGTCGCGCTCTGCGCCGTGGACAGTCCGGGCAGCAGGGACGCCGCCACCGCTGCGGCGACTAGCGCCGCCAGGGCGGGCCTGCCGCTCCTCCTGAAGACGGCGGAGTGGACACGGCTCACAACAGACATAGTCTCTACCCTTCAAACGGCAGGCCAACACCGGAACCCCCAGCCGTGTCTGCCGATCGCAGACGTGGTGGATCGGAGCTTACGGACCGCACGGGACACCGGGCCAGAGTATTAACTACCTGTTTTCGCTCCATCAGCTACTCGCCGATCAGCGTTCAATACCTGCCTTTGTCAGCAACTACTTGCTGGCCGCGGCAGCTGACCAGCTGGAGTTCCATTGCGTGAGGCGGAGCTGAGTGCCCTGTCGCCGGACAAAGCGCCACAGCACCTGAAGCCGGGCTGCTGGTTGAGCTTGTCCAAATTCAGTCGCCGTTGTAGCGGGCAAGTGCTTCTTTGTAGACAGCGGCCGTTTCGTGATCGCCCCTGTCGGTGTATTTGGCGATGATGTTCGCCAGGTCGCGTTGGATGACCCAAAGCGCGTCATGCGGTTCGCGAGGACGGGGAACGTAGTCGTTCATGATTTCGCACCCTCTTGCGCATCTTCACGCTCCAGCAGATACCGCAGAAATGCCGCCTGGTTGTCGATTTCCCGCTGTTTGCGCGGGGAAACCCAATCCAGCAATTCTTGGTTGTCAGCCATGATGTTCACTCCTTCCAGGTTATGGATTGATGCTCGCCCCGCTCAGGCAAGATCCGCGAAAGTTTCAGTCAAGATAGGCGAAGATCTTCGACGGCAGCTTGGTGAAGGTGCACGATTCTCGACTCCCAGTCGAGGGCTGTGCGGCGCGGCTGCGGCAATTACACTCCCTTCGCTCTGGCCTGAACCAGGTTGGCGAAAGGTAACTTTCCGTAGATGCTGATGAATTCCGCGTGGTACGCGGCCTCGGCAGCATTCACCTCGACGGCCGAGAACTCCTTCCATGCGATGACCAGAGATTCGGAGTCGGCGAGCTGCCAAATGAGCCGCCCGCCCCAATGGCCAACCGGCTTCCCAAGGCCGAAGTCAGCGAATTCCTGAATTCGCTTTCGTAGCCCGCGGTTGCCGGTGCTTCCCGGGCCTGCTTTCCCGATGTAGAGGACATCCGCGTCCTCAATCCATTCCGTTTCCAAGTCGGCTTGGAGCAGCGATGGATCCCGCCTCTTGAAGCGGCCTCCCACGCTCTTCGCAAGGAACAACCGTTCGAAGCCCTCGGGTTTGAGCACCGCATAGATTCCGGGCCCCTGCGGAACGCGGTTGATATCCAACTGCTTGAACGGTCGGAACCCGGTGAACCCGTCGTCCTTTAGCGTCTGTTTGTCGATCTTCAATGGGGACTCCTTAGTT
The DNA here is from genome assembly GCF_059759125.1 of Arthrobacter sp. GQ119. Taxonomy (NCBI): domain Bacteria; kingdom Bacillati; phylum Actinomycetota; class Actinomycetes; order Micrococcales; family Micrococcaceae; genus Arthrobacter; species Arthrobacter sp. GQ119. The sequence continues at coordinate 123,871 of NZ_JCAXEA010000012.1, read as the reverse complement.
CGCGACGTCATGGAGGTAGCGGCAACAGGGCTCAAGTCCCTCGGTTTCCTTCAATGATCCGCCACCCCGTGCCAGGCTGAGAACCACACCCCCAGCGCCGCGGGCTGCTAGCCCTGCCTTACAGTCCCGGCTCGCTGAGGAACCTGTTGCGACACGCCGCCAGCCAAGTCAGAACCGGCGTCGCTTAGCTTGAGACACTGAGGGCTGGACCCGAATCAAGCAAGGGAGCAGCCTTGGAGGCAGCAGCAGTAACCACGTGGATGTTCGTCGATGAATGCCCGATTCCCAATGACGTTGCGGAGCTTATGCTCCCGGGCGAGCAGCCCGTGGCCGCTTACAAGACATTCCGGGACAGTGCCATTTTCACGACCAAGCGGATGATCGTCCGGGATGCCCAGGGGCTGACTGGTAAGAAGGTGGAGGTATACTCGCTGCCCTACTCCGCCATCAACATGTGGTCCTCAGAGAACGCCGGAAAATTCGATCTTGATGCTGAGCTGGAGATGTGGACTCGGGCGGGGCACATCAAGATCAAGGTCGGGAAGAAGGTCGATGTGCGGCGCCTAGACATGTTGATCGCGCATTCGGTCCTCGGCGCGCAGCAGTAGTCTCGGTCGGCGGGGCAAGCGGCCGCACAAAGGGGGAAACATGGGTTTCAGGGTTCGCAAGTCATTCAAGATTGCACCCGGGATACGGATGACGATAACGCCAAAGAGCGTTGGTCTCAGCGCTGGCGTCCGGGGAGCAAGGATCTCTGCAAATTCCTCCGGTCGTGTGACACGCACACTAGGTATTCCCGGCTCAGGGCTCTCACACGTGAAGACCCTTTCCACTGGTTCCACCAGGCGGGGCCCATCCGCTGGCGCTGCCCGCCCCACAGCGACAGGGGAACACGAATCCCAAGCTCCCAAGCCAGCAACTCCAAGACTCTTCGCGCCCAAATGGGAGAAGGAACTTCACCGGGCATTGCTTGCACGCCCCAATGCCACCGAGTTGCCACGGATCGGAACAGAATTCGACAAAGCGCGTCCAATCGCAGCCCTGTTTGAAACGACGCTCGTGGCAATGCCCAATGGCGACCGGCAGCGCGCTCTCGACCTCTTGAACTGGCTTTTCCATAGCGGCTATGAACCGGCATCGGATGAATTCATTCGGAAGTATCTGTCAGCTGCCACCTTCAATCTCCCCATTGCCGAGGGAATTGACGTGATGCTTCCCTTGGACCGCGACTTCATCGGACTCCTGCTGGCTGAAATCCATCAGGACCTGGGAAATCTCGCGTCAGCCGTCGACGTCATTGAGCAACTCGAGCCGAGCACAGTTTCCGCAGTCTCTTTAGCTGAGCTATACACGGCACAAAGCCTATGGGATGAGGTAGTCGATCTGACTGAGGGCCTCCAGAACAATGACGAGGCCTCCACATACCTCCTCATCCAGCGCGGCATCGCTTTCCGAGAGCAGGGCTTCCCGGATGCTTCCCGCGAGGCGTTCAAGGAAGCGTTGCGCGTGCGGTCCCGCCCTGCGGAGCTCCGGCAGCGTGCACTGATCGAGCGGGGCCTAACCTACCTGAGTGAGGGCAAGCGAGCGATGGCACGCAAGGACTTCGAAAAGGTTCTGGCCCAGAACAGTAACTATCCGGGGCTACGCGAGCACCTCGCCAACTTAGCCTGAACCCGGCAAGGCGGCCGGCATGCCCTGGCCTAGCACTCAGGCACAGCTCAACTGCTCCGGCACAAATATCATGACTCGCGTTACACATTTTCACAAAGCTGAAGTTCCACGGCATTGCCAATGACAAGTTTTGTCATGGGGAAAATCTGTTTCTTACTGAATCTTAAATGCTACGCTCGGCAGGCAATTCGCATCAACTTCAGCTTTATGGGGAACAAATGAATATATCTTTTCGTCGCAATGACGCGCGAAATAAGGACCACAGGATGAGTCCGCTGACGAGCGCCGTCCTGAGCCCTCCGCGAACCGCCAATCGGCCAATGAAGAGCGTAACGATAACGTGCGCCGTCATTCTCTCCGTCGCCGCGTGCGCAGGGCCGCCAGTCGCTTCGTTGTCGCAAAGCACGAGTTCAGCGCCGGCGTCTCCGACGGCCACTCCTACTGCTCCGGCGACGACCTCCTGCAATACGGAGAACACGACCGAAGAGTACCCGCCGGCCGTTTTCGTCTGCACGAAAACGGATGCCGGGGAACTGGTTTGGATGGAAGAGTCGGCCTCGAAGGAACTTACTGATGCGCGGGCGGCGGCCGCGGCACTTGCCGCAAAAGCTGCTGCAGACAAGGCCGCCCAGGAAAAGGCTGCTGCAGAGAAGGCAGCGCAGGAAAAAGCTGCTGCAGACAAGGTAGCGCAGGAAGCGGCCGCAAAAGCTGCAGCTGACAAGGCGGCGCAGGAAGCGGCGGCACGAGCCGAACAGGAAAAGGCCGCCGCCGCCGAAGCTGCGCGCCAACAGGCCGCAGCAGCAGCAGTTCCGGCGCCGGCGCCCGCTGCTCCCTCGGGATGCGATCCCAACTATGCCGGAGCATGCGTTCCGATAGCCTCAGACGTGGATTGCTCCGGAGGAAGCGGGAATGGTCCTGCCTACGTTGGGGGACCTGTTTCCGTGATCGGATCTGATATCTATGGCCTTGACCGCGACGGTGATGGCCTCGGATGCGAATAGGTCAAACCGCCTATGCAGCGCATACACGGTCTGCCTCTTGACCTGGTAGACGGCACGCCGGTTACAAACCCGGATCCGGGCTCCATGGAGCCTTGATGTTGTCCAGTGCAACTTCTCTTCCTACCTGCCAGCGCCACCTGAGATCCCGCTGGCCGGTAGGGGAACTCCTTTCAGCATCTGGAAGTGCTGATTTACAGAAACATCCGCCAGCTGGCGGACGAGTCCAGGACCATCAGCACCGCCGTGAGCCTGGGGCGGTGTAACCCCGGCGACCATGACGTGTTGTTGCCACGGCATTAACAGCTTGCGGATCCAGCGGCGCCCGGCAGCGTGAGGATGTGACCCAGGCCGAAGGGGGTCAGCGGTCGGCTGTTGTGCTCTTGCCACTTGTCCAACAAACGCGTAGCACTTGTTAGGCTGGATCAACCACAGATCTAAAGCGAGGCATAACGTGCACGAGGACGCCGCCAGGTTCCTGTCCCAGCCGGTGGAGGCCCAGCCCGGCTCGCCGCTCCGCGTTGCCGTGTACTCCCGGATCGCCGAGGCCATCCGCAACAACCTGCTCACGCCCGGCTCGATGCTTCCCACCGAGACCGACCTCGGCACGGACATGAAGGTCAGCCGCACCGTGGTCCGCGAAGCCCTGATGCTCCTTGAAGAGGACGGCCTCATCCGGGCCCGCCGCGGCGTCGGCCGGTTCGTCTCCGACTCCCTCCCCCGCATCGGCATCGAACGGATCCGCCCCTTCGAGGAAGTCCTCGGCGGCCCCGGCCAGCACCTCGAAATCAAGCGCATCCAGATGGTCCGGCAGCCGGCCTCCGAATTCGCCGCCCCCGGCCTCGGCGTCGAGCCCGGCGCCGACTGCTGGCTCTGGGAATCCGTCCTGATACGCGACGGCGAAGCCATCGCCCACCTGCAGGAAAACATATCGGCCGGACCGGTCAGTATCGGCAAAGCCTCCCCCGCGCCGTTGGAGATCGACGACGACGGCGGCGCCACGCTGCTCGCGGCCCTCAACTCGCGCTTCGGCCGGGTAATGGGGCCCGGCGAATGCCAGATCAGCCTGAGCCAGGTGGGGCCGAGCCGGGCCAAGCTGCTCGACCTGCGGGCTTCCGATCCGGTCCTCGTTCTGACCCAGTACGTCCGGCAGGCGAACCGGCCCTTCTACCTGGCCAAGTGCCTGATCGCGGCACGCGCCGGGCACCTGTCCGTGATGCAGTCCTTCCAGTCCTAGACGAGCCGACCCGCTGTGCAGGGCACGCTAAGGGAATCCTTGATGCTCGCCCTAAGGGGTGCGACGCGACTCGGTCGTGAGCCCTCGCGACCATCCAGCTCTTGCCAAGTCCTATCCGCCAGCATGTCCTTGCACGGCTAGCCCGGGCCCCTTCTATTGGGAGTACGGGTGCGGGACAATCTCCCTACAGCGCCCTCGGAAGGTTAGTGCTGGCATGCCTGAAGGGTCCATTAGGTGAAGGAGTGGAGAAGCATGTCCGAAGAAAACAAGGCCCTCGCGCGTCGTTCTTGGGAAGCCCCGAATAACCCGGACATTGTCGACGAGGTGTACTCCACCGATCTCGTCTGGCACGAGCCCGATCAAGAGATCCGCGGCGCAGAGGAAGCCAAGCAATTTATCGCCACGTACAAATCCGCTTTCCCCGACCTGAACGTCACCGTTGAGGACGCGATAGCCGAAGGGGATAAGGTCTCCACCCGCTGGACGATACGCGGCACCCACCAGGGAGAGATAGAGGAGTTTGGCCCTCCCACCGGGAAGCAAATAGAGCTCAAAGGCATCTCCATCAGCCGCATCGAAGGAGGCAAGATAGTCGAGGAGTGGAATAGCTACGACAATCTGGGTGTGATGCAGCAACTTGGGCTCGTTCCTGAAAAGTAGCTCGAGTCAGGTCCCAGGCTGGGCGCCGCCACCAAGCGTAGAAGTCCACACCGTGATGCGCAGATGATCTACCCGTGCCCGGGGCCGTCGCTGGTGTCGACGGCGGCACGCACCACCGGCGCCGGCGGCACGGTTCAGCCAACGCCCGGGCCAGCGCCAGAATGTGGTCTCGGTTCCGGCGCCCCCTCTTGTTTCTGCGCTGCCCTGTCGAGAGCTTCCAACACCCGCGCGTTGTTTGCCGCGTCCGTGAGGTCGTAGCGGAGCGGCGTACCGTTTAGGACGCTGTCGGCGAAGTGTTCACCCATCCGTACGAAGTGGTTTGCGCCCTTGACCTCGTGATAGATGGTGTCCTTCCCGAAGTGATGCTCCTCCAGGACCGAATCCTCCTCCAAGAGCCCAAAAGGATTGTCGAGGTAGAGCCGGCCCTCGGTGCCCGTGAGTTCCAGAAAGTTGCGGCGCTCGAGGTTAACTCCGGTATCAAAAAGCGCTGTTGCCCCACCGGGAAAGCGCAGCATGCCCGCGATGCTGGCGTCGATCCGACCTCCGTCATTGGCGTCGCGGTAGTTGCCAAAGGCGGCGACTCGAGCCGGCTCCTCCGCCGTGACCATCCGGCTCACGTTGACACAGTAGCCACCCGTATCGAAAAGTGAGCCGCCGCCGAGCCCGGAGTACCAGCGGATGTTGTCATCCCCGCCTGCATCGAACGTGTGGGCGACATGCACAAATGTCAGTTCACCCACCGCACGGGCCGCGAGCAGCTCTTGCAGCTTCTCGAAACGCGGGTGAAAACGGTACATGAAGCCTTCCAAGACCTTGAGCCCGGTCTCGTCGGCCTTGCGCGCAATCGCCTCGCACTCTGCGGCGCTCATCGCCAAAGGTTTTTCACAGAGGACGTGCTTGCCTGCGTCCAAGGATTTCAGAGTCCACTCGAGATGCAGCGCGTTCGGCAACGGAATGTAAACAGCGTCGATGTCGGGGGAAGCGAGCAGCGCCTCATAAGAGCCAAACGCCTGGGGGACGCCGTGCTTGTCGGCGTACTCCCTGGCCTTTTCCTCGACGCGGGAAGCAATACCCACGACCTCACCGTTTTTCGTTGCCTGCAACGCCGGAATTGTCTTGCGGACGATGCGGGCGCTGCCCAGAACGCCCCAACGCACTTTCTCGCTCATTGAACTCTCCTTTTGAACGTATGAGGATGAATCGTATGAATGTACCCCCGCTCTACCAAGGAGATGAGGCTCCCGTGATCGAAGTCCTGCCCGCGACCGCCGATCGCTTTGACGATCTCCACCCCATCCTGGCCCCGAAGAACCCGGACACCCCGGCCTGCTGGTGCCTCAGCTACCGCATCCCGAACTCGGACTACCGAGAGCTCGTCGGCCCGGAGCGACCGGACCGGCTGCGCCGCTTCGCCGAAGAGGGCACCCCTCCCGGGGTTATCGCGTACGTCGACGGCGAGCCCGCAGGCTGGTGCTCGGCGAGCCCCCGATCCAGCCACCACCGCTTGCAACGCTCGCGCACGATCCCGACCGTCGATGACGTACCGGTCTGGAGCATTATCTGCATTTTCATCCGGCCCTCGTTCCGGCGCCAGGGCCTGGCCCGCGAGCTGCTGGCCGGCGCGATCCGGTACGCCCGCGAACGCGGTGCCCCAGCCCTCGAGGCATACCCTCTCGACCCACAGGGCGGCCGAGTCAGTTCGGCGTTCGCCTACGTGGGCACCACCGACCTCTTCGAATCGATGGGCTTCGAGCGCGTCGTAAAGACAAGTTCGAAGTCGGGCTCCATGACGCGCTGGTTGATGCGCCTGCAACTGGGAGAGTAGCGTCTCCCCCGGACGCGTACCACCCACCACCTCATTCATCCATGAATCCATCCCTTGCCTGCCTAGCGACGCTGATGTAGAGGTCAGTCATGGACATTGGTCAGGTCATCGAGCAATACCACTCGGGAATACACGTGTTTGCCGTGGGCGATCCGGAGCCGATCAAGGCAATGTACTCGCGGAGCGAGGACGTGCTTCTAGCGAATCCCTTCGGCGGCTCCTCGCGCGGCTGGGATGCGGTTTCACAGGCGCTCGACTTCGCTTCATCAAACTTCCGCGATGGCATGCCAGTTCGGTTTGAAGAGGTTTCCCGTTACGTTGGTGCAGATCTCGTTACACTGTTCGAGCACGAGCATTGGGAGACCAAGGTCGGCGGTCGCGACGAGCCGTCCCCCTTCGATTTGCGCGTCACGACCACTTTTCGCTTGGAGAGCGACGGATGGCAACTGGTCAGTCGCCACGCCGACCCGCTGACGACACCGCATCCCGACGGACCGATCCGCCCCACGAACTGAGTTCGGCGATCCACGAAGGCGAGGTCGCATGGGATCTGATCGGATTGTTCCCGCCGATGCGGCGCCCGCACATCTTCGACGTCGACATGGATCTTGCGCAGACCTCGTGCGGGTTCGCTGCTCACAGCAGGCGTCCTCCGAGCGAAGATCTTCCCCTTGATAGCGCTCAAGTCGAGCTGCTAATTTTCCGGTCTCAGCATGAGATATAACCTCCATGCGTCACCCCTGATCTGGTCCAGCCTCAACTGGGCATCAAAGTCCTGGAGCTTCCCTCTTGCTTCACAACTGATCGCACTGCTGTTCGTGTACCGCAGCTCGCAGTTGTCCTCGTTGATAACCAGCTTTCCCTGCCACCCGCTGTCACGGATGCTCCGTTCCAGGTCTTCCCGCGTCATGCCCTGGCCTTCACGACCCGACCACTGCCGGTGCAGGGACGGGCAGGGCGCCGTCACAGCCAGGCAGGGAAGGAATGCTGTAGCTTGAACGATCCGCCCCGTCCTTCCCTGCTCACTCCCGGGCTTGAACCCCTCAGGAACGGCAAGGTCGTCTGCTGCACGGAGCATCTCATTGGTTCTTGCGGCCTCCAGAAAGCCGCTGGCAACCACGAACGCGGAAATCAGCAGCACCGTTGCACCGCTCAGGATCAAAGCAAACCGACGCTGCTTCAGGCTATTGAGGACAAGGGCAACAACACCGACAACAACGCTGACCATGACAGACACAAGGATTACGGGGAAGTTCACGGTGAATGTCGGGTATTCCATAGGGTCCGTCCGTGCTTAGGCGGCCCTCCCCCGCATGACCGGCCCGGGCCCCGGCCGGTCATGCGGGCGCAGGCCGGTCATGCGGCGTTGGCTAGCAGATACCAGCGACGGCCTTGCAGGCGTTCACGCGGCCGTGTTCCCAGGAGGTACCAGTGCCGGTGATCCTGTCAGCGGTGGATTGGACTTTTTCGCGGACTTTTGTGTTTGCGGTGCCGACAGGCATGGTGTCCCAGACCAGGGCGGCAACGCCGGCGACAATCGGTGAGGCCATTGAGGTGCCGCTACCAATGTCATAGCCCGTGGACCGGTCGTTCTGCGTCCCCAGGACGAAGGGGTGGTTCGGGAAGGTCGAGTAGACATTGACACCCGGCGCCGCGAGATCCACCCACTTGCCGTAGGTCGAGAACGACGCTTTGACATCCCTGTTGTCGGTCGCAGCCACGGCAATAACGTTGGGATACGCACCCGGGTAGATCTTGGCCTGGGTGCCGGCATTGCCGGCCGCGGCCACTAGCACCACGCCTCGCTTCCACGCGTTGTTGACGGCAGTCTCGAGGGTCCGTGATGAAACGCGCTGTCCGAGGCTCATATTGATGACCTTGGCACCGTTTTCCACCGCCCAGTTGATTCCGTTGGCAATGGTTGAGCTGGAGCCTACCCCGCTGCTGTTGAGCACTTTGGCATCCAGGATGGTGCAGTCCGGGCACACACCGGCAACGCCGATGGAGTTGTTGGTGGCGGCAACAATACCGGCAACGTGGGTGCCGTGGCCGTATTTGTCGTAGTCCTCGGATGTGACGATTTCTGTATCGCTGAAGTTGGCCCGTGCCACGACCTTGTCCGAGATGTCGTCGTGGTCGATTGCCACACCTGAATCGATGATCGCAACCCGGGTGTCGCTTCCTTTCGTGACCTCCCACGCTTCGACGGCGTCCACATCCGCGTCCTTGGTGCCCCCGGCCACAGTCAGCGTCTCGGCGGTGTTGGTAAATGATTGGCCCTCGTTGTGCAGAGCGTACTGGCTTTTGAAGTACTCGTCAGTTGTAGCGGCGGTCACCAGCTCGTCCGGCTCGGCGTACTCAACCGCCGGGTTCCTGCTTAAGGTTTGGATGAGCTGAGATTCCTTACCTGCCGGCACCTTGATGAGGTGAGCCCCGGTGCTGCCGATTCCAGCGCTCTCGCTGAGGCCGTTCTGGCGTAGTACGCCGCCTGCCGCGCCGCTGTCGCGGAACTTCACGATGATTTGCCCCGTGATGGATGACTGCGGGGCCGCGTTGCCCGGGGCTGCCAACGTGATTGCGCCAAGCGCCATGACTGCGGCTGCGCAGCTGGCTATTACAAGTTTTTTCATGGGGTCATCTTGCTTCAATCTGCACCGGCTAGATAGTGCCTGTCGGTAAATTACACGGCGGTTGTCCCCCATGAAGCGATGCGAGATCCGGCACTCAGAACGGCTCCCGTCGCTGGGCGGACTCAGGCCGGTGACGTGGCCGCGGAGGCAAGCGCCGCCGTCGTACTTTCCCCGCCGCCAAGCGAAAGCAGTGTTTTCACCAGGTGCGGGGCAAAGTCGCCGTCGAGCTCCAGCACCACGCGGCACCGCGCATCGGACTGCTGCGGGTAGCCCCTGTAGTAGCCGCGCATGTCGCAGATGGTCTGCCCGCGGCCCGGGCCGTCGCCGGTGTCGACGGCGGCACGCACCACCGGGGCGACGGCGGCTCTAACGCCGCCCACCGCGAGCGCCGCCGCCAGCGGGTCGTGCATGGCGGAGCAGGGCCGGCCGAACAGGCCCTCGTAGAACCGGAAGTAGTAGCCCAGCATCTCCCCCAGCGCCCGCGGCACAGGACCGGGAGAGGCGAGCAGCTCCTGCCGGTGGGTTTCCTCCAGGACGTTGGCCATGGTCACGTCCAGCGGCACGAGGGTCACGTCCCAGTCGGCGGACAGCACCAGGGCGGCGGCCTCGGGGTCGTTGAAGATGTTGGCTTCGGCCACCGGGCTGATGTTGCCGGGGGCCAGGGCGGCCCCGCCCATGACGGTGATTTCGTCCACCAGTGAAGGCAGCGTGGGGTCCAGCCGGAGCGCCTCGGCGATGTTGGTCAGCGGGCCGATGGCGAGCACCCGCAGCGTACCGGGGTGTTCGTGGGCGAGCCGGACCAGCATCTCGGCCGCGCTTTCGGGCGCCAGGGAAACGGAGGCCGCCTCCAGCGAGACGTCGCCGATCCCGTTCTCGCCGTGCACCCACGGCGCCCCGCCGCCGAAGGAACTGGCGAGCGGATCGTGGGCGCCGAGCGCCACGGGGATGTGTGCGTGGCCGGCGAGCTGGAGCAGGTCCAGGGTGTTGCGGGCGCCGACGGCGGCACTGACGTTGCCGCTGACGGTGCCGATCCCCCGCACGTCGGCCTGCGGGGAGGCGAGCAGGTAGGCCAGGGCGAGGGCGTCGTCGATGCCCGTGTCGCAGTCGAGGTAGAACGGGTGGCTGGTGGGCGTGGTCATGCTGCGTTTCTCGTTTCGTTGGTGCTGGGTGTGGTTGCTAGACGGACTCGCCCTTGGGGGCGGCGACGAAGAGGCTGACGATGAAGGCCGCCGTCGTAATGGCCACCGAGATCCAGAGGGCGGTGGCGTAGCCGGCGGAGGTGGCCTGGGCGGCGAACGGTGCGACGAGCACGACGCCGAGGCTCGCGCCGATGCCGAAGGAGGCGCCGTTGATGCCGGGCAGGGCCGCGGGTGCTTCCTTGGGTGAGAGCAGGACGGAGAGTCCGTTGATGGCGGTGAGGAAGAAGCCGTTGTAGAAGATGCCGAGGGCGGCGACGGCGATCAGCACGGCGACCTGGTTGTCGGCGAAGGCGGCCGCGGCGATGGCGCAGGCGAGGCTGAGCCCGGTGCCGGCGCGGAGGGTCTTGATCCAGCCGCGGCGGTCGGCGAGCCAGCCGGCGAGGGGTGCGGCGAAGACGCCGATGAGCGCGGCGGGGGTGAGGAACAGCAGGGCGGACAGGGAGGCGCTGAGGCCGAAGCCGTTCTTGGTGTCCTGGCTGAGCAGCACCACGGTGAAGTTGATGATGGCGAAGATGCCGGCGAGGGTCAGGACAGTGGTGGCGATGACGGGCCAGACCTGGCGGGAGCGCAGGTGGTGGACGCCGATGAGCGGGTGGTTGCGCTTCTTCTCGATCATCCAGAAGGCGGCGAAGGACGCGGCGGTGCCGGCGAGCAGGGCCAGCGTGCTGGGCGCGGTCCAGCCGGCGGCCGAGCCGCCGGAGACGAAGTAGGTGATGAAGACCAGGAACACGGACAGGGATCCGGCGCCCCACCAGTCCATCGCGCCGCGCACGCCCTGGGGGCGTCCGGCCGGGACGGTTTTGATGATGCAGGCGGCGGCGATGGCGGTCAGGACGAGGACGACGGCGAAGATGGACCGGAAGCCGAGGGTTTCGGCCATGAGGCCGCCGACGTAGCCGTCCACGCCGCCCACTCCCCCGTTGATGGCGGCGATGATGCCCACGGACGTGCCGAACACGCGGGCGTTCAGGTTTTCGCTGAGGACAATGTAGGCGAGGGCGAAGACCGCGCTGGAGACGCCCTGCAGGAAGCGGCCGGCGATGAGCAGCGGCAGGGTGGGGGCGGCGATGCAGAGGAGGGTGCCGGCGCCCATGATCGCCAGGACCAGGAGCAGGGCGGCGCGGCGGCCGATGAAGTCGCTCCAGCGCCCGATCACCGGGCCGGCGATGGCGCCGGCGAGGAAGAACATGGACTGCACGGGGGCGGCGGCCTCGGCGCCCAGGCCGAAGGAGGCCGCGATCTGCGGCAGCGCCGGGGTGACCATGCTGGCGTTGAGTTGGAAGGACAGCACGCCGAGCAGCAGGCTTGAAATGAGCAGGGCGGCGCGGCGGCCGCCGAGTTTTGTTTGATCTTCGAAGGCGGCTGGCGGGGAGGCGGTGGCGGTGGCTGGGGTGTTCACATCAAACTCCTTTGTTCTGCAGGCTGGTCCTGCTGTTGGGATGTGAGTTGTTATACAACCACGTATGACGAGCAAGTACAACCATGCCGTACACTATTTCCTAATTCAGCCGCCCCTGGCTCGACCTGATAGGACTTCCTCATGAGCACTCGACTTCCTGCCGTCACCGTCGTCGGCAGCATCAACCTGGACATCATCGCCACCACGGACCGGCTGCCCACCGCCGGGGAAACCGTGGGCGGCGGCGTCCTGCAGCAGCAGCCCGGCGGCAAGGGAGCCAACCAGGCCGTGGCCGCCGCGCGTCTGGGCGGCAGCGCCCGGATGATCGGGGCGGTGGGCGATGACGCCCAGGGCCGCCTGATGCTGGAGGCACTTGCGGCTGCCGGCGTGGACACTTCCGACGTAGCCGTGCTTGACGGCGACGCGACCGGCACCGCGCTCATCGTGGTGGACCGCGACGGCGAGAACCAGATCGTGGTGTGCCCGGGGGCGAACGCTGCGTTCTCGCTGGAGGGCGTGGAGTTTTCTCCCGAGGAGACGGTGCTGTGCCAGCTTGAGGTCGGCCTGCCGGTGGTGCTGCAGGCTGCCCGACGCTCCTCCGGGTTCTTCGTCCTCAATGCCGCGCCGGCGATGGACCTGCCGGCGGAACTGCTGGAGCGCTGCGACCTGGTGATCGTCAACGAGACCGAGTACGAGCTGATTCCGGCACTGGCTGAGGCCAAGCTGGTCGCTGTCACGTATGGGAAGGACGGCTCGGCGATGTTCGAGCACGGGCGGCGTGTGGCAGAGGCTCCGGCTGCTGCTGTGACCGTGGCGAACACCATCGGGGCCGGCGACGCTTTCTGCGCGGCGCTGGTGCTGGCGCTGCGGGCGGGGCTCGATTACTCAACGGCGCTCGCCGTGGCCAACGCCGTAGGAGCGGATGCAGTGGGTGATCCCTCATCCCAGCCGGCGCTGGCGCCGCTGGAGGAGTATTTTGGACAGACGCCTATTGCAGCGGACGAGTGAGCAACGATTTCAGCCCGCGCTTTTCGTCGTTGCTTCAGTCCACGGAGCCAGGCGTCCCCGGAACGCAAGTATTATTCGCGTCCACGGGATCCAGCGCTGGCCAGAAGATTCTGCCGATTCCTGCCCCACCGAGCAGGGACGTGCCTTACACCAAATGCTGTAGCGTAAGCAAAAGCAGGGCTGACAGTCGAAAAGCTAGGTGGTTAGCGGCGAAGCATTTCCGGGGGCAGTGTCATCTCATTAAACATGGAGCTACTCCCTTCGGCCTCGCAAGCAGAAGCAACTCTTGAGATAGCAAGGTTGTATGCATCCCCTGTCCTCCAGCCATCGGTTAGGACCATCTCAAGCGGCAAGCTGGGTACAAGTTCGACCGCGGCCTCCATGCGTTCGGCAACACGACCTTCTGGTTCGGTCCCCATGTAGGAGTCCGGTGTTTGTGTGAGTTTCGTGTCCGAGAATGGACGCAGGAGGAAATTCACGAATCATGGCACGCAGACACACCCCGGAGCAGGTCATCGCCAAGGTCCGGCAGGGCCAGAAAATGCTCAACGATGGGCGCCCGATGGTCGAGGTCATCAAGGAGCTCCAGATCACGGAGGCGACCTGGTACCGGTGGCTGAACCAGTACGGGTCCGAGAAGAACGCCGAGGCGTCCAAGCGGACCAAGGAGCTGGAGAAGGAGAACGCCAGGCTCAAGCGGCTGCTGGCGGAGAAGGAACTGACCATCGACATTCTCAATGAGGTGGCGAAGGGAAAATTCTAAGCCCTGAACCCCGCCGTCGTGCCGTGCGCATGGCAGTGGAGAAGTTCGGGGCATCAGAACGCCTTGCCTGCAAGATCCTGGGCCAGAATCGTTCCGCGTTCCGGAAGAAGAAACCCGACATGGGTTTCGAGGAAGCACGGCTGCGGGCGGAGCTGCGTGCCGTGGCCGTGAAGCACCCGGCGTGGGGCTGGCGGAAGGCCCGATGGCATCTGCTGGCCCGGCCCGCGTGGCATGGCGTGGCGCTGAACAGGAAGCGGGTCCGCCGGCTCTGGCGCGATGAAGGGCTGACGTGTAAACCCAGGGCGCGGAAGAAGCGCCGCACCGGGCCCGGCGCCGGGGAACAGAAGCGGCTGACGGCCGAGTATCCGATGCATGTTGTCAGCTTCGACTTCCAGTCCGACGTGACCTCCTGCGGCCGCCACATCCGGTTCTTCAACGTCATTGACGAATACACCCGCACGGCCCTGGCCGTCATTCCCCGGCGGTCATTCAAAGCCTCCGATGTGGTCGCGGTATTGGAGGACATCATCGCCGAGACCGGTACCGCTCCGACGTACCTCAGGTGCGACAACGGGCCGGAATTCACCGCCGCCGCCCTCATGGAGTGGTGTAACACCGCCGGCGTCGATACCGCATTTATCGACCCCGGCTCACCCTGGCAGAACGGCTTCATCGAATCCTTCAACGCCCAATTCAGAAGGGAACAACTCTCCGGCGAAATCATGGACACCATGGCCGAAGCGAAGTATTTGGCTGAGGAATGGAAAGCTATCTACAATCATGAACGGCCCCACGGATCCCTGGACGGCATGACGCCGAAACGCTACTGGGAAACCTGGACGCAAGAAAACCAATTAGCTATCGCATAGGCGCTGGACTGCTAACGGGGGCCCAATCACTTCGGCCTGAAGGGATGCTTTATCGAGGGCCTGCAACTGACTTTTCTGCGCGACGTGCCACTCGGGGACGGTGAGACTGCCTTTTCCATCCGAAAGCAACGATGCCAGCTCATTATTCGCCATAGCGAAATCCGCGCAGGCTTCGTCATTCGGTTGTGGGGCCTCGGTCGTGATTTCAGCCGCAGGCGAGGTGGAATCGGTTGGATCAGGTGAGGCGGCGGAAGGAGACGGCTGTGCCCCACAGCCGGCGAGCAGCAATGCTGTAACAGCGAGAAGAGGCACTCCCGCCATTTGAGTGCGTCGGTATCCGATCATGATTAAGTCCCAATTCTCAAGAGTTCGTTTTAGATATCGTTCAACCATTGAACTGATGGCAGCGCCGTGAATATGTTAGCTGCACGGTCGAACTATTTACGTCCGATGCAGCTATAAGTCCAAAACTTGGCTTCTCTACAACGGGATTCGGGCCGGGCTCTCCTAGGCTCTTAGTTTGCCCGGGGAAAAGATTTGGTCTCAAAGCTAAAGAAAGGGCTCGTGGCCCTGCTGGGATGGGCATGTTTTAGCATTCAATACGGAACAAAGGAGTTCGCAAATCACTTTGCCGGCAAGCGTCGTTCCCTGTGTAGGGCATTTTGAGCTGGCCGATGTCGCAGCTGCAGCACTTCCACTGCAGCCTGCTGAGGTCGATGCAAAAAGACCGCGCGAAGTGGCGGAAGGCGCAAGCAGATTGGCTTGGAGCGCTCCTGGAGCCGAAGCACCTAGCCCTCGGGCCGTCCAGACGGCCGTTCGCGACGACATGGCTAGTTTGTCTGTCCGGCCTGGTATCCTGGAGTGTCGGATATCAAGGGGTGCACGTGTTTCCAATTATTGATCTCTTCGCCGGGCCCGGAGGCTTGAACGAGGGATTTTCCAGCGTACGAGATGAGAGCGGCGCCTATGTCTACAAGACCTTGGCCTCATTCGAGATGGACAGCTTTGCTTGCCAGACGCTTCGGTTGCGTGCCACCTACCGGGAGTTGGTTCGCTCCGGCGGTGATCTCAGGCCGTACTTCGACTACATTCAAGGGCGAAAGACTTGGCAGTCCGTCCTGGCTGGGGACTTCAGGGACACCTACTTGGCAGCAAAAGCTCACGTTTACCAGGTCGAGCTGGGTAAAGACAACCGGCCGGAAGTAGACGACTTCATCGAAGGCCAACTTGGTCCTGAAAGCCAACGAGGGCACTGGGCCCTGATCGGCGGGCCTCCGTGCCAGGCGTATTCTCTGGCTGGTCGGTCGCGTCGCACTGGTGACGATACCTTTGCCTCGGACCACAAGCACTTCCTCTATCGCGAGTACTTGCACATTCTGGGCAAGTTCAAGCCGACTGTATTCGTCATGGAGAACGTGAAAGGACTGCTCTCGTCAAAGAACGGGGACAGCAGCATGTTTCAAACGATTCTGGGAGACCTTGGCGACCTTCCGGGGGGCACCCAGTACGAGATCCGATCACTCGTAGTCGACGCCGATCCAGCAGACTTGGAGCCATCTGACTTCATCATCCGAGCGGAGGAATATGGAGTCCCACAGAAGCGCCACCGCGTCATATTGCTGGGCGTGAGAAGTGACGTCGCTCCCAACGTGCCTCGGCAGGTACTTAGAAGGGCCGACGGGGCCGTGACAGTCCGAGCCGCACTCCAAACCATGCCTAGTGTACGCGCCGAAACGTCTTCCCGCCGGCCGAAGATGGACCTCGATTGGCAAGTAGTCCAGACTGAGGCGTTGAAGGAAATGGGCTTGACTGCCATCACTAGAAGGGTTGAACCCGTAAAGTCAGGGACCTTGGCTATCGATGCGTATGAATCGTGGATCAACGAAGAGGCGCTCGACACCCCGATTCAGCATGTGCCCCGTGCGCACATGGTGTCGGACCTGGCCCGATACCGCGTAATGGCCGAACTAGCCGGACTCTTGGGCAAGAGTCCAAAGTACACGGATCTGCCGGCGGCCCTTCACCCAGAACATAAGAACGTGGCTCGAGAAGGAACGCCGTTCACCGACCGATTCAGAGTTCAGATCTGGGATGCTCCGTCCACCACCGTGGTTTCACACATCTCCAAAGATGGGCACTACTACATCCACCCGGATCCCGAGCAGACACGTAGCTTCACCGTACGGGAAGCTGCCCGGCTGCAGTCATTCCCTGACAATTACTTCTTCGAAGGGCCCAGGACCCAGCAGTTCCACCAGGTGGGAAATGCAGTGCCCCCGCTGCTTTCCAAGCAGATCGGTGATGTAGTGGCCGACATGCTGGGATATCTCGAGGACTGAAAGCCTGGAATCCTTTCGTATCAGGCCACTTCTAGACATATCAGTCCTGCGGATTGAAGCTCGCTTGGGGATCCAAAGACCGCAGATACCGACCGACGTTATTTGATCAGAGAATGGGCCAATCAGTAGCGAATCTTCCTTCCTGAGAATCCGGCTCTTTTGTGGCCTTCGTGGAGGCATCAAGAGGCGAGATACCCAAGGCCGTCGCGGACTCCAAAAATAACGACGTGACGAAGTCATCAATTTGTTCAGGCGTCATAATGAACACGGATTGGACTGCCATCTTGCGGAGGAGCCGCTTCGTGGCATCTCGGAAGAGTTCCATTCTCCGGCCCGTGTTTGATTCTGAGGCAAAGGTCAGCAAACGTGCCCCCATAGCCCGGGAAAGAAGCGGATAGCCGCCAATGCGTGGCTTTTCCAACAAATTGACTACCTCATCTTCTCCTAGTTTTCCCGCGAGTTCAGAGCCGAGAAGATGGACTCTCCACCATAGCCGGCCAATTGTCGTCCTAGTCATGTCGAACAGGCGGTCCTCAGAAATGATCCATTTCTTGTTTTGAGTATGGAACCGTCCGTAGCGCCACAGGACGACGTCAGGCACAACGGCAGTGTTGACGAAATTCCATACATCTATCGACGACGCATCGGCCGGCATGATGGTCATCTGGGCATGAATTTCGGGTCCCACATATCTGTCGAATTCAACGAGGACCTTGCTGCTCACCACCGAAGGGAACCCAAATTCCT
Organism: Arthrobacter sp. GQ119; assembly: GCF_059759125.1. Lineage (NCBI taxonomy): Bacteria > Bacillati > Actinomycetota > Actinomycetes > Micrococcales > Micrococcaceae > Arthrobacter > Arthrobacter sp. GQ119. The sequence continues at coordinate 106,526 of NZ_JCAXEA010000012.1, read as the reverse complement.
CAGCGATGCCCAAGATTTTCCCCCGAAGGCCCATTAGCTCTTCGGAACCGGCACGCTGTCGGGCTAAGGGATAGTACTGAGCCTTCAACGTAGTGAGATCAATGGATGCACCGATTTCGGCCAGGCTCTGCCCGCGTAGCACCTCCCACGATTGAGCTGCTTCATAAAGCGGCATGCGCGGATAGCACAGCAAAGTAGTGAATTGCGCCATATTAGTCAGAACCAACTTTCGATTGAAGCTCGGCTTCAACACGGCCCGGATCCTCCAGATACCGCTGCTGGACTTGGTCCAAGGATTCGCCCAAGAGCCGAACCACACCGCTTAGCACGTATCCGAGGGACTCCTCCGGATAATCAGTTTGAAGACTCAACTCGTCGCTGCTGAGCGCTTCACGAAGCAGTTGGCGCATGAAGTCCAGTTCAAGGAAGCGCAGCCAAGTCTCGGACTCAGAAGAGTCGGAATCTTCGAGCATGCGGGAAATGAATGGATTGTCGGCATTGAGCCATAACCAGATGGCCGCCGAGGCGCTTGCTGCCAGATCACGCGTTGTTAGCCGGAGCCACCAGAGTGATTTGCTCGAGCCAGCTATGCCATGCTCGGCAAAGCTGACAGGAAGCATGGGCAGGCGAGGCGCGGTGCCCTCCAAGACAATTTTTCGGTCAACTCGGAACACGGTATTTCCGAGCCTCTTGGGTGCAAAAGGACTCTCCACGGCATGACCGGTGTCCAAGACCGCTATTTGGAATTCAAGGCCCAAGCTACCGGAAATCTGCTCTGCCGGAACTGTGAGGTAGACCTGCTGGCGGCCGCCGCGAACGTCGAGAACTTCAGAGGTCGTGATGACGGGCGTGCCGGTGGACCGGGCGACGATAACGGCCCCTAGCCGCGCGCTTGGCGATAGCCTCAGGCGCTGCAACACATCCTTGAGATTCAATTGATAGGAGCACTTAACGTAGATGTCGTCGTAGTAAGTCCAATCCTCGGCCAGAGTCTCGCCATCGGCCAGAGGCGTTTCACCGACAGAAATATCCCATGACAGAGTTGGAACGTCCTCAATTGGCAACGTAAGGTGCCCGAAGCTAACTCCTCGCAATCTCAAGCTCCTCCGCTGTTGCAGTGACGCGGATTGCAGCATCGGCAGGCTGGGTGAAGACGGCCGTAATCGTCTCGTCGCTTGGTACAGGTACCTTCAAAACTTCTTCAGAAGAGAGCAACCCACTAGACGGCGACATCCACCCGATAAACCGCGGCATTTCAGCGTCAGCAGGGCTGGCCGATTCGTTTCCTCCGGACTCCGTCACAACACGAGCGGCAACCCGTACCGCCACGACGTTTCCTGGGCGCCCGCCCGTCACACCGAATGCGTACCTTGCTACTATTTCGCCATCCAACAGGTCCAATGACGATTCGGCGAGCTGACGTATCGAAGCCTTTCTCGGACGCCTCGTGCTTAGGCCATCAGGCGAATCAACCGCTTGTTGTTCTGCTCCATGGCCCGAGAATCCAGAAAGCAGATTGCCTAAAGCAGCGGAAACCCGAGAGGCTCCCTTGGTGGCAACTCCGCTACCGGCCTTGGCGCCCTGAATAGACAGCAACCGGAAAGTTTCCCGAATTTTATCTAGTGCAATCCTGACAGGGTTCGGAGAATTCCTTGCCGCAGCAGCTTGCTGATATACCCAATCGTCATGCGTCACCGGTTCCGATTTGGCGAACTTTTCATTCATTTCAGGCGCCGAGATAAATACTCCAAAAACCGGCACGCCGTTCGGCTGCGCCGAAACGGGCAGGTACTTCACCACCATCCTCGGATCCCTTAACAGGGCGACGGAGTTCTCGAGTTCGGATCCGGTTGCCACCGGGGTGTGGCTGATGCGGTGGGTCAGGAGTCCCAGCCCTTGATTTGGCCTTTTACTCCGAATCGGAGTGTACGTGGTCTGCCAGTTGCTTTCATAGTTAGGATCAATGATCCGCTTACGGCCCTCTACATAGGCGGAAGCAAACTCATGATATATCGGATGACTAAAGGGCTCGGGTCCAGGGATTGGGCTGCCGTCGGCAGTGAACTCGAACTGAATGTTCGGCCCTTTTCCGGTGTCTATGGTATGCGGCCACGCCCACTTCATAGCAGCATCAGCGAGTGCACCTACTCGTTCACGGCCGTTCGTGACCCCAGCGAAGTCCGGTGCGACAACCATGATGCTGGTGCCCGTTTCTTCTTCCCCCGGGATACGCATGCCGAGGCCCTCAGCTAGCTCACGAGCGCTTGGGCCCGTCAACGGATCCACGATTCCGTCCGCTCCGGGCACCCCCCACCAATTCCGGCCCGTGTACCGACTGTTGTTATCGTCGTAGTCGCCGTCGCCTCCTGACACCCCGATCAAGCGGTGCTCAATCGACCCGCCGTGGTGCGCTTGGGAGTAGATAAGGCAAAGGCCCACTTGACTGGCCCGATACAGGACACCTTTGCCAAGCCCATAGGTTCCGCCTTCCAGGCCCTTGGCGGTCGAACGGCCAAGATTCCGGACGAAATCGACGAAGTCCCGCCGTTCGCCCGACGTTCCGGATACATCGGCCCGAATGGGCCCTCCCAGGCCGCGTGTTCCCATGTCCGAAATCACTAGAACGCGTATACGGTGGTCGAAAATGTGTCTGCGCAGATCCGTAGATTTGCAATGCGGAGGCAGTTCGCCAAAAACATCGTCAGATAGAATGCGAGTTTGTTCCCTCGACATTTCATACTCGTCCACAGAAAATGAAATGCGCCCATTTTTCTCGATTCGCGCATCCCAACTGTTCTGGAGAGATTCGCGTAGCACAAGATCCCACAGCCCAAGTGAAGTACGCCCAATGGCGTTGTCTGCAGAACGCGCATCCAACCCGCCATCAGCACCGTACTGCTGCCTGTACAGCGACAACATCAGTCTTGCCCACCGTTCGCCATTGAGACCGTTGACAGATCGAGGTCAACGGTCTCAATGTGACCCAAGTCAATGGAGTAAGAAATGTTGCCCAGTCGCTCGATTGTGCCGGACGGAAACAACGTGTCTGCCGTAATTCGTGGGAAGCTGGCATCAACCAAATATGAATTCTCGGAGAGGGGTGTAAATCTAAATCCTTCGTACGCCGGCGAATCCGCATCCGAATAATGCGCGCCGCTTAACACTGTTAATAGGTCAATCCTGGAGACACCTAGTGCGATCAGTTCCTCGACCTTATCGGGGACGGATGTACCGTTTGGCGAGCGCTCCAGTTGGAGGGCTCGGAGGTAGAGATCGCCCTGACCCGGCGCAGCCAGCTGACGGCCACCATGGATAGTGACCACCATGTTGTTGTGATTAGTCGTGGCTTTAACTTCAATCGAGCAGCTCGCGAAGACGAAATCGTGACGGTTCCCTTTCGGCCCTTGCCACGCAGACAAGGCCTTGGGTCCGTGAAATTTCACTAGCTCGTGAAGAACGGTGAGTTCGGCCATGATGCCTGCCAACTGCGCCGCGCCCAAGACGCTGCCCCGTTCGGCCTCAAAGAGATCTTTCCAGCGGTCCAGAGTCGCCGATACTGCGTTTGACGCCATGTCGGGTTCCAGTTCTACGGCATCCAGAACGTCGTCTGCCAGCAGCCCGAATTGGTGATGCAACTTCGGGTCGATGCATCGAAGAATTACAAAGGGCCGTTGCTCACCATCAACAGCGAGCTCCACTGTATGCAGAGACAACGACTTACTCTGCCAGTCAAGCAGCCGGCCCTTCAGTGTTCCCACTGGGACCAGTAACGCGGGTCGACCGGCAGCATCTACGGCGCATAGTACTTCACCGTCTGCCGCAATTACGCCAGATTTCCGGGAATGGAAGCTTCCCGAGGCAGAAACGTCTCTCGCTAGGAAGTCAAAGACAGAAGCGGACGGCTCCCTCATGCTTTCACCAAATCGTCTTCGGCAGCCTTCGCCTCATCCAGGTTATCCGCCGCTTCCAGTTCCTCTTCAAGGGCTTCTAGGTAGTCCGCGTCTACCTTGGCAGCCACGTAGTCGACCGAGGATCGAGGATTGCGTGACTCCGGGAACATGAAGCAGAGCCCGATCACGTCGGCCGCCGCGAACAGCGGAACTCTTCGGTTCTCGGCGGGTTCCAAAGTGGATTTTTTTCGGTCAGGGTCGGATTCCTTGGCGATGGGGTAGATGCACAGCAGACCCGTTCGCTCCGTTTGCCGCAGTTGGCGGAATTGCAGCAGTTGCCGGTCCGTGATTTTGTCTGTGGACCTAAGGTTCAGCGACTTCCGGATAAAGTCCACACCGACATCAAGATCGGCGACGCGATCGGACGTCGATGCAACAGCCTTCAGATTGGCAGTCCCGTCGTCGCTGGGAATATACATCTTCTTACGGCGCAGGAGCCGGACTTTTCCGCCAAGCCCCAGATCCAACTCTTCCTCACCGTTGAGGGGCTCCATGAGTACAACGTCCCAGCGTTTAAGATCCCCTTCAGCACGTTCCTTTTCGATGTAACGGCGGATCGCGTCCTTGTCGATGGATTTCGCAGCGTCATGGACATCATAGTCATCCAGGAAGTTGAGAATCTCGTCAGCCGAAACATCCCGGAATCCGCGTCGAGACGCTTCAAGTTCATTTTCGTTATGGCCTTGGCTAATCAGACGCTCAAACAGGTTTTTGGTTGCCATGATGTTGCTTTCCAACCAGCCCCTGTCGTCTTCGTTGAACATAATTGTCTGCACACGACGACCTGAATAGCTGACTTGCGCTTTGACTGCGGAACGCATTTTCGCAGCCGACGTAACCGACATTTGGGGATGGGTCCGGATCTTGACCGGAAGTTCGGCCGGAGTCTTCCCTTCCGCTTCGTAGACCTGGATCTCCTCCCGTATCTCGGCTTCTACGATGGACAGCATGAGGAACCAGCTCTTCAGCTCAGAACTCATCCAGATGCGGATCAGATCTTCGTAGCCCATTCGGTATCCAAACCAGCGCCCCATCTGGAGCAAGGTGTCGTACGCGGATGAGGCACGTACGAAGTAGCTTGAGGTGAGGCCTTCGAGCGTCAATCCACGGGACAGCGTGTTGCCACCGATGACGATCGCGGTCTGCGGATGCTCCTTGTCGTATTCCAATCGGTCGTCTGATTGATAGTTATCCACGATGACCTTTGTGGCACGGGCTGTCTCAAGCATGTGGGGCATCAGGTCGTCGAACGCGATCGGGTGATTTCCAAATGAGTCGGCCTTCACGCGAACTGATTCGGACTCCCAAAGATCTCGGAACACGTGGAAAGCCGTAGGGGCCTCATTGACCAGCTCCGCCCTAAGCCCGTCCAAGTGATCGACAACAGCATCCGCAGTCTTCTCATGCGCGCCAGCCAGCATGGAGGTGTGGATAAGCATCGAAGAATGGGCAACTTTGCCGGCGCGAAGGCGCCGGGCCGCCGTCGCCAGGAGGAACCAGCGGATTGCGGCGTCCATTGCATCGGGTACTTCGGGGGACCACTGTTGCAGAAGTGCCTTGTTCCGTGGCGGACGAACGGCATCAACCTCCGGATCGGAAATCAAACGGACCACGTCCAGGCCGTCATCCACGGAGTCCTCGAGACTCTCGCCTTCCAACTGACCAAATATTCGTTCCGCACCAAAATAGTTTGCTGGGCGAGGCAGGTCCACGATGAAGTCCCGCGGGTAGAGATCATGCTCGACGCTGGGATCGATAAGCAGATTGGCGAAGGGCGTTGCCGTATATGCGATGTACGCTGCTTTAGGGTTGGCCAAGAGGTCGCGGATTAGACCATTAATGGTCGACTGACGCTTTGTTCCTACGTCAATGGACGCTTGGTCAGCCTCGTCGTCGATGATCAGAATCGGACAATTTTGACGCGTAGTGGCAGAGGCGGTTTGGATCCACTTGTGGAGGCGCCGGAGCCTGGCGGGATTCTTCTTCACGACAGCAATCGAACGCATGGACGGATTGCCGAGAATGGCATCCGCAGGAGTCGCCATGCTGAAGTCCATGTCGACGGACGTCAAGGGGTTCCAGATTGAATAACAGGGTTGGATCAGGTAGTCATTGATCCGGTCCTGCGTCTGAGTGCGCAGGTTTTCGGTCGTTCCGGTGAGAACAATGATGAGCCGGTATCCGACATCTGCCGCTTTCGCCACAACGGACATAAAGTTCGTAGTCTTGCCGCTCTGAACGTAGCCAAGCACAAGCCCCCTGGTATTAATGGCCTCTTTGCCCGGGGGGCTGCCTAAACCGATCACCTTGGAGGACGCCGCATCCACGCCTTCAACGGCCGTCGCAGGCAATTCCTGAAGCAACCTGGACTTCAGCGTCGGCCATACGACATCATCGTGGCGAGGACCGGAGTACCAGAATCCGACCTTACGGTGCCTATCCGCCAAGTAACCCGGATCCGGGATGTCCTTGATGAGATTGAGCCGCTTCTCGTAAAGTACTCGCGCTGCATGGACGAGTCCATCCGGCACATACGTTAGCGCTGCTTGCGCCCCCTGCAGTGTCTTGCCGCCTGCCACCAAGGTTGCAAGCGTCTCAGCCATCACTTCGACATCGCGGTCGGAGTACTCCGGTGCCCCCATGAATCTCCCATTTTTTATGTGAATATCGAACTATTGTCAGATGTTAGCGGCAGTAGTCAGCGGAATCACAATGCCGCGGTCCAGCCCGTTCGAGTAGGAGTAGCCCGTTCGGAGCATGAAGCCGTTCCAACCGCTCCAAGTGCACATGAGCAGAGCTGTTAGCTCAGCCCCGTAGTGGCCAGAGACTGGGAGGGTGATCGATCGGTTGTCGGTATCCACAGAACCCTAACTTCGGGATGGGCGATGCATTTCACTCTCAGCGCGGACATCACCAAGGGTATGTAAAGTGGGCCCATGCCGCTAGGTGACTGTGAGAATGCTTTCCTTGATGCCGCACGTCAGGAAGACATCGAGCTGGTTCGTTACCGTAAGCCATGGCTGAACCAAAAGGGCCACTTGGGGTTGCCGGACAATGCCACGTCGGTCCAGGGCATCCTTCACGCTATCTTCCTAGCACTTGGCGGGGTTGTTGCCGAGCAGGAGTCAAAAAGACTACGCCACGTCTTGTTGCCTATGCATTTGCGGTATTGCTAGCGGGCGATTCCGGGCAACGGAGCTCTCGGTCTGCGAAGGGAGAATCCGAGTTGAAGCTTCGTGACGTGCACGTACTTAGTGCATACCATCACAGGTGCACATCGTCGAACATGTCTCGTCCTGCCTCATCAGAAGATGTGTCGGGATCTCTGAAGTCCTCCTCATAGTCGGGCTCGCCCGTCGGAGCATAGTGCTCTCTGGCCTCTTCCATTGCTTCTTCAGCGTCCGCTGAAGCCTCCCTGAAGAGTTCGTGAATTGTAGGAGACTCACCGTCGTCGAAGTAATTGGCATAGGCGTCGAAACAATCGATCAATGGCTGAAAGTAGTTTTCCGGATCCTCCTCGGTATCCCAGTCTTCTTCCCAGGTGGCTATGACATCACCCACACGAGGACAAAGGTCTTCCCGAACCCTTCGCGCGACTTCGGCTTGTTCCTCAGGAGTGTGCAGCGTCCAAACGACGTCACTGATCCAACTTTCGTCGGGCACTGTCACGGCTCGCTCTAGGGACTCCTTCACGATCCATATACGAGATGCCTCATCCAACAGGCCCAAAGAATGCATACGCGAGCACATCCTGATGACCGTCGAATCAGAGAATCGTTCGTGCCGTGGAAGAAGGCGGCTGGCCAGGAGCGGATCTTCGTTGGTCAGTTCACGAAGGAACTGATCGGACGTCCCGTCCACGAGGAAGCTCGCATAGCGCCGGTTCTGAATTTCAACCGAATACACATGATCTTTTTCTGCAGTAAAGCCCTTTAGCCGCTTTACAACCTGGGGATATAACGAACTCGGCACGGACACGACTTTGCCTTGGCCTGTCTTGCGCTTGTCACCACCACAGTCCAGCCTCTCAACGATGTTGGATGGCCTGAGCCCGGCAACGAAGACTCCCAAAAGCTCGGGATCGCTGGATATCAAGCCAGCAAATCCCTCCCTCAAAGTCGGGTGCCAGAACTGCCAATGCCTTGTGTTTTCAGTATCCACGAGGCGCACGAAGGATCCGTTCATGGCGTGGAGCGCCTGCACCACATGCCCTAGATCGCTGCCAAGCGCCCGCAGTGCATCCTCGGCCATTTCAGTCTCGGTGATGGGAGACGCTAAACCATCGACACTCATGTAGACCATCGACAGCGCTGCTTTATAATGGTCATCCAACTGGTGGAAGACCTCCGTAATGAACTCCTCATTGTGTGTAAAGAACCGATGCACGGATGGTCGCGTCGGCGTTAGTCCGCCGGTGAATTCCTTAGCTCCCAGTCGTCGAGCGATCTCCGGCTTGAATGCTGTGAGCCTGGCTGCATCTGCGAGGAAAGGCCTGAGCTGCTTCTTAAAAGAGGACTCCTGATTTCCGAGGCGGATGTGGTTGTACAGCATCCGCTGTTTTTCAAGCAGGGTTAGCTCGGCAAGGTCGATTACGACCTGGTTTTCGGTGATCATGGGGAACATATAGGTCTTCAGCACTTTCCGTGCTTCATTCCATATATATCCCCTTGAGGTCAGAACCACCTTGGCGCCGCCCGCAATAGCGGCTCTGATGTGGGCAGCGTTAGCGACCCAGTTTTGTGCCAACGATGGGTCATACCGGAGGGAACCAAACACATCATCCAGCCAAAAGAACTGGCCAGGCTCGTTAGGATTCCAGCCGTCCACGAGCCCGCTGGGCGTCGTTGGACGTTGTACAAGGCAGTCCCATTCGTGCATCGCAGCGGCTGCCAATGTTGAGGCAATAACACTTTTTCCTGACGCCGGATCACCCAACAGCAGCACGAATCCGTGTTTTTCAACTGCTTCCACAGCGCGTCTGTGTGACTCTGTAGGAACGAAAGTTGCTAGGTCCTGGCCCATCGACGCCAACAGCGCCTTGGACTGCTCGTAGCGTCTCTCGTCAAGAATTGTGGACAAGTCGCCCAACCCATACACTCGCGGAACAAATCGCCGCAGCCTGCTGTTGCTCGCTATAGCCAGGTTGATGCTGTTCCGCTCATAAATAAGAACATGCTTGACTCCCACAGCCTTGAGAGCATCCTCGATGTTCGCTGCTGCATTCCCCGAGACCGTCGCGTTGGTCATGAGTACGTAAGAATCACAGCGCCCGTCATCGACCAGCTTCTTAGCCTTGGAAATCTCGTCGCTCATACTTGATAGAGAAATGGTGGCGTCCGCTTTTACAGAATGCTTGCATTGGGCGACAAGGTAGCCCACTAACGCACTGCCTGGAGCGCCTGCCGGAGTCCATTGCCCCTCAAATGCTCCATCGCGCCCCCCATCATTGGAGTCTGCGAACGCTTGAACCGTTTGCCCAAGGACTTCTCGCAACACGACCAGGCAAAGATCTTGGAAGGCGCGCCAGCCAAGAGTATGGAGGGCGAAGTTAGGATTCGCAGCGGCCGTGGCCGCTGAATTACGGGAGGACATCGGTGTTCCTGCTTGAAAGCTCTTGCGTACGAGTTGTTCGCGGGGTTGAAACGACATACTATCCCGACAATCGAACCAGGATGGATCGGGATGACAACAGCAAAAGAATACTTCCTGCCCAGCAATTCATCGCTCCATCCAAACCCGGCTGCCATGCGAATACCAATTCAGCTGGGTTACATTCACAAAATGCAGGGCTAGCTGCCCCATGGGCACGAATCAGGTGAACCCGCCTTCTGGCGTAGTGGGCCCCGCCTCTTTGGTGGCAGTCGTGGAAGCTAGTCAGGGCTGCGGCAGCCGTCGCTGCCGGTACATAGGAAACGACTCTTTTACCCGCGCCACTGTCGCAAGCGAGATCTCCACCGTCCGCACCCCCGGCTCAAGGCCCAGGTCGGTCTCGCTGAACCCCATGGGATCCACCAGGACGCTGCAGCCCATGGACACCGGCGGAGCCTGGCACACGCCAGCCACGTACACGCTGTTCTCGATTGCCCGCGCTGCGTTCAGCGCCAGCCATTGCTCCGTTTTGTGGGTGCCCGGCACCCACGACGAGCAGACCAGCAGTACCTGGGCGCCGGCGTCGGCCAGTGACCTGGCCAGCTCCGGGAACCGCAGGTCGTAGCAGGTCATCAGGCCGAACCGGGCTCCCCCGGACTCGAACACCACCGGGCTGGTAGACGGGCCCGGTCGATCGCTGCGAGGTTCGCCTGGATGTCGGTGCCCGACTCCAGCTGCCCGAGCGCTATCCTCACGGTTATTCCTTCCCTTCCATCAGAAGGCCCTGGTCAGGCGGCGCCCAGATTCAGGCGCCCGGGTCAAGCGGCCACCTCAATGGTCGCCTTTTCCGTGGCCGTCATTTCCGGCGGTGCCGGTTGAAGCCGCACCTGATCAGGGCCAGGACCGCCACGCCCAGCACCAGCCCGGACAGTCCCAGCGTAATGGCGTTGCTGTCCAGCTGTGAGAGCAGGCAGGCGCAGATGATCGCACCGATCACTGGGACCACCACGTAGGACACGGGGTTCAGCTGGTTCCCGGCCCTGCGCTGGCGCACGTAGTGGAACACGACCGAGGCGTTGACCAGGGTGAAGGCCGTGAACGCGCCGAAGTTGATGAACGATGTGGAGGTGGAGGTGGCCACGTCTAGGAAGATCGCGATCAGGCCGATGATGCCGGTGACGACCGGCGACAGCCTGCCCGACGAAGCCGCCGACCGGTCCCGGGCAACCATGTGGGACGTGCCCCGCTTCGCCGAGGTCCACCGCTACCGGGCGATCATCACCGAGAACGTCGTAGACGCAGCCAAATGGATAATGTTCGAGGCAAACGGGCGAAAGTCCAGATAAGGCAAGGGAGCCTGCAATGTGTGAAGCCGAACGCCAACTCAAGATGGCCATCCACGAACTGGACATCCAACGAGGAAACGGTGTGATTAAGCTCCCGAAACTCCGAGAGATACTCGCCACTACCCACCCCGACTGCGCTGTGGCATCGCCCAGCGGAGGCCAGCATCGCTATACGACCTGAACGGGACCTGACACCTAGGATGATCTTCATGACAGACAACATATGGGGAACGGTGGCCGACTGGGCCGCCGTAGGGCTCTCCGCGACTGCAGCGATCACCGGAGTCGCGGCCTACGTCCGGTCCGGTAAAAGCAACCAGAAAGCAGCCGACGGACTAATGATCGCGAGAGACGCGCGCTCCCTTTCGCGGCACGCAAACACGCTGTCAGAGCTGGCTAATTCCCACGCCGACACTGCTAACCAGATAGCACGAGGCGCCACGGAAGCGGCACGTGACGCAGCCGTCGAAGCACGACGGTCGGCCGACACCGCAGAAGTCGTGGAAGCGAGACAAAGCCGGCCTTACGTTTTTGTACAGCTCCGGCCCGGCCTGGCTGGACTCGGAACTTGGGATCTCGTAGTGTCGAATTCCGGTCAGTCGAACGCAAGGGACCTACGGATCGAAGCTGATGTCTGGCCGGACGAGGACGATATCGTCACGGCGCCGCTGCGGCGCTTCTTCGCGGCGAAGCAAACTATTCCGCCTGGCCAGTCCATCCGCACCTACTGGAGGATGTCGCCCCCAGGGAAAGACACGTGGACGGATGGAACCAGGCAGCCCGTGGGGATGCCGAAGCGCGTAGTACTTACCGTGACCTATACTAGCGACGACCCGGCCAAACCCGTATTCACTAACACCTTCCTGCTGGACGAGGATGCCATTGGGCTCACTCCCGCGCCGGCTGACGGGCACGAAGTCCCGGACGGACTGAATCCGAGCGACAAGAATCTGCACAAGATGTTGGCGGCAATTGCACGCAGCATCGGGGAGGGAAATCGGTGAGCGACATCATCGATTTCCTCAACGCTCGCATCGCCGAAGACGAAGCAGAAGCGCGGCGGGGCCTCGAACAGGTCGGCATGGACGAAGCAGAGGCCAACCTCCGAGCTTTCGCCGAATGCGAGGCGAAACGCAAGATCATCGCACACCACGAACGCATCGACTGGGACTGCGAACCCGCCTTGGACCAGAACTACATGCAGAAATTCCTCTTCATCATCGCCGAGGTCTACGCGGGCCACCCCGACTACCGGGACGAATGGAGACCATGACAATGCTCGAACTGTTGGGGGCAGTGGAGCAGCAGACCACCAGTATCGACTACACGCCAACCGCAATGACAGTTGTGGCTACATTGCTCGCTGCCGCCTTCACCTCAGTAATCTCGCAGTATTTTTTCGCACCATGGCTTGAAGTTCGGAAGCAGATAAAGATCGCACAGGCCCAAGAACGAGCGCAAGTGGCAGACGAAGCTCGAGACCACGCGAGGGCCCTGGCAAAGCTGCAGATGGTCCGGACAGGGTGGCAGGGTTCCCAAAAGCTCGAACGCCACTGGGAAACCGCCATGAACGAATACCGGGAACGGATCAGCCCCATCGGAAGCGCATTCGCTGGCGTCCACACTCCGATGACGCGGCCCGTGAGGAACCTGATGATAGCTACGGGTTGGGTTCTCCAGATCGTGTACTTTCGCCCCACACCGGAAAAGGCACCTGTAGCAGAAGCAATGAATATTGCTATCCAGCTGTCCAAAGCCGTGGACCCGGTGGTATTCCCCCTGAAGCGTGCATATCACGCACGTCGAGGGATCTACCTGTACAAGAAATTGATGAGGAGCATCAAAGACCTATCGTTTGGAGACTGATATGGCCGCCGGAAGATAAGGCCAAGAAGAGACCAAGAACCCAAAGGCCCCATGAGGGGCCTTTTTCATGCCCAAAAGGAGGGCCATGCTATACGAACCCGGGATATACGAAGAGATCGACAACGCCGACCACCACGCCGACCCTGCTCTTGGCTCGACGTCGCTCAAGACCCGGGCGACCCGCACGCCAGCCCACTGGAAGTGGGAGTCGGAGCACCACCACCCGGTACACAAGGACATCTACGACCTCGGCATCGTGACGCACAGCTTGATCCTCGAAGGTGACGAATCGGGCGTCGAAGTGATCGACGTGGACGATAAGCGCGGGAACAAGTGGACCATCCCGGCCGCCGAAGCAGTGAACAACGGAAAAATCCCGCTCAAGCGAGCCGAATGGGACTTGGTCACGGCCATGCGGGACAGCGTCATGGCCCACCCGCTCGCCCGGGCAGCGCTCACAGACCACCGCGCCGAAGAGTCCGTGTTCTGGGAAGAGGAAGGACTGATGCTCAAGTGCCGCCCGAACGCGTGGAAAGACGGCCTACTCGTAGAGCTCAAAACCACAGTGACCGCCGATCCGCGAGACTTCCCAAGAACGGCTACAAGCTCGGCTACTACCAGTCAGCAGCCAGCCCACTACCAAGACGGCGTGCTGTCCGCTACCGGCGAGAAGCTCCCGTTCGTGTTCGTCAACGTCGAGAAGTCACCGCCCTACCTCGTCTCGATACTCGAATACGACGAAGAAGCCCTGGACCTCGGACGGCAGATGAATGCCCGCGCCAAGAACATCTACCGCCGCTGCCTCGAAACCGGGGAATACCCCGGATACCCGGCCGCCGAACCAATCAGCCTGCCCCTCTGGGCGATCTACCAGTCCGAGGAACTACTCGGCATACCCAGCGACATCGAAATGGAATTCTGACCATGGACCTTACAGAGAGAGCATCGCCCCGAAGTCCGACCAGCTCAACGCTGACGACCTCATTTCCGGGCCCGTGACCGTGACCATCCGGGAAGTAGCTAAGGGTAGCACTGAGCAGCCCGTCGACGTTCACCTTATGGAGTTCCCCGGTCGCGCCTACCGACCAAGCAAGAGCATGCGCCGCGTCATGGTCATGGCGTGGGGCGCCGAAGCAAGTACATACGCAGGGCACCGACTAACGCTGTATCGCAACCCGGAAATCACCTTCGGCAAGGACAAGGTTGGGGGCATCGAGATAAGCCACCTGAGCCACATCGACAAGCCGCTGACCGCGGCCCTCACGGCGACACGCGGCAAGCGCAAGAGCTTCACTGTGAAGCCACTGGCTGAACCCGCGCCCACCGCGCCGGCCATCCCCGGCGACATCGTCACCACCACAGCCAAGGCCGTCACCGAGGGCAACATCGACCAGTACATCGCCTGGCTGGCCGAGAACAACGCGCCCGACCACATTATCGAATACGTCAGCGAACGGAAACCCTTATGACAGGCCTGCTGAAGTTTGGCGCCGAGCCCGTTTCGACCGATTCCGTCCGCGGTTCCCAGATCATCAGCCCCGTAAACACCGAGCCGTTCCAGACCCAGACGACCAGCTACACGCTGTCACTGCTTGTCCCGGTAGAAGGACGGCTTGGGAAGGAGCCCGCTCGCGCTACTGACGCCATGCGGACGCAGACCACCAGGGACGAGACCGGTCCGCTGACCCCGCCGGGTGAGCACATGCTCATGGAGTACTACGGCAACGGACAGATGCACAAAGTGTCCAAGGCCATCCCGACGATCGCCACGCACGACCGGTTCGCCATGATCACCACCCTCCGCGGCACCAACGCGCCCAAGGACGTCCGCGAGCCCCTCGACACGTTCGCCCCCAACGGCTTGCACCACGGCCTGGCCGAATGGAAAGTCCCCTCCATCGAGGACTGCGAGTTCCGGATGCTCGAGCCGCACGAGATCAAAGCGGGCATGGCCTTCCCGAAGGAATACATCATGCTCGGCAACAAACGCGAACAGGTCAAAATGGCCGGCAACGCTGTCACCCCGCCGGCCGCCCGCGACCTCATCGCCTGCATGGCAGAAACCCTGCAGGCGTACTGAGGTCACTTAGGGGGTTGGGCCCTTGAATTTGCTCAGGGCGGCCTTCAGGTTGTTGTCCGTTTGCTGGAGCAACTCCACAGCGTCCTTCTTCCGGGTTTTGTCCTTGGACGTACACCAAGGCAGAGCAACAGTCGCATTGGTGCTTACCTCGGTAACGGCATTGAGGATGTCATCGATGTTCAGAGCATCGCGGCCGACGGCCTTCTGGTAATCCTCGGCCAGTTGGGACAGGTTCCCGGGCCACTGTATGAGGACGTCGGCTATCGGGCCTGCTTCTTTCCGAGACATTTGCAGCCGAGCAACAGCGGCCCGCATCGGGTTCATGTACGAGCCGGTGTCAAACGGCTTCGACTTGTCGTATCGCCTCATAGCCCACTCGAGCCCCTCCATTGCAGCCACGCAATCCCCGAGGGCTGCAATTTCTACCGTTCTCTCCACACCATGACGCGCCTGCGCATTCGTCATCTTGACGACTAAGAAAGCAACCCCGGCGCTGAGGAGGGCAGCTACAAGAGCGCCAATCGCACCACCCCAAAAAGCGATCCAAGTTTCACAGGAGATCCACAATGCGTCACCGCAAACAATCAAATTCACCTCCGGATCATACACACGGGCGGGCTGGCAGCCTGTTCGAGAGAGGACGAGCAATGGGCCGAACGTGGCTTCCTCGCATCCTCGGCCGAATACCAACAAGCGCCAAACAGCCCCGGAGGAAAGGTAAAGACAAGTGGGGCCGGCACCTATTCCATCGGTCGTCGGCCTCTGAACCACCCGCCACAATCTGAATATGGGAGAGGAACGCATGGAGTCTACCCGTGCTATAAGGAACGGCCGAAATCGCGCCCAAACTGTGCGATCTCGGCGTTTACGCCTGACTCACCGCTTTGTCCTCGGGATACTCGCTTTCGCCCTGTTTCCTGGACTCCACCAACTTCGCTATCAGCTCATCGCGCTGTTTCCGTGAAGCTTTGGGCCACGCCATGGCCGTATACCGAATCAGTTTCTGCGCTTCGAACATAAGGGTCTTGGAAGTGCCTGCTTCCCCGGTTCGTTTGTACTCGTGTGCCGCCGTAAACGCAAAAATCGCAACGTGGTACGGCCAGCTAGCGATTTCGCGTACGAGGCCGTCGTGAGTGGATTCCATCTCCCAGCGGACAGAGGCTGCCTCGGCAACCAGAAGTAGGTCTTGGACCACGTCAGGTCCATCTCGATACTTCTTACCCATAGCATCAATCGACGCGACCATGTCAGCGATAGCCGCGATTTCGCGTGTTTGTGAGGCCAGTCGCCGCTGCTGTCCGTTTGTAAGCCGAACAACGACCAAAGCTACGAGGCCACCGATAACAGCGGCGACGAACGCTCCGATCGCTCCATTCCAAAAGGCAATCCATGTGGCGCAAGAGACCCCCAGAGCGTCACCACAAATGATATTCACCCCCGGATCATATACACGAGCGGCTCCCACGCCTGACGGGTCCATGCCCATCAATGAGTGGAAGGCGAAGCGTGCACGGGACATCACGATAATCACCGCCCAGGAGTCTCCCTTATTGAAGGCCACGGATGCCGCTGGAGCGAACCTCTACAAGGTGAACTCCGGCGGCAATGTCGTGGCGCCCGGCCGCTGTCCAAGTCCACCCGGCGGAAGGTCATCGAGCGCGACAGGGCATGTGGCAGTGCGGTACCGGCGCCCCATTCGAAGTCGACCACATCATTCGATATATCGATGGCGGGAGCAACCTGCCGGACAACCTGCAAACACTCTGCCTCCCCTGCCACAAGAGCAAGGCGGCCGGTAAATGGCTTGATTCAATGCCGACGACAAAATGCACTCACACCCAAAATCACGCGTGACCGGACTCGAAGCGATGGGGCTATGGCTCCTCGCCGGCACCTACTGCGGTGACTACCTAACAGACGGCGCGGTGCCACTCTGGTTTGTCGAGTCCTGGCCCCGCGGTAAGCAACTGGCCCAGAAGCTCATCAAGGCCGGGTTTTGGGAAGCTGCGGGCGAGGACTTCCAGTTCCTCTCATGGTCGGAGTACCAGCGCGGCAAGGAACAGGTCCTGCGCGAGAAGAGTAAGGCCGAGGAACGCAAACGGGCTTGGCAAAAGAAGCAGGACGAGAACGCGTGAGGAACTGCGTTCCGTCACCGTTCCGAACGCAAGCAGAACGGCAGCGGTACAAGTGCCCAAGACCAAGTACTTAATACTCACCTTGTCTGCCTATCGCACCAATGCTTTTTCTTGGCTTTGAAGATGGGGAGACTTCTCAATAAATCGTCACCTAAGTAACACGAAGGACCGCGACATCTGATTGAAGGAAGGAAAATTTTGATCACCGAAAGCCAGGCCAAAGCGCTGGCCGCGATGCTCCACGAGATCCGCCCACGCTGGTCCGCCCCCGGCCATGCTCAGAGGCTTCGAACGCAAGCACACCCACCCAGCAGCGTTCGCCGACATCGCAGCAGCAGCCGTCAACGCAGCCCGGGACGCCAAAGTGGAGACACCAGGCTGTATCTTCCTAGACGCAAGGTTCTGGCCGCCCGAGATCAAAGCCCACCTCCCCAAACCGCCGCCGTGCGAAGACCACATCGGCCAAGATGCCCACACCTGCAGGTCCTGCTGGGGAGACTTCAAAGCAGGCCTAAGCCCACAAACACACATCGGAAAACACTTCGAAGCCGTCCCGGATGGGGCGGCTTCAGTCATTCCTACGACCGAACAGGAACCGAACACATGACACTCACGCCATCGACCATCGCAGCCCTCCGCGAACTCCAGCAGACCTGCGGCGACACTGCGGCGAGCAAGGGCTTCCACGACGACCGCCCGAAGCCCATGCGCATCGGCGCGACCATAGCCGGCCAGAAGGAACGCCAGGCGCAGCTCGCGCGGCTGGCTGAGCGGGAATCCTCTGACGTTTCTGACCGGCGGGGATTGAAGTCCGGCCGTTAGGGATTTTCTATCAGCCTGGCCACGGCGGCGATATCCTCCGGGGTCGTCCGGCAGCACCCGCCAATGAGCCGGGCACCAAGTTCACGCCAGATGGCGGTTCCTTCCGTAAGGCTTGCGGCGTGCTTACTTCCCGGTCCCGCCATGGCCGTAGCCGGCCGCCACGTTTTACTTACGGCGTCGTAGATTTCGCCGGAATTCGGATACGCGATCAGGGGCGTGTCCGTAGACTTGCCCAGGGCGCCCAGGGCTGGGGCAACCAGCTCCAGCGGCACACAGTTCACGCCAATGGCCACGACGGACGGCTGCGCCCTGGCGAGCTTTGCGACCTGGGCCAGCGGCGTGCCGTCGCTGATGTGCCCCCCATCCCGCAGCGTGAAGGAGAGCCAGCCTTCGACGTCGAACTCTTCCATGAGTGCCGTCAGGGCCTCGGCCTCCGGCAAGGACGGCAGCGTCTCACAGGCAAGAATGTCCGCTCCGGCGTCCACCAGCGTGGCAATTCGAGGCCGGTGGAAGTCCAGGAACTCGCTTCGGCTGAGGAAGTAGTCTCCCCGGTATTCCGACCCATCGGCCAGGTATGCGCCGTACGGACCGACCGAGCCGGCAACCAGCAGGGGGCCTGCACCCGGGTTTTCGGCCAGGTGCTCGCTGCGGGCCTCGTCGGCCAGGCGCACACTCAATGCCACCAGCTCCAGGGCCTCATCTTCGCCAATGCCGCGCCGCGCAAATCCCTGCGGTGTTGCCTGATAGCTCGCCGTGATCGCGACCGCGGCTCCGGCGCGGAAGTAGTCCCGGTGCACGCGCTTGACGAGCTGCGGCTGTTCCAGGAGGACCTTGGCCGACCACAGGGGGTCGTCCAGATCGCAGCCGTGCGCTTCCAGCTCGGTGGCAAGTGCGCCGTCCACGGTCAGGTTCGCTCCGGCATCCAGCAGTCGGGAGAGCTTGGTGTTACTGGGCATTGTTCGGGCTCCAAGCGGTTCGTTCGTCCATGGCTGTCGGGCACGTGCACATTCCTACGCACGGTGGCCATGTTCATAATAAGCATCTTTCAATGCTTGTAATGATCATCACAGCGTGCCACGATGGCAGCAGACACCCTTGCGAACCGACCAGGAGGCCTCCCTTGAAGATTGAAATGAACCCAGTACGCAAGCTGCGTGTGCATTGGCCCGTAGCTCCGGAAACCTTCTCGCGACTCGCCAGCGGCGACGCAGACGCATTCAAAGACGAAGCGGGCATTGCGGCCCTGCTCGACGCTGTCGCGGAATCCCCTGACCTCGGGGACTTCGGCAACTACCGGCATGTCTTCGAGTCCGGTTTGGGTTTCGAGGGGTTCACCTGCGCTGAAGGCGCCAATCCTACGTTGGGGCAGGTTGGTCAGCAGACAATTTCGCCGACCCTGGTCCTGACGACGTATTTCGATGCTGCGCTCGACGACGCTGCCGTGGACCGCTTCCTGCAGCAGATCGTGGATATCCACCCTTGGGAGGTGCCGGTCATTGAGCTGACAGGGCCAATCGGCGTTTCCAACACTGCCCTTCCGGCGCTCGTCGAAAGCCAGGCCACGTCATGACTGAAGTCACCACAACCGCCCTTTGGGACGGGCTGCAGACGCTGATTGCCGGGAGATCATTCACTGACCTGACGCACGCCTTCCACCCCGGCCAGCCACACTTCCCGGCATTCCCCGACGAAATCAGGGAGCCCGTCTTCGATCTGGAGAAAGGTGACGGTTTCACCGCTCACCGCTACTCGATCATCGGACAATGGGGAACACACGTTGATCCTCCCTCACATTTCATCTCAGGAGGAAGGACCCTGGACCAGATTCCCGTGGAGGAGATGGTCCTTCCGCTGGTCGTCCTCGACATCACCGAGCGCGTCACCGCTAATGCGGACGCCACTCCCCGGATGGAGGACGTCCAGGCCTGGGAACACCGCAATGGTGCCATCCCACCCGGGGCCTTTGTGGCACTGCGGACAGGCTGGAGTGACCGTTGGCCTGACGCTGCCGCCATGGCAAACAGGGACGCTCACGGTGTCAGCCACACACCGGGCTGGTCGCACGAAGTCCTCTCCTTCCTGATTGAGGAGCGGTCGGTCACCGCCGTCGGTCATGAGCAGACGGACACAGACCCGGGACTGGCCACCTCCCGCCAGGATTTCACACTCGAGACCTACGTCCTGGCACAGAACCGGTGGCAGATCGAGCTGATGGCGAACCTGGACGGACTTCCAGAAGCGGGCGCTGCCCTCATTGCCACCTGGCCCAAGCCACTGCGGGGCAGCGGCTTTCCTGCCCGGGTCTTCGCCATCCACTAGGAGGGGTTCCTCCAGTGACTAGAATCGGACCCATGTCTAAGACATCCAGCATGGGCCGGGGAATTATGGCTGTCCTGGCGGTGGGCTCCCGCAACGCAGAAGGCCTGCCCGGCGGAACGGTCGCTGATATAGCAACCGACCTGGGCAAGGACCGCAGCCAGGTAGCGCGCAGCCTGCGGACGGCCCAGCAGGAGGGGTTCCTGGTCCGCAAAGACCACCGGACCTACGCTGTTGACTGGTCGCTCCTAACGGACGCCCAGCTGTTGTCCGAACAGCGCTTGCAGACCGACGGCGCCACCGCATTGGCAGGCTTGGCCCGTGAAACTGATGAAGGATGCTTCCTTGGAATTCTGAGCGGGGACAGCACCGTCACCATCGGTGAGCATGTTCCGGCAAGTAGCAACATGATCGGTTCATGGCTGGGCCGGCCCTATCCGGCCTACTGCAGCGATGCCGGCCAGGCCCTGCTGTGGGAAGCGTCCGACGACGAGGTCCGGACCCGTTTCTCCGGTGTCGCTTTCGTGCGCCATGGCCCCAATACGCCCGTTGACGTGGAGGACTTCCTGTCACGACTGCGCGCGGCCCGGGCGCGGGGATACTCCATCGTCGACGAGGAAGCCGAACCCGGGCTGTATTCCCTGGCCGTTCCGATTCGGGACTTTAAGGGCGACGTGGTGGCGGCGCTGCAGGTCGTAGGCGCCAAGACCCGCCTGCAGCCGAGGTTGGAGGCCTGCGCCACGGCTCTCGTGTCCATGGGAAGGTGGCTTGAGTCCATGCTGGGCCAGGTCCCGCCGAAGAATGTGCCTTAGCTGGCAAGACCCTTCCGGCCAGCGCTGTTCCGTGTGCCGCCCTGCCAGGAGCCCAGCCGTTGGGCTGCTTCCCACAGGGCCTTTGCAATGTCATCTGCGCCGGACATGATCTCGGCGCGGCTGCCCAGGACGCTGAGCGCTGCAAGAACGGAACCGTCGGCGGTGCGGACCGGAACCGCCAGTTCGTAGACTCCATGCTCGAACTCTTCCTCCGCGACAATGAAGCCGCGAGCCCGGTCCCGGTCCATCAATTCGACGACTTCCTGCGGCGAATGGGCCGCCCCCGGGCCGCCCACGCCAATGAAGTTGACGTCCGCAAGGAGGGCCTCAACGGCTGGCTGATCCTCGTCCCACAGCAGGGCCCGGCCGGACCCGGTGCACCACACGGGTGTCACCATGCCGGGTTTCACGAAGCCGCCGGGAACTGCGTCATTGCTGGAGGTCCGCAGGAGAATGACGCGGAAGCCCTCCCGGACGGAAAGTCTGGATCTGAGGCCGAACGAGGCCACCAAAGCCTCAAGTTCGGTTCTTGATTCGCGGACCCAGCCTGTATTCAAAGCAGCGGCCAGGCTAAAAAAACGTGGACCGGTCCGGAATGGCCCGCGTTCGACGCGTTCCAGCAGTCCCAGCTCGCACAATTCCTGAGCCAACCGGGAGACACGGCTTTGGTCCATCTCCAGCTCGGATGCGATCTGGGATACGCCGAGTAGCCGCCTGCCCCGCTTCTCCCGGTCTGCGACCAGCCGGACGATCCGAAGGCCTTGGGCCATGGATGATGCTTCCGAGGAAGAATCCATGCTCCGTGCTCCTTCCGCCTGATGACTACGCCTATTCTCACATGTCCCCACAGGACGCCGAGCTTGGTGGCGGGGGACGAAAGCCTCCCGCCACCAAGCTACGTGGACGATGGTTTGTGACGGCGTCAGGAGGGCTGGTGTGCCCGCGCCTTGCGTCCGTACTTGAAGTAAAAGAAGGCATAGCAGGCGCCAACGAAAGTGAATCCGAAGTAGAGCGCTGCCACCTGGTTCGGGTCAAAGGCGATGCCGATGAGCGAGATGACACAGAGCGAGAAGGCCAGGATCGGCACCAGCGGGAACAGCGGGGCCTTATAGGGAAGCGCATTGACATCACCGCCGTTCTTGACGAAGGCCCTCCTGTGGAAGAAATGCGAGGCGGTGATGGACATCCAGACCCCGACGACGGCGAAACCCGCCACCGATACGAGAGCCAGATATACCGTTTCGGGTGCAACGACGCTGCTGATGAGGGATGCCAGGCCACCGAGCATGCTCACCGAGAGTGCAGTCATGGGAATGCCGCGCCGGGTCAGCTTCTTCAGCGCCCGGGGTGCGTGCCCCTCGTCGGCAAGGGAGTAAAGCATCCGTGCGCAGGAGAAGAGGCCGCTGTTACCGGCTGAAAGGAGCGCGGTGATGATGACGAAGTTCATGATATCGGCGGCATAGGGAATGCCGATGGATGAGAAGACCGTCACGAACGGGCTTTCATCCAGCCCAACCTGCTCGAAGGGGATGGTGGCGGCAATGACAGCGATTGCCCCGACGAAGAAGATCAGCAGACGGATGACGGTGCTGCGCATCGCTTTGGGGATATTGGTGGCCGGGTCGGCGGTTTCGCCCGCCGCCACACCGATGAGCTCTGAACCCGAGAAGGCGTAGAACACCGCAAGCGCAGTGACCAGGACACCGGTGAAGCCGTTGGGGAAGAGGCCGCCGGAAGTGCTGAAGTTTTCAAACATGCTGGGATGGTTGGCCGCCTCGCTGAGCGGGTGGAAGCCGAACAGCGCCGCGCCGCCGAAAACGATGAGAACCACGATGGCGCCGACCTTGACGATGGCAAACCAGAATTCTGATTCGCCGAAGAATTTCGAAGACACCGCATTGAAGCCGAAGAGGACCGAGGCGAAGATCAGGCACCAGATCCAGACGTCGACACCCGGGAACCAGCGCTGCATCAGGAGACCGGAAGCCGTGAACTCCGATCCGATGGCCACCGCCCAGCAGAGCCAGTAGAGCCAGGCGGTGGTGAACCCGGTGGCCGGACCTATCGACCTCGCCGCGTAGATGTGGAAGGCCCCTGAGACCGGATAAGCGATGGCAAGTTCACCGAGGCAGGCCATCACCAGGTACACAACAAAGGCGCCAATGAGATACGCGATGACCGCCCCGAGCGGCCCGGCCTGGGAAATGGTGTACCCCGAGCTCAGGAAAAGCCCGGAGCCGATCACCCCGCCCATGGCGATCATGACCAGATGCCGTGCCCCCATGGACCTCCGGAGCCCCGAATCGGTCGACGGCGGAATGGTTGGCTGCGGTTCCAACTGGACAGGTAATGACGATTCCATGGTTTCTCCCAGGTGAGTGGCAGGTGTGATGCGAAGGATGCGCACGTGGCCTGGCGCGGGTCACGCCGACTCGGGCTGCGCAGTAGCGACAGTGATGAAAGTAACACGAAACCGCCATTTTGGTCATTAAAAACATCTGCACATGCCTATGTTGAACGTAAGTTACGTTCCGCGTGAATGACGAATCGACAGGCGGATGGTCAGTTCGCCCTGCTTTTCGGTCACAATCACATGCGCTGACGGACGTGGAATGCGGTCAGCATTGGAGGACCGATGTAACTGACTGAAGGAGCACCATGACCACCTACGACATTGCGCTGATCGGCTTCGGCGGCGTCAACAGGACGCTGGCCGAACTGATCGCGACGCGTGGTGAGGCCCTCGGCGCCGGCGCTGTCCTTCTTTCAGGCAGTGTCACGAACGGCAATGTGCTTCACCCGACCGTCCTGGAAGAAGTCCCGACGGACAGCCGGCTGTGGAAGCAGGAGGTTTTCGGGCCCGTGGTCATGTTCCGCCAGTTCAGCACGTTCGAAGAGTCCGTCGAAGTCGCCAACGCCATCGAGTTCAGTCTTCATGCGGGCATCTTCACCGACTCCCTGGCCAGGGCCATGGACGCGGCCCAACAGCTCGAAGCAGGCGGCGTCATGACAACGACTCCTCTGATTACCGCTTCGACGGGATGCCGTTCGGCGGGGCGAAATACGGAAGCATGGGCAGGGAGGGCGTCCATTTCGCGTATGAGGAGATGACCCAGCCACAGGTCATCTGCATCAGGAACTGATTGAACCGGAGGTGGTGCGGGTACCTCCGGGGCCCCGCCTGATGTAACTGGACAGCGTCATGGCCGTCACCGTATCCGTGACACCGGGAATGGCCGCAATCTGTTCCCAGATCTCCTGGACCCTCTCCAGCGACCGGGCCTCGACCCGCACCAGCAGATCAAAGTCACCGCTCACCACATCACACAAAACCACTTCCGGAATCGACCGCAGGACGGTGATGACGTCCGACCCCCGCACCCGGTCCTTCCTGTAAACCATCAGGAACGCGGACACCGGCCCCTGCCCCGATGGGCCGGCAACGATCGTGTACCCCTGGATATACCCTTGCCGTTCCATCCGTTCGATCCGTTGGCGCACGGCATTCCTCGACAGCAGGACTTTGGTCGCCAGCTCCGCGTGGCTCATCCGGGCGTTCTTCGTTAGCTCAGCGAGAATCCTCTGGTCTATCTGGTCAAGACTCACTCGATCCATGCCTACTTCACACCAAAATCTTCCCCGGCACACCCAGAACCGAACCAACTCCACGACCGAAAGCACCCGAAAAAATGACACTTCTGCAGCAAGACCGTCCACCTCTCACCGGCATTAGCTGCGTCCTGTTCGACATGGACGGGACGCTGCTGGATTCAGCACCCGGCGTTACGGCAAGTGCTGCCCGAGCCCTGGCAGCCGTAGGCGCGCCGGTCCCCGCGATGGACAAACTGCGCCAATTCGTCGGCCCGCCGATGATCGAGTCCTTCAGAACAGTCTCACGGCTGGACGACATAACCGCCCAAAGGGCCCTCCAACACTACCGCAAGGCATATGCCGACCACGGCGCCGAACAGTCCAGCCCATACGACGGGATCATCGAACTGCTTGACCGTCTGCACTCGGCCGGCATGCCGATGGCTGTGGCCACATCCAAGGTGGAAGACCAAGCGGTAAGACTCGCACGAAGATTTGGCATCGAAGGCCACTTCGTCAACATCTGCGGCGCGTCCGACCGCGACGGAAGAGCGAGCAAGGCAGAGGTCCTCGCCGAATTGCTGCTCCGCCTTCAATCCGAAGGCATAGACACCTCCAGTCCCGTAATGATCGGAGACCGGAGCTACGACATCGCCGGAGCCGCCCACCACGGAATCCCGACAATATTCGCGCACTGGGGCTACGGGGACGCGGGCGAAGCGTCGCAGGCGGCCGCCGTTGTCTCCTCCCCTGCAGCCCTGCTGCCACTGATCGTGGCCAACCGCTCACCGCGCTGTTCGAACAGCAGGGCTACAAGAAGCTCTCCCGCCAGGCCGTGACCGGACGGGAGAGCTTCTGACCCTGGCGACGCGAATAATCAGGATCTCCGGGGCCGTGAAGTTACCAGGCTTCAGTCGATGAGCACCGGTGCCTCGGCGCGCTCCGAAGACTCCACGCGGCCGGGGGCGGCGTTGGCAGAGCGCTTCATGGAACGGTGATGCAGCCAGTTCGCCACCGCCAGAAGTGCCACGAGCCCGAAAGTGCTCAGGAGCTGAGGGCGGGAGTCCTCGCCAATGAAGCCCACCGTGAAGATTGCCGCGAGGATGACCAGACCAACCACCGTGAGCCACGGGAAGCCGGCCATCCGCAGGGGAAGCTCCGTCCCGTCGCGGTCGGCGCGGAGACGCAGCGCGAGCTGGGCCAGGAGCGCGGACGTCCAGACCAGCAGGCAGGTCGAGCCCACGATGTTAAGCAGGACGGGAAGGACCATCTCGGGGAAAGCCAACTCCAGCACAACCGTGACCACGCCGAAGGCGACGCTGGCCAGGACTGCGACAACCGGGACCTGGGCCTTGGACACCGAAGCGAGCAGGCGTGGCGCTTCACCCCGCTCAGCCAGGGAGAACGCCATCCGCGAGGCGCCGTAAAGGTTGGCGTTGAGGGCGGACAGCAGTGCAGCAACGGCCACCAGGGTGATCGCGGTGGCTGCGCCGGGCATGCCTGCGGCCTCCAGCACGGCGGCGAACGGACTCTTCAAACCTGCCGAACCCACGGGAACCACCGCCGCGATAACGAAGATCGCACCGATGTAGAAGACCAGGATGCGCCACAGCACGGTGCGCACTGCCTTCTTCACGCTGCGGGCCGGCTCCGCCGTCTCGGCTGCCGCCACGGACACGATCTCGGTGCCGCCGAACGCAAACGCCACCACGAAGAGTGCCGTGGCGATCCCGGCGAAGCCGTCGGGCGCAAAGCCGTCGCCGGTGAAGTTGGCCAGGCCCGGCGACTGCACGCCGGGCAGCCAGCCGAAGAGCAGGGCAGCCCCCACCAGGAGGAACCCGACGATTGCCGCCACCTTGAGCAGGGCGAACCAGAACTCGAACTCGCCGAAGTTCTTCACACTGGTGAGGTTCACGGCGGTGAGCACCACGATGAACACGAAGGCCATCAGCCACACCGGCAGGGCGGGGAAGATGGTGGACAGCAGTCCTGCCGCGCCCAGCGCTTCGGCCGCGATGACCACCACGAGCTGCAGCCACCACAGCCAACCCACCGTGGCACCGGCCACGGGCCCGTACGCCTTGGCGGTATAGACGGAGAAGGCACCGCTGTCCGGATTGGCGGCAGCCATCTCACCGAGGGCCCACATCACCAGGATGATGAGGGTGCCGGCCACAAGGTAGGAGATCAGCACGGCCGGTCCGGCGGCCTGGATGCCGGCGCCGGAGCCGATGAAGAGGCCCGCGCCGATGGCGCTTCCGAGCCCCATCATGGTGAGCTGGCGGGGTTTGAGTGCGGCGCCCAGTGCGCGGCCAGACGTCATTGTCTGTTGTTCCATGGGGAGTCCTCTGGTTGTAGGTGGAACGGATTGAATTTCAGGTCAGTCGAGTGTCGAGGCTGCGTGCGCTTCCAAAAGTCGGAGCACACGATCGTTGGAGGCGGGGTCAGCAACGGTGATCCGCACGCCGTCGCCCTGGTACGCCCGGACCAGGATGCGCGCACCGTCAAACGCCTCAACCAGCCTCGCCAGGAGCCGGTCATCCGCACGGATCCACAGGAAGTTGCCCTGGCTCGCCTGCAGTTTCCAGCCCTGGGCTTCCAGCTGCCCGGCCATCCGTGTGCGCTCCTGCCTGACGGCGGTCACCCGCGCTTCCATCTCCTCCCCCGCGTCCAGCGACGCGATGGCCGCCCTCTGGGCCAGCGCGCTCACCGAGAAGGGAAGGGCGGTCCTGCGCAGTCCCTCTGCGATCTCCGGCGCCGCAACGGCGTATCCCACGCGCAGGCCGGCGAGCCCGTAGGCCTTGGAGAAGGTGCGCAGGATGCAGACGTTCGGGTACTGGCGGTAGAGCGCCAGGGAATCGGGGCCGCTGCCCGCTTCGGCGTATTCCACGTAGGCCTCGTCGATCACCACGAGGATGTCGGAGCGGACGGATTGCAGGAAGGCCTCGATGCGCTCGTGGCTGATCGGCACGCCGGTGGGATTGTTGGGGGTGCAGAGCAGGACGACCTTTGTGCGGGCGGTGACGGCCGCGGCCATGGCATCGAGGTCGTGGCCCTCAGCGCCGTCCAGCGGAATGCGGACCGGCCGGGCGCCTGCCAGCTCAACCAGGATGGGGTAGGCCTCGAAGGAGCGCCACGCGAAGATCACTTCATCGCCGGCGTCGCAAAGTCCGGTGATGATCTGCTGGAGGACGCCGACGCTGCCGGGCCCCACCGCGACCTCTCCGGCCGTGACGCCGAGGTGGCGTGCAATCCGTTCACGGAGTTCGACGGCGGCACTGTCCGGGTAGCGGTTCATCGTGCCGGCCGCTGCAGCCACCGCAGCGGCCGCAGCGGGAAGTGGTTCGTAGTGGCTTTCGTTGCTGGCGAGGGCTGCGATATCCGTGCCGGCACTGCGCCGGCCCGGGACATAAGGGGGGAGGCCGGCCACCGCGCCGCGAAGAGTGGGGACCGCGGTGTCCGGAGCGGTCAGGAGCTGATCACTGGTCATGAGCACCGATCATGATTGTGACCCGGCGCACATGCAAGATACCCTCAACCCATTGGGACTTCTGCTCAACTTCTACTGTCTGTGGTGAAAATATGACCATCCCGAACCCCCGCACCGTGGATTCCCTCGACGGCAGGATCATCCTGGCCCTCGACAAGGACCCCGAAGCCAGCGCCCTGGCACTCTCGCGGACGCTCGGCGTCGCGCGGAACACGGTCCACGCCCGGCTGTCACGGCTCGAGCGCAGCGGCGCCCTGCGCTCCTTCAGCCGGAGGCTGGATCCCGCCGCGCTTGGCTATGACCTCATGGCCTTCCTCTCGCTGTCCATCAGCCAGACCCGGACAGGTGCGGTGGAAGACGGGCTCGCCGCGATCCCGGAGGTCATCGAGGTGCACGCCACCACCGGGGACGCGGACCTCATGGCCAAGGTGGTGGCACGCAGTACTGCCGACTTGTACCGAATCACCAACGAGATCCTGGAAATCGAAGGAATCCAGCGGACCAGCACGGCCATTTCAGTGCTGGAACTCATGCCGCCCCGCTACGACGGCCTCCTGAGCCGGCTGTCCGAGCAGGAATCCCGCCCTTCCCACTAAGCGCGGGTGACCCACGCCACAAGTGGGCAAATTTTCAGTTGGGACCCTAAATACCTGCCAAATCTCCCACCCGACTTCGAGTCTCTTGCCTATCTGCGAAGAAGGCCACAAGATTCCTGCATGACTTCACTTACCGTCTCCGGCCGTGTGGCACAGGTTCTCAGCAGCTATCTCAGCGACGTCTTCGGCGTGATGGGCAACGGAAACGTCTACTTCCTGGACGCCGCGGAAAAGCTGGGCCTCCGCTTCTCCCCCGTCCGCCATGAAGGCGCCGCCATCGCCGCGGCCGACGCCTACTACCGGACGTCGGGACGTCTCGCAGCAGGCACCACCACCTACGGCCCCGGCTACACCAACGCACTCACCGCCCTCGCCGAAGCGGTCCAGGCGCAAATCCCCGTTGTGCTGGTCACCGGGGACGCTCCGAGCAGCGGCGCCCGGCCCTGGGACGTGGACCAGGCGGCAATCGCCGCGGGCCTTGGCGCGGCGACCTTCACCGTCACCCGCGACGCCGCGGGCTCCATCACCCAGCAGGCGGTGGAATACGCGCTCACCAAGCGGACCGCCGTCGTCATCGCCATCCCCTACGACCTCGCGTCGCTTGATGCTGCGGACGAAGAGCTTCCCGAACCGCCGGCACCGGCGGTGAGTGACGACGTCGACGGCGGCCTTGGGCAGGTAGCCCGGCTGCTCGCCGGAGCGAAGCGGCCGCTGATCCTCGCCGGCCGCGGCGCGCATCTCGCCGGCGCAGGCCCGGAACTCCGGGAGCTCGCCGACCGCCTGGGCGCGCTGACCGCCGGAACCACACTGGCGCTCAACCTCCTCCAGGGCGAGGGATACCTCGGCGTCGCGGGCGGGTTCGGCACGGACACCGCAGCCGCGCTCATGGGTGAGGCCGATGTGGTCCTCGTGGCCGGGGCAAGCCTGAGCCCCTTCACCATGCGGTTCGGGCACCTGCTCGGCCCGGACAGCACCGTTATCCAGATCGACGCCGCCCTGCAGCCGACGCACCCCCGGGTGGATACGTTCGTCAGCGGGGATGTGAAGTCCGCTGCCAGAAGCATCCTCCGGACGCTGGATGGCCCGGCTTCGCCGTACGCCGGCCACACAGACGCCTGGCGCGCGGAAGCCCGCAAACGCCTGGCCGAAGGACCGGCGCACCACCCAGGCTCCGCCGAGACGCCGGACGGACGGCTGGACCCGCGCTTCCTTGCCAGGGCACTGGATGAGATGCTGCCGGAGCGCCGCACGGTGGTCCAGGACGGAGGGCATTTCCTCGGCTGGGCACCCATGTACTGGAACATTCCCAGGCCCCAGGACCTGGTCATGGTGGGGACCGCTTACCAGACCATCGGGCTGGGCCTCGCCAGCGCCGTCGGGGCAGCCCGCGCCGTGGAGGACGGCCGCACCCTGGTGCTGGCCTCCGGCGACGGCGGTTTCCTGATGGGGCTGTCCGACCTCGAATCGCTCATTGGTAGCGCGAGCAGCGCCGTCGTCGTGATCTACAACGATGCCGCCTACGGAGCCGAAATCCACCAGTACGGTTCCCAAGGCCTCACCGAAAAGCCCATGCTGATCCCCGAAGTGGACTTCAGCGGCATCGCCCGCGCGCTGGGTGCCGAGTCGGCGGTCATCCGCTCAGTGGCGGACCTTGAGGCGCTCCAGGAGTGGATCGACGCCGGCGCCAGGGGAACCTTCGTGGCCGATTGCCGCATCACGTCGAGCGTCCGGGCCCCGTGGCTGAGCGAATGGATGCAAGCCTCGCAGGCCGCGAAGGCGGCCGTGGCGGGCTAGCTAATCTTGCCTGCCGCACACACCCGGAGGGCCGCCGTCGTAATTCGCGACGGCGGCCCCTGGCAGAGTGCCAAACTCCCCTAGTGTCCGGGGCGCCTATTGTCCCGGGGCGCTCTATTGTCCCGGGGCGCGGTAGGACGGCGTCTTCTTGGCTGCTTCGTCGAGGTCTTCCACCGACAGGAGCGGCTTCAGCCGGACGTTGACGCTCCCCGTCGAATTGACGAGCAGCGACAGCGCTGCAGCACTGGCATCGTCCGGCACCTCAAAAACGCCGAGGACGTCATAGTAGCCAAAGGCGTAGTAGAAGCTTTCGAGCGTTCCCCCTACGGAGTTGAGGGCCTCCACGAGGGCATCGCGCCGCTTGGTGCCGCCTTCCTTCATGAGTCCCTTGATTCCCTGGCCCACGTACGTCGCTTCAAACAGATACTTCGGCATGGTCTTTCCTTCCCTGGCTCCCTGGCCGTGCAGGAGCGGCCCAGTTCCGGCCCCTTATCCCGTGGAAGCGGGGTGAATGACCCCGCTACCGCCGACGGTATTCCTCGGAAACTCACAGGTCAACCGCCTAGCATTGCCCTCATGAAGGTTGCCCGGGACGCCCGCTCTGCCGCCGTTGTGATCAACGCCGGATCACGCCGAGGGGCGGCACACGAACTTGCAGTGGACACCATGCAGAAGGCAGGCGTGCCGATCTCCGCCGTGCACCACGTGCTGTCCGGGGCAGAGCTGGCCGGGACGCTTGACCGGGTAGTTGCGGACGGGCACGACCTGGTTGTTGTGGGTGGCGGCGACGGGACCGTGAGCTGCGCCGCCGGCCGCGTTGCCGGCACCAACATCATGCTCGGCGTTCTTCCCCTGGGCACCGCCAATGACTTCGCCCGCACCCTGGAGATACCGAATAACCTTGCCGAGGCATGCGCTACCGTCGCAGACGGGAAGGTGGTGGACATCGACCTCGGCCGGGCCAACGGTGAGCCATTCCTCAACGTCGCATCCGTAGGCCTCTCCGTGGCTGTTACCGAAGCTCTCAGCCCCCGCCTGAAGCGGTACATCGGGCCGCTGGCATACGCCATTGCCACCCTGAGCGCTTACGCCCGGCACAAGGCGTTCCCGGCCCGTCTCGAGTTCGCCGACGGGGATCACGAGCCGCTGGAGTTCGACAACCTGCTTCAGGTGGCCGTCGGCAACGGCCGGCACTACGGCGGCGGCAACACCGTCTCCCCGACGGCTGGGATCGACGACCACACCCTCGATATCTACGCCATCCTGGCGGGGCCGCTCCGTGAGCACGTGAGCATCGCACGGTTACTCAAGGACGGAACCTTCATCGAACACGACCGGGTGTACCACCTGACCAGCCGGCGTGTCCGGCTGGTCACCGAGCAGCCTCTGCCGGTGAACCTCGACGGCGAGATCGCAACCACCACGCCCACCGACTTCACCGTCCAGCGCAACGCCGTCCACGTCGTGGTACCCCAGAGCAGCACCGGCGCACTGTTCGACGGACCTGGAGCCGGGAACTGGCCAGCCGTTTGAAAGCGCTCTTAGTTAAACTCCCCTCCAACTTGAGGCACCAACCACGCAACCTGCCTTCCCTAGCGTGATCTCCGCCCTGGCGAGGCCCGCCGTCGCCGCCACCTAAGAACGATGCCGGCACACCGTCATCGAACGCTGTAGGAACGGCCACCTCGACGATCAAGGTGAACGAGCGCAACGGCTCCTTCGACTTACAGACACAGCTCCAGCCCACTGGGCCGGCGTAGCAAGCCCCTCTCCTCCACGGGAAGGGTCCCTTGCCGTGTCATCCGCCCGTGCCGGGATCCTTACGGGGTGGTGGCGGAGTGGCTGCAGCTGCTCTAACCGGATCGGTGAGCCAGCGCCGCCGACCGGGAACCATAGTGCCTGGCCAGCCGCGCGAGGCCCTCATCAATCGAGACGGCGGGGGTCCAGTTGAGGAGTTCCCGGGTCTCGCGCTGGTCGAACCAGTGGGCGGTGGAGAGCTGCTCGGCGAGGAATCGGGTCATGGGCGGCTCCTCTTGGCGCCCGGCCCAGGTCCACACCTTCTCCACCACCGCTCCCGCCGCCCGCGCCACGCCGCCCGGCACAGACCACGACGGCGCCGGAACGCCTCCCGCGGCACAGATGCCTGCCAGCAGTTCGCCCACCGGGCGGGGCTCGCCGTTGCTCACCACCAGGGCCCTGCCATGGGCGTGTTCCATGCGGTGCAGCGCGGCGACGATGGCCGCGGCGGCGTTGTCCACGTAGGTGGTGTCGATCAAGGCCGCACCGGCGTCGAGCAGCGGCAGCCTACCCCTGCCGGCGCGGGCCAGGACCCGTTCCACCAACTGGGTGTCCCCCGGCCCCCAGACGATGTGGGGGCGCACCGCTGCGACCCGGAAATCCGGAGCGTCTGCCGCCAGCGCCAGCAGTTCCGCTTCCGCCTTGGTGCGGGAGTAGTCGCCGTGCGCGTGCACCGGGTCCGCCGGCTCCGCGCCCAGCCCGGCAATGGCGGCGCCGGAATTCGCCACCGACGGCGAGGACACGAACACCACATCCCGCACCCCGGCCTCGCCGGCGCAATGGAGCAGGCGGCGGGTCCCTTCGACGTTCACCTCATCGAACTCCGCGGCACGGCCCGTAAAGGAAACCTTCGCAGCCAGGTGGATGATTCCGTCTGCCCCCTGGACTGCCCGCCGGAGCACCTCATCGTCCGTGACGGACCCGCGGAAATCGGTGGCGCCATCGACTCCTGACGGACGGCGCTGGAATGTCACTACGTCATGGCCCTGGCGCACCAGCAGCCGGGCCACTTCTCCCCCCAGCAGCCCGCTGGCCCCGGTAACAAGGACCCTCATGGCGTTCCCGGCCGGCCGCCGGCCAGCACCCTCGAAGCCCAGCGGGACAGGCGGCTCCTGTCGATCTTGGCGTTGTGCCGGATGTCCGTGGGCTGTACGGGGACCTCGAGCACAGCGGAGACCTGGACGCCGGTCTCACGCGCCGCCTCGCGGACGCGGGCGGCGAGCTGCGGCGCAGCTGGTCCGGCCTTTCGGGCGGGAGGGACGGTCTCGACGACGGCGACCACGGCCTGCGTGCCTGCCGGTCCGACGCCGGTAATCGCCGCCAGCCGGACCCCGTCCAGGCGTTCAATGGCCTGTTCGGCACCCACGGGCGTCAAGACGCCACCCGGCGCGGTCACGACATGGGCGAGGCGTCCCTCCACCCAAAGCCGGCCGGCGGCGTCGAAGTGCCCGACGTCGCCGGTGCGGTGCCATCCGGGCAGGCTACTGCTCTCCCGCTGGGTCAGCCAGAGCCTGTCATAGGCTTCCTTGACGTGCCCGGCGCTGACCAGGATCTCGCCGGTTACACCGGCCTCCGTCACGGGGTGGCACCCGGGGGCCGTCCCGTCCGCCGCCAGCGGGACGACGGCCACCCGGGCGCCATGCACCGGCCACCCGACACAAACGCCGTTGCCTGCTCCCGCCACGGCGCCGGCGGCAGTCTCGGCGCCGGCGGCAGTCTCTGTGCCGGCGGCAGCATCGGCGTCGGCCGCCTGTATTTCTTCGAGGCTGATGTCGGTGACCGGCAGTGCCTCCGTCATCCCGTACGGCGTATGCAGCGAGGCCCGGGGCAGCAACTGCTGCACCTCGGCCAGGAGCGGTTCCGGGACGGGCGCGCCGGCAGACAGCAGCAACCCAATTCCTTCCAACGCCTTACGCGCTGCAGCTTTCAACCCATCCCCGGTGGCAAGGACATTGCGCAACGCGGCGGGCGAGGCGAAGACCACTGTGGCGTCTATCGCCGCGGCGGCATCGGCGAGCGCGCTCGCGGTCAGGGTGCGGGGCGCAGTGACGTCCATGGCCGGCGTCACCGACACCGCGCCGATTGCCGGGCCCAGCAGGGCAAACGGTGCGAAGCCGGCCACCAGCCGGGCACCGGGACGGATCCCGAAGGTTGCGGCCACCGTGTCCCGCATCGCGGCCAGCTGCCTCTGCGTATAGAGCACACCCTTGGCGGGTCCGGTGGAGCCGGACGTGAAGAGTACGGCGGCTGGGGCATCAGGATCCACGCTGTTCGCCAGCTGCCCAGGACCGCGGCTGGCACCAGACAGGACCAGGGCGTCGAGGGACGTCTCGACGCCCAGCATCCGACGGCGGGTGGCCGGGAGGTCCCGCACGCTGATCCGCCGTCCCGGCCAGCCGAGCACCGAGGCAGCCGCGAGTGCCTTGTCGATGCCAATGAGGACATCAGGCGTGGCACCTTTCACCGCGCGGCTCAGGCCCCTGGTGCCCAGCCCGGCGTCGGCCACCACCACCACGGCGCCCAGCCGCAGGCAGGCGTAGAGGGCTACGGTCAGGTCAACCCCGGGCGGCACCATCAGGCTCACCCGCCTGCCGCTTCCCACTCCGACATCCTGCAGCCCGGCTGCGAGGTCCCGGATGTTCTTGTCCAGCTGCTGCCAGCTCAGTGAGCGGGCCACCCTGCCGTCCGCCGCCATTTCCGCGACTGCGGTATCTCCTCCCGCCGCCCCTGCCGCCTGCTCGCCGAGCAGGTCCCACAGGGGCCGGAATTCGGACGGCGCCGGTTCGGCTGCATCCTGCCCCTCGCCCTCGGCAGTTGTGACTTGGTCGTTCGGGGCTTCGCCCTCGCTGGCACCAACGTTTCCGTCGAGCCACTGGAACACCGGCGCGGTAATATCCCGGTCCTCCGCCACCAGGTGGCCGGCGCCTTCGAAGCGGTGCACCTCGGCGTGCGGCAGCCGGCTGATGAGGTCCTTGAGGTACCGGTCCGAAAAAATGGGATCACGCGGGCCCCAAAGCATCAGCGCTGGAACCTTCAGGCCGCGCAGCCCTTCCGCCACACCGCTGAGCGCCGGGAAGCTGGGGTGGGAGGCGTCCACGGGAATGTCTGCCACAAAGTTCCCCACCCCGGCCCGGCGAGAGGCTCCGCGGTAGGGGGCCATATAGGCGGTGCGGACGTCAGCGGGTAGCGGCGGGTGGGCCAGCGAGTGCGTCACGCGCAGGAACGCGTCCGACGTCGTGGTTCCCCACTTATGCACGGCGGGATGCAGGGCAAGCCGCAGGGCCGGCGGGATTGCCGACCCTGCGGGTTGGTGAACGGCTGTGTTGGTGAGGACCACCCCGGCGAGGTGCTGCGGATGCGCGAGGGCCCATCCCAGGCTGATCACGCCGCCCCAGTCGTGGCCCACCGTCACCACGGGCCCGTCCGGACCGAGGGCGTCCGTCAGGTCGCCGAGGTCGTTGATCCGGTCCGCCAGGCGCCGGAAGGTGCCGGTGCGCTCCGAGTAGCCCATGTCCAGCTGGTCCACCGCCACCACGCGCCACGGGTGGGCCGGGTCCGACCCGGCGGCCAGCAACGTCCGCCACAGATACGACCAGGTAGGGTTGCCATGCACGCACAGCAGGGTACCGGCAGGAGCCACGCCCAGGCGGGATAGCTGCTCGCCGTTGTCCAGCAGGTGCCAGCGGCGCACTGTGCCCGGCGCATCGGCGTCGGACGTGGACGCCACATCGATCTCCCGCGACCATTCCGGGTCAACGCCAGGCCAGCGGGCGGCTACCAAACGATTTCCATCATCGCGGTATTCAGTCCGGATCCAACGCCCATGCACAGGACCCGGTCCCCCGCTTCAAGGGATTGCGCTTCGGCGGCGAGGGTCATGGGGAGGGATGCCGGGCCCACATTGCCCCAGTGCGGAAACGTGATGGGCACCTTCGCAGGATCCAGACCGATCGCGTCGATGATGGCCTGGGTGTAGGCATTGCTCACCTGGTGCGTGACGTACCGGTCCATGGCGGACCAGTCCCACTCCGGCCGGGCTTCGTTCCACGCGTCGACGACGAGCTGGAGACCGCCGTCGAGCAGGCCTTTCGTATCGGTACTCATGCGGTCAATACCGCCCACGCACAACTCATGGTGTTCGGTTCCGGCGCGCATCACACCGCCGACGATCCGGTGGGCACCGGGGTGCTGGTCTGCCGGGCCCAGGACTGCGGCAGCAGCTCCGGAACCCAGGGTGAGTGTGGCGAACTCCCGGTTGAAGTCCTCGCGCGTGGTCTCGGGCCGCTGGAGACGGGCCAGCGTGGCCTCCTGCGTGGCCTCGGCATCCTCGGCGTTGGCGATCACCGCGTACTTAATCTGACCGGAGTCAATCATGCTGGCCGCCAGGGTCAGGCCGTTCACGAAGCCCAGGCAGGCGTTGGCCAGGTCGAAGTTCATGGCCGACGACGGCAGGCCAAGTCCGTGGTGGATCTTCACCGCAACGGACGGTTCAAGGTTCCGCCGCGTGACTGAGGTGTTGATCAACAGACCCACATTGGACGCTTCGACGCCGGCCTCGGCCAAGGCCTTCGCGCCCGCTTCGGCGGCGGCATCATCAAACGACGTTCCGGCCGCCCACCAGCGACGGTGCGTGACGCCGGCAACGCGCTCAAGCAGGCGGGGCGGGAACTTCAGCCGGTGCAGGGTGGAAGCCAACCTGCGGTCGAAATCTGAAGAACTGACTACCCTCGGAGCCTCGACACTGCTCACCGAAAGCAGCGCGGTGTTGCTATGCCGGAAGGTTGCATTCCCTGCCAATTCAAGCATCTGTTCGTTTCCGTCCTGCCACGCGGTGACTTTACCCAATAAGCGCCGGCCCAAAAGCTTAGCTGTGCCCGTCCGGATGCAGCACAGCGCTGAACCCCGAAACTCCAATGATAAGCGCGCTTAGCATGTGATATTGCCGCCTTGGCCCGGTCTTGAGCTGAGTGCCACGCGTGGCACGAACTCCCGTCGATGGAGTGCCCGCCCTCGATATACTCCAAACATGCCAATCACGCGCCTTGACCGAGGCAACCACACTCAGCCGTCCGCCGTCGAGCACTACGGGAGCGACCTGTGAGCGGCGGTCTCGTCGCCCTGCTGGACGACGTCGCGGCCCTGGCCCGCATCGCGGCCGCCTCGGTGGACGACGTCGCTGCCGGGGCTGGCAAAGCAGGGGTCAAGGCCGCCGGCGTGGTAATCGATGACGCCGCCGTCACGCCGCAGTACGTGTCCGGGGCGGACCCGTCCCGCGAACTGCCGATGATCAAGAAGATCTTCTGGGGATCGCTGCGGAACAAACTCTTTATCATCCTGCCGGCCCTGCTGCTCATCAGCGCGTTCGCCCCATGGGCCATCCCGTTCATCCTCATGCTGGGCGGCACGTACCTTTGCTACGAGGGTGCCGAGAAGGTCTGGCACAAGCTCCGTGGCCACCACACCGCAGAGGAAGATGCGCCGGCAGTGGAGCGGGGCCCGGAGGCGGAGGCCAAGGTCATCAAGGGCGCCATCACCACCGACTTCATCCTGTCCTGCGAGATCATGGTCATCTCGATGAACGAGGTGGCCCAGGATTCCTTGCTGTCACGGGCGATCATCCTGGTGGTCGTTGCCATCGCGATCACGGTGCTCGTGTACGGCGCCGTCGGACTGATCGTCAAAATGGACGACATCGGGATGCACCTGGCCGCTAGGAAGTCCGCCGGTTCCCAGCGCGCCGGCGAGCTGCTGGTCAAGGGGATGCCCGCCGTGCTGGCCGCAATAACCTTCATCGGGACCATCGCCATGCTGTGGGTTGGCGGCCACATCATGCTGCAGGGGGCCTACGACCTCGGCTGGCACGGTCCGTATGACCTGGTCCATGTCCTCGAGCACCCCTTCGAGGGGATCGCGGTGGTTGGCGGCTTCCTGGCCTGGCTCGTGAACACGTTGTGCTCGGCACTCATCGGACTCGCCTGGGGCCTCATCGTCATGGCTATCGTGCATCCGCTGCTCAAAGCGCTGCCGTTCGGAAAAAAGAAGGGCGGGCACGAGGAGGGCGACATCCGCGCCGAACTGGCCGGCTACCGGCCGACGAAACATAACGCCGATCCCGACGCTTAGCCAGCGGTGTGACTGTTGGCGGTAAGTGGCGGTCTTTTTGCGGCGCTAAATGTCGCCCTGCTAGTCGGCAAGCGCTCGTGACCGTCTGTAGAACGTCGCTCGGGACATACCGAGATCCCGGGCAACCTGCGCCGCGGGCTCGCCACCTTTGACCAGGCGAACAGCGCTTCTGATCTGGCTATCAGTGACCCGGCGGGGCCGGCCGCCAAGGTCCTTGCCAGCTTCTCTTCGCTTGATTATGGAATCCGTGACGCGTTCGCGCTTGATCTCGTGTTCCATCTGCGCGAGGGCGGCCATGATCGTGAACAACATAGAGCCCATAGGTGTTGCTGTGTCGACGTCGCCTCCGCCCAGGTTCAGGACGCGCAGGCCGGCGCCCCTGCTGCGGAGTTCGTCGGCGAAGGCAAGCATGTTCTGGGTGGATCGCCCGAGCCGGTCCAAAGTCGTGATGACGAGGGTGTCACCCTCCATGAGCGCGTGGAGTGCTCGATCGAACTGGGGCCGCGACGCGCGCGCTCCGGAGACACCCTGGTCGACGTAGAGGTCATCGCGTCGAACGCCGGCGGCCAGTAGATCCGCCCTCTGCCGGTCCGTGGATTGCTGCCGCGTCGAAACCGTGCATAGCCAATAAGTTTCGACATGCCTGCCTCCAATGTGTCTCATAACTAACGATTGGTACGTCGATTCAAGCAGAAGGTTTCGAGACATAGTTATGAGAATCACCGCACGCAGAGAAAGTCGCGAGATTTCACAGGAATCAGGACCCTACGGGACAGAGCCAGTGAGACGACTCGTATCCCAAGGGATACGAGACGGGAGGGCAAGTTTCAATCAGAAGTCCTCCTGGCAAACCAGCCCGTCCACGCTGCCATACCGTCCGTCGTATCGGCACAAAATGTTATGCCTGATCGGATGTCTCCATGTGATTAGTGGAATTATCCAACCAGCCAGCCGGAACGACGATAGTAGTGAGCCCCAACTGCACAGTAGATGCCACGTGCGCGGGAAATGAACCCACCGGCTTGATGGGAACGCAGTTCTGAACCAAGGAGGGATCTGGGCTATACAGGACGAAGCTTCACCAATTTTCTGAACCTGTGACATACCTCACTAACTTTCCCGCGCGGGTGATCGAATGAGGAAAACTCTCCATCGTGTCATTGAACGCACCCATCGCTGCGGTGAGCTATGATCGATGACAGAAGCATCGGCGAAAAGGAAAGAGGTCAGCGGCGGATGGGTTTCAAAGTTTTCGAGAAGGGCAGCGCTCCTGCTCCAACAGTCCCGACGGTTACCATCCAAAAGCGCGGCATGTTTTCGCTGAACGAAGCTGCCTTTGCCTTGATCGATGAACCTGAGGCTGTCGAATTTCTTTGGGACGAAGAAAACCGGCTAATAGCTATTCAGGCCGCAAAGTTGACCGATCCCAACGCCTACCCGACTCGTCGGCAGGGGCCTGCCGGTGCAAAGCCTCAGAAGAAGGGCATCGTGTTGATCGCCGGCACAATGTTCACCAAGTTCATCGGCATAGACACGTCAGTAGCGAAGAGGTGGGTCCCAGATCGTGACGGCAACATGCTCATCGTGGACCTCAACAAGCCGGCGCAGACGGTTGCGTCCAACCGTAGGAGCGCTGAGGATGCAGCGGGCAAGATTGAGGAAGACACGGATGAGTAAGGCGTACGCACGACGTGTCGACTAGGAACCACTTCTTTGTTGACGAGACAAAGCAACGAGGTTACTTGCTCGTGGCCGGCGTTTTGGTTCCCTCCGGTCATGCCGACGTGCGTCGGGAACTACGCGGACTTATTTTGCCTGGGCAGCGGGGCCTGCACATGAAGGACGAGAGGGACTCACGTCGAAAAGCCATCATCGATGTGATCGTGCGTTCGGAGGTTGAGGCCATTGTGTACGATGCGGGACGCAGATTCTCCAACGAACCCGAACGCCGAGCCGAGTGTTTCCGCGAACTTGTCAACGATGTCGCGGCTCAGCCAGGGCAGTCACTGCTGGTCATCGACAAGGATGAATCACTTGTTCAACGCGACCGCGAATGCTTAATCGAGTTCTCCCGAAAAGCCGGATGTAAGGAGCGGATGCGCTACGAACACGCGAAGTCGGCCCAGGAACAGTTGCTGGTGATTCCAGATGCGATTGCATGGTGCTGGGCCAAGGGGGGATCCTGGCGACAGCTTATTCGACCGGTGGTGACAAGCGTCAAGCAGATTACTTAAACGCAAAACCCGAGCGCCGCGGTCGTCCGGCCGGGTCTCGGGTTTACTTCCTGAAGCTCAGCGCAACAGGCACTTACAGAGTATGACACACAACGACAGAACACCAGAACCCGCGTTGACTGACTCGAAAATGGATGGTGAGTGGGTTCAGGTTGCCGGTGCGGTCTGACGGATGGGGTCGAAGCGGACGGTGAGGCCGAGTGCGTTGGCTTGTTTGGTGATGCGGCGCATGACTTGGGTGGGCTCGCGTCGGGTGAAGTGGTCGGGTCCGAGTTCGTGGTAGTCGAGGTTGTTCACGAGCATGTGCCAGATCGCGGTGAGCAGAGAATGCTCGATCGCAACTATGGCTCGTTGTTTGCCTCGTCTGGCAGCGAGACGGTAGTAGCGTTCGCGGAGGTATGTGTTTTTGGTCCGGGCTGCGCCCATGGCCGCGTTTCCCAGGGCTGCTCCGAGTGCTTTGTTGCCGTTTCGCCGGGCTCCTGACTTTTTGATCCCGCCGGATTCGTGGCTGCCAGGGCATACTCCGGCCCACGAGGCCAGGTGCGCAGCGGTCCGGAACCTGGTCATGTCACCGCCGGTCTCGGCGATGATCACCGCAGCGCCTTTGCGGTCGATAGCCGGGATGGTCACCAAGTGCTCGACCGTGTCAGTGAACGGGGCGAGTTCTGTATCGATCCGTGCGGTCACCTCCTCGATGACGGCGTTCAGTTCATTGATCCGGCGCAGGATGATTGCGCAGAGGAACGCGTGGTGGTCGTTGAAACGGCCGGTCAGCGCCTCGACCAGCGCATCGTGTTTGAGGCGCAGCTTCTGTTTGGCCAGATCGGCGAGGGTCTGTGGATCCCGTTCACCCTCGATGAGGGCCTGCATTATCGCGCGACCGGACACCCCCAGGATGTCGGTGGCCACCGCGGAGAGCTTCACGCAGGCGTCTTCGAGGACCTTCTCCAGTCGTTGCGCTTCCCGGTTGCGTTCCCGGATCGTCGTGGTCCGATACCGGGTGAGATCACGCAGCCTGCGGATCGGCTCGGGCGGCACCAGCGAGGCCCGCAGCAACCCGCATTCCGTGAGTTGACATAGCCATGCCGAATCGCTGACGTCTGTCTTGCGGCCCGGAAGCCCTTGGCGTCTCGGGCGTTGACCAGCATCAACTCGAATCCGGCGTCCTCCAGCAGGTAATACGCGGGTTTCCAATAGTCGCCAGTCGCTTCCATCGTGACCACGCTGACCCTTTCGCTGATCAGCCAATCCTTTAACTCCAGCAGAGCATTCGTCATGGACGCGAACGTTCGAACTTCCTGCGACCTGTTGCCCTTTCGGTGCGGTCCCGGCACCCGGACACATGCCTTGACGTCACGCTTGCTGATATCCAAAGCGGCGCACCGTTCTCGTAACACTTCCATCGGAACATCCCCTCTCCGGTCCAACTCGGCCGTGCCGCCCGGGGAGGCCTGCAGGACGAAAGAGTCTGACTCACGTGCTCGAAGCAACAATCCGTAGTTCCTGTCAGCGGCCTCCGGTCTCCAAACTCATCTACGGGCTCCAACCGCACCAAGTCAACGCGGGGTCACCGGGCGACCACTGAATTTTCCTCCATCCGTGGCGCGGCCGGAAGGCAGCCGATCAACTCATCAAAGATGCCCGCGTAGCTGTATTCGAAGAATCATTTGAGAATGCCCGCGTGGCGGCGTGTCCGCCGGGGTGGTGTCTGCCGCGTCGGCATTGTGAGCCATGGAGCTTTCGATGAGTGAACGCAGGGCTGTCACGAAGGTCATCGCCGTCCGGTATGCCCGGTCGGAGCGGGCGGTGAAGAAGCAGATTCTGGATGAGCTGTGCGCGACGACGGGATGGCACCGTGACCACGCCCGCAAGGCACTGCGGACGGCGCTGGCCCTGAAGTCCGTGCGGCCGCGGCGTCCGCGGGCGCCGCTGTATGGGGAGCCGGTGATCGAGGCGCTGCGGTTCTGCTGGGCCGTGCAGGGAACACCCTGCGGCCGGCTCCTCGCGGCAGCGCTGCCGGACCTGGTGCCGCGCCTGCGGCGGTGCAAAGAGCTCAGGATTGATGCCGGCACGGCCGCGCAGCTGCTGAAAATCGCACCGGCCACCATTGACCGCCGGCTCAAGGCCGACCGGGGGAAACTCGAGCCCCGCGGCCGGTCCCACACCAAGCCCGGAACGCTGTTGAAGGACTCGATTCCGATGCGGACCTGGGCCGAGTGGGATGACGCGGTGCCCGGTTTCGTCGAGATCGATCTGGTCGGGCACGAGGGCGGCAACAACCAAGGGGAATTCTGTTTCACCCTTGATATCACTGACCCGCGACCGGTTGGACGGAAACCCGCTCGGTAAAAAACAAGGCCCAGAAATGGGTGTTCGCGGCCATTAAAGACGCCACCGCTTCGTTCCCGTTTCCGGTCCTGGGCATCGATTCGGATAACGGCTCGGAGTTCATCAATTGGGAGCTGTTCCGCTGGTGCGAACGGGAGAAACTCACGTTTACCCGGTCCCGGTCCGGGAACAAGAACGACGGCGCCCACGTGGAGCAGAAGAACTGGCACATCGTCCGCCAGACCGTCGGCTACCACCGATACGACACACCCGGCGAGCTGGAACTGCTGAACCGGATCTGGGCGCTGCAAAGACTGCTGACCAACCACTTCGCGCCGCAGCAGAAACTCCTCGCGAAAGTCCGGACCGGGGCAAAGATCAGCAAGAAATACGATCCACCAGCCACCCCATACCAGCGCGTCCTGGCCGACACCGGCACCGTCAACACGGCCACCAAAGCGCGCCTGAAACGCGAAAACAGGCCCCTGAACCCCGCAGCCATCCAACGCCAGATCCAAGCCCTCTCCGCAGAGCTCCTGACCCTAACCACCGCGAAACAAAGCCCCAAAACACAGCCCGCCATCCGGGCAAAATCAAATGATTCCACGATGAAAGCTACGCGGGCATCTTGACATGATTCCCCGGGGAACCATAGCAATGGAGCCCTGGTGGCCCCTGCTTCGCATTTCCATTAATCAAGCGACCGGTGGTGATCCGCAGCTTCAACGATCACCAATGCCCTTACGGGCCCTTGCCCAGCCGCCGCTCCCGCTTACGCCCCTTCTTTGGGCAGCGACACGTCCCTGTCCGACGTCATAGCATCAGCCGCCGCGATAGCCGCCATGGGGACCGTGTCGACCGGGCCGCTGCGAGGTTCCGCTCACACCGGCGCCGCTTCAGGTGTCGGCTACTCCTGCCCGTGACTGCGCCGCCCTAGGTGCATGGCTAGCTGCGCCCACCAACCGGGCTTGTCCAGAAGCAGTCCGTCCCAGCCCAGCAGTAGTGGGTGCGTGTTCAGGCCGGAGCTGCTGGGCAGCACGAACACTTCGGTGTCGGCGATTCTCCAGTCCTGAAAACCCAGCTCGACGCGCTCATGGGTACCGGCCTGTCTGACGTAGTCCTTGGCAACACCCTTGCCGTTGAAGGCCATACATTGCGGACGGAACTCGCGCACTAGTGCCTCCAACCGAATGTGGCCCGAGCCGAGTTCGTCGGACTTGTTCAGGTCGGTCAGACCGATCCCCAGTCGCGGAAGGTCTTCGTCGTCCTGCCAAGTCAGCGCCTCCGAGGCGAGCCCGGACTCGTAGAGCAGTGCCCAGAAGTTGTTGCTGCCGTCCGCGTAGTAGTGGCCCTTTTCGAGGCTGATGCCGCCTGGCTTTGGCTTATCCCCGCTGATGAGGATCTGTATTCCTGCAGCAATCCGGTCAGGCAGACCCGCTATATTCATTCCCCGTCTCCTTCGCCTACGCTGCTCCAGCCCTCTGTAGGATTCAAGCTCGACCCTACTCCCGGTTCGTGTCCGACTACCGGAACTGCAATCTGAACAAGCGGTT
Organism: Arthrobacter sp. GQ119; assembly: GCF_059759125.1. Lineage (NCBI taxonomy): Bacteria > Bacillati > Actinomycetota > Actinomycetes > Micrococcales > Micrococcaceae > Arthrobacter > Arthrobacter sp. GQ119. The sequence goes on along the minus strand of NZ_JCAXEA010000012.1, from coordinate 62,104 downwards.
CCCGCGGCATGTGAGGCATCCCCCTCGCGGGCTGCCCCATACGCCAAAAAGCGCCGCGAAAACCCCGCCTTTTATCGCCGAAAGTCACAAGCTAGCGGCCCGGCAGAAACATCGCTCCGCGGTTACTGGCGCCGCCGCAGCACTCCTGCTTTGCGCGACGCTGAGGCGGTTCCCGTGGTGGTGGAGCCGGAACAGTACCCGGCATCTGGCTGCGCTATAGCCAGAATGCGTAACTGCGGGATAATGTATTCTTTGTCAAAGGATGCATATTCGTCCTGCCCGGCAAAGCAGCCGGCAGGACAAGCCCGCATCACATCCCGGGCGCGCCGCCGCCGCGAAAGGAACCACCATCATGAACTACGCAAGCTTCGTATCCGCAGACGGCTCCCCCACCTGGGGCATCATCGCCGACGGACTGGCGTACGATCTCGGTCCCAGCGGGGCCAACCTTGCCCGCACGCTCCGCGCCGCCGTCGAGCAGGGAATCTTCGGCACCGTCGGGGAAGAGTTCCGCAACGCCCCGTCCCGCGCCGAGGCGGATATCGAGTTCCTCCCCGCCGTTACAGATCCGGGCAAGATCATCTGCATCGGCGTGAACTACCGCAGCCACCAGGAAGAATCCGGCAAGACGGAGCAGAAGGCCCCCACCATCTTCACCCGTTTCGCCGACTCCCAGATGGGCCACCTGCAGCCGGCCCAGATGCCTGCCACCACAACCAAGTTCGACTATGAAGGCGAAATGGCCCTGATCATCGGCAAGGAGGCGTTCCACGTGGCCGAAGAGGACGCCTTTGACTACGTCGCCGGCTACGCCGCCTACAACGACCTCAGTGTCCGCGACTGGCAGCTCGCCGCCTCCCAGTGGATCCCCGGCAAGAACTTCCCCGGCACGGGCGGCTTCGGCCCCTACCTCGTTCCGGCCTCGGACCTGGGCGACGTCAACGGGCTCACCCTGGAAACCCGCGTCAACGGCGGCATCCGGCAGAAGGCCTCCGTGGCCGACCTGTACTTCACCATCCCGCAGCTGATCGCCTACGTCACCGGTTTCACCCGGCTCTCCCCCGGCGACGTGATCGTCACGGGCACCCCCGGCGGCGTGGGCCTGTTCATGGAACCCTCCGGCCTGCTCTCCGAAGGGGACGTCGTCGAAGTGGAAATCACCGGCCTGGGCACCCTGAAAAACACGGTGGAACTCGTCTCCTGACCCGCCCATGCCCCGCCGCCCCGGCTGCAGGCAATTAAAGAACGGAACTTTGATCGGCAATGGACAAAATCATCGAGACCGACGTACTGGTCATCGGGGCCGGGCCCATCGGTCTGGCTGCCGCGAACCTGCTGGCGGACCAGGGCGTCAACGTGATGCTCGTTGAACGCCGTGCCGGTACCAGCGACGAACCGCGCGCCATCAGCGTCACCGACGAGACGCTGCGGGTCATGCAGCAGATCGGCATTCTGGACCGGCTGGCGCAGGAGATGCTCATGGACACCGGCGCGCGCTACTTCGGCCGGAAGGAACAGCTGCTGGCCGAAGTCCATCCGGCCAGTCCGCGGCTGGGTCAGCCCGGCAAGTCGCAGTTCGACCAGCCCGTCATGGAATCACTGCTGCTTGACGCCGCCCGGTGCCGTCCGCTGATCGATATCCGCTTCAATACTGAAGCGTTCCGCATCACGGACGGCCCGGGGCACGCAGACACCGTGCTGGTCGACGAGGACGGCCAGCACACCGTCCGCTCCAAGTGGGTGGTGGCGTGCGACGGCGGCCGCAGCCCGGTCCGCTCGCAGCTCGGCATCCCCATGGAGGGTTCCACCCAGGTCCAGAAATGGATCGTGGTGGACATCATAAACACCCCCGGTGAACCGGAACGGTTCTCCGAGTTCCACTGCAACGGGACACGTCCCGTCGTCGTGGTCCCCGGAGTCCACGGCCGCCGCCGCTACGAGTTCATGCTCCTCCCCGGCGAGGAGGCTGCAGCGGTCACGTCTCCCGAAGCCATCATCAGGCTCATCGAGCCGTTCCAGACAATCGCCGCGGAAGACATCCGACGCGCGGCGGTCTACGTTGCCCACCAGCGCGTGGCAGTGAACTACCGGGTGGGACATGTCCTCCTCGCCGGGGACTCCGCCCACATGATGCCTCCGTTCGCCGGGCAGGCCCTGAACGCCGGGATCCGCGACGTCGCCAACCTCGCTTGGAAGATCGCCGCGAACGTCCAGGGCACCGGCACCGACGCCCTCGTGGACACCTACCAGTCAGAGCGGCGACCGCACGCTGTGGACATGGTGCGCCTTTCGCACCGGATCGGCAAAGTGGTGATGAACGTCAACCCGGCGCTCACCGCCATCCGCGACGCCGCGATCACCGCGTCCGGCATCGTTCCGGCGGCCAAGAGCTGGCTGGCCGGCATGAAGTTCCTCAAGCAGCCGCACTTCACCGACGGCTGCGTGGCGGACCCGGGCACGGCAGTTCCCAAGCGGGCAGCCGCCCTGGTGGGACGCTCCCTGTCCCAGCCGCAGGTCACGCTGCCCACCGGCGACGCCGTCCCGCTGGACACCGTACTCGGCACGGGCTGGGCATTGCTGTACTTCCCCCACGATCGCCGCGCACCCCTTGAGGTGCGGCGCCTGGCCACGGTGGAGAGCAACGACGGCGGCCCGCACCTCGCGCTGACGGGCACCACGGCCGTCAGCGATACCAGCGGCACATTCGCGGCTGTCGCCGGCAGCGGCATGACCCTCGTGGTGCGTCCCGACCGCTACGTTGCAGCAGCCACCACCCCGGACACCGAGCAGGCGGCATTTGAAGCGCTCGCTGTCTACGTGCCGGAACTGCCGCTTCTGTTGCACCCTGCAGCAGGACAGCCGGCTGCGCGCTGACAGACACCGGGAGCTGACGGGCCAAAGCAACAAGGGAGCGGGGAAGCCATTGGGGGGCTTCCCCGCTCCTTTGCTGTCCGCCTCCCCGTACTGTCCCCATTGTGTTGTCCGCGTACCGCGCACGGTTAACGCGAACGACGGCGGGGCCGCACCCGCCGGGATCGGAATCCCTGGGTGCGGCCCCTCCGTCGCTGTCAGCAGCTGCTGCTTACACCTCACCGCCGTGGCGCTCGATCACGTCACTGGCCAACTGCTTGCCGAAGGAAGTGTGCAGGCGCAAGGCCTCGGCGGCCCGCTCATGGTCGTGCTCCTTCAGCGCTGACGTGAGCTCCACAATGTGGCTGTGGTCCATCTTCCGGGCCCACTCTTCACTGTTGAGAGCCTCCCGCCAGACCGTGCCGATGCCCAGGCGTCGGAAGGCGTCGGTGAGCTGGGCGGAGCCTGCCACGCTGACGAGCCGGTTGTGGTACTTCGCATTGGTCTTGAGGAACTTGTCCAGCGCTTCCTTGCCGCCCTGGCGCAGCAGGGCCAGCTCGTCCGTAAGCCGGCTCAGTTCCGCAAGGTCCTCGTCCGTGAACTTGTCAAAGTGGCTGGCAAGGACCCCGAGTTCAATGGTGAGGCGGCCGTCGTAGACACTGTCCGTCAGCTCACGGGTGATGGGAGCGGACAGGAATTCGCCCCTGTCCCCCCGGATGACGAGGGATTCGGCCGTCAGCTTGACCAGGGCATTGTGGACGTTGTGGGGATCGGACTTGGCCTGGGCTGCGATCTCGACCGGATCCAGCGCGTGGTGCAGCGGCGTGCGGCGCCCCAGCACCCAGTCACGCACGGCGTCGTAGGCCGCGAGCTCCTTGACCCGTTCCAGCCGGCCGAAGGCGCCGCGGAAGTACGCGAGCGGCTCGCCCGCCCCCGCCTTGGCGTCCGTGACCTGGCCGAGGAATACGGTGTGCGTACCTCCGGTGGGGGTTTCTGCAACCTGGCAGACGATGGTGGCAAGGGCGCCGTCCAGCATGGGTACGCCCTCCGCCGACAGGGTGACGGAGACGCCGTCGAACTTGTCTCCGCCCTTGCGTCCGAACTGCATGGCGAGGTCGCTCTGGTCCTCGGCCAGGATGTTGATGCCGAACACTCCGGCCTTCAGCACGGCGTCGTGCGTGGAGCTGGAGCGGTTGAGGCAGGCGAGCATCATGGGAGGCTCCATGGACAGCGACGACACCGCGGACGCCGTCGTGCCGTAAAACTCGCCGTCCACGACGGTGGTGATCACCGTGACTCCACTGGCGAAATGGCCCACGACGTGGCGGAAAACAGCGGGATCGACAGTGATCTCCGCGGCGGGAACAACCTGATGTGTATTCACTTGATCCTCCTGGGATGTATTGCTGAAAAGTGGGGTGTGAAGAGTCTGATGAGTGGTGCCAGACTGTCCAGCTCCTCAAGGCGCTGGATGAGCTTTACCGCTTCCTCGGCGTTCCTGCGCGGGGTCCTGCCGCCGAACTCGACGTTGGCGTAGTACTTGTCCAGGATCTCCGCCTCGCTCATGGGGCTGGCGTAGATGTCGCCCCTGGGCACGTCCGTCCTGGCCCTGAGCACCGAACCGTCCCGGAGCCGCAGCTCCACCTCGGCGGTCAGCGATTCCGCAGGCGGCAGTGAATCAACCAGCCGGATCTTGTCCAGCAGCCGCTGCAGGCGCGGATCCTGCATGTGCTCGAGCGTGAGGTGCTCCGGCCGGACTGTCTTGTACATCAGGGCAGTGGCGGCGGTGAAACGGATGCTGAAGGCACCCGAGACTTCCGGGCACTCCCCGATCACGAAGGGCTGGCCCACGAAGCCCTTCAGGGTCCGCGGGGTTACGTGGATAAGGATCTCCGCGATCTCATCCTCGTTGAGCGTGTTCTCGGTGGCCAGCCGCACGCAGGCGTCCAACGAGGGGTGGCTCGCCCGGCACGAGGACCACGGCTTGATCACACAGTCTGCATAGAACGCCTCGCCGAGCCGGCGGGTCACCTTCTCCGGCGCCGGCGCTGAGCAGTACATGTCCAGGAACCCGTGCGGACCGCCAATGGCATCCGCGGGCCCGGTAAAGCCCGACTGTGCCAGCTCCGCGGACACGATCGCGTTGCGGGCGGCAAAGGCGATGGGCAGTTTGAACGCGAGGCTCTGGTCGAAGATGTTCGCCACGGTTCCGGACAGCTGGTTCACCGCGATGCCCAGCGCGTTCCGGACCTGGTGCGCGTCAAGTCCCATCAGTTTGGCGGCGACGGCGGTGCCGCCGAGGCCGTTGACGGTGCCGGTGTTGTCCTGCCCGCTGTAGACGTCAAATCCCGACGCCGCCGCGAGGCGCGCGGTGAGGTCGTCCCCGACGATCAGTGCGGTGAGCAGGTCCCGGCCTGAAGAGCGCTGCCGCTCGGCGACGGCCAGGGCCACCGGAACTGTGGTTCCGCTGATGTGGGCCGCGGTCTGTGTCCGGTCCTCGTATTCCGCGCCGATCGGCTCGAAGTCGTAGGACCGCATCATCACCGCGTTGACCATGGCCGCGTTGTGCGCCGGCAGCCGGGTGCCGTGGACCAGCACGCGGGATTCCGGAGCCCCGCCCCAGCTGCGGGCGAGGTTCAGCAGGGCGTCGTTGCCCTGGGCGCGGTGGCCGGCGGCGATGTTGCCCAACGAGTCGATGATCCGGACCTTGGCCCGCGCCACGCTCTCGGCGTCCAGGTTTTCAAATCCGGTGTCAGCGACATGCCGGGCCACGGTGCCCGTCATGTTGTCCAGGCTGTTTTCGAGGCCGGTGGTCTCGGCGGTCTGGGCGGTCATTGCGGGACCTGGCTTCCGGCCCCGACGGCGACCCGCTCGCCGACAGGGACGCTGTCCGGCGCGAAGGGTGCGCCGTCGATTTCGTCGTACATGGCCTGGTAGGCGCCGGTTTCCCCGGCGGCCTGGGCCTTGCGGTGGTCGAGGGCGCGGGCACGGCCGATGCTGCCCAGGTAGAAGCGTTCGTAGAGCTCGATCCGGCTGCCCAGTGCCGAGCCGGCAAAGTCCCAGGCGGTGCGCATGATGCGGGCGCGTTCCTGGGCGCTGATGCCGTTGGCGCCGGGCAGGTACTTCTTCAGCAGGGGGCCAAGGCGCGGATCGTCGAAGGCGCCGCCCGTGGGTGTTGCCAGCAGGTTGTGCGAGCCCATGGTCTTGATGATTTCGTTAATCCGGATCATCCAGCCGGGCATGATGGCCCGCAGGGAGCTGATGTCGTCATGGCAGAAGAACGCTCCGCCGCCCCAGTCCGAGGCACGCAGTTCCGCGGAGTGGATGGCCGCGCGGGTGAGGCGCAGGTAGGTGTAGATTTCACCGAGCATCGCGCCGACGTCCGGCTTGTTCTCGGTGCCCGTCACCTTGGCGATCTGCGTGCACAGGTCGTAGGCGAACTCCAGCTTCACGGCGGCACGGATGGCCGTCTGCTGCTGGGTATTGCCGGAGGCGGTACCGGCATTGATGGAGTTGTAGACGTCCAGGTTGCCGTCGATGAAGACCCGCTCCCAGGGCACCAGCACGTCGTCGAAGATGATGACGGCGTCCTGCTCATCAAAGCGGGCGGAGAACGGCTTGTCTGCAACGTCAGCGTCCACGCCGTAGTGATCACGGCAGATGGCGACGACGCCCGGGGTGGCCACCGGAATGGCAAAGGAAATCGCGTATTCCTCGAACCCCTTCTGAATGGGCACCGCCGGGTAGACATACAGCTCATCGGCGATCGGTCCGAGGGTGGCGAGCATCTTCGCGCCCCTGACGATCAGGCCTTCCCCGGTCCGCTCGACGACGCGGAGGGTGAGTTCCTCGTTCATGCCCTGCAGCTCGCCCACGCTCTTGTCGATCGCGGCGTGCACGATCGTATGGGTCAGCGCGAGGTCCTTTTCAATCACTTCGCGGTGGTACGCCGCCAGGCGCTGGTGGTACACCGGGTCCCCGGAGCGGTCGAAGATGTCCTTGCGGGACACATGCCCGGCCAGGACCACGTTGACGTAGTCCGGGGTGCGGCCGAGCATGCCGTTGGAGTACCGGGCCAGGCGGTCGAAGGCGCGATGGCGGCGGGCGATGTCTTCCGTGTTCCTGGGGAGCGAGAGGCTCACGTTCATGGCCTCGCCGGTCTCCGGATGAGTGGTCAGGCAGTCCGACGCGTACTTGTGCTGGTAGTCGAAGTAGCCGGCCATGCCGTCCACGGAACCTTTGAAGGCCGGGTGCTCAAGGACGGAGATGCGCTCCGACCCCAGCCACACCTCACGGCCGTCATCCAGGCCCCGCTTGTACTCTGCTCCGGTGCGTGCAGTCACTGTGATCTCCTTCTAGCCTGATCCAGCACGTGGCCGGTTCGCTACATTCTTAGCTGAAAATATATTCTGGTTCGATTTTATATAACCTGCGGACCTTTGGCAATGGTCCGGCGGCAACAAACGGTGCGGCTTGGGGGCCGGGATGGCCGCGGCTAGCGCCGGGCGCGGAGTTCCGGTTCGAGGTTCCGCGGAACCAGTCCGCTGCCGGTCACGGCGTGCAGCACCGGGCGGTCGCGGGTGAACAGGCCCAGCGGCTCGCCGCTGCAGGACCGGGCCTTGCCGTCGGCCACGAAGCTGAGCAGCAGCGGCCGCAGCTGGTCGGAAACCGCATCGAAGCTGTCCTCCGGGAAGCCGTGGAGCATCGGGGCATCCTGCCAGTCCTCCCGGTTTCCAAAGAGGAACGGCAGGTCTAAGCAGTGCGGGCTGCCGGCGCCTTCCAGCCTGCTGGGGACCGAGAACCGGAGCAGCGTCGACGCCACTCCGGCGGCGTCGGCCACGCCTGCCAGTTCAGTCGCAGCCAGGCGGAACTGGTGCAGGCTCATGGCTTCCACGAGCTTGGCGTGCGGCGTCGCTTCGGGCAGCCGCGCGTCCAGGAAGGCCAGGACTTGGCCGGCATCATCGAAGTGGGTGGCCACGAAACCCGCCAGCTGCTCCGGACCCACGGCAGCCACCGGCACGGCGTGCAGGAAGGCCGCGGCCTCATTGTCCGTACTGCTCAGCAGCAAAGACTGCACATGCAGGGAGGCGGCAGCACGCGTGAAGTCCATGGCCCAGTCCGGCACGAGCTCACCATCTGCCCCAGGCATCAGCCCGAGGCCGCGCCCCGCATATGCCCTGCCGACTGCGGCCTGGGCTTCAAGGATGGCCGCAATGGGCGCGGCGGCCAACGACCCGCCGTCGTCACTTCCGGGCCCCTCGCCCGCTCCGCCGCCGGCGAGCGCCTCCTTGCCGAGCGCCCCCTTGCCGAGCGCCTCCGCAAGGAAGCCGTTGAACAATGCCCGGCGTTCCTCATAGGCAGCGGGGCCCAGCGGGGGCTGCCAGGGCAGGCTGAACAGTGCTGTCCGGCGGAACAGCCCCTTCGCAACCGGAGCAAGGCTCAGGACATAGGCGTACCAGGCCCCGGCCGAATGCCCCGCCAGGGTGACGGCCCCGCGGTCTCCCCCGAACGCGCCGATGTTCGCCGAAATCCACCTAAGCGCCTGCAGGATGTCCTGCGCGCCCAGGTTGAGGGGACTGCCGGAGCCGCCCAGCAGCGCCAGCGCGCCCAGCCGGTAACTGACGGTGACCACCACGGCGTTGCCCTCGGCGGCGAGCCGGGCGCCGTCGTACCAGCCGACGTTTCCGGCGCCGCTGATGAAGGCTCCGCCAGGGAGGAAAACGAGGACGGGCAGGTCCCGCGCGCCCTCGGGTGCCCAGATGTCCAGCAGGAAGGAGTCCTCGTTCTGCGGCAGCCGGGACAGCGCCGGGCCGATCAGCCAGTCCAGGGACCCCGGCGACTGCGGAAACACTGTGGGGCTGGCCTGCCCACGTCCGGGCAAGGGATCGCCCAGCGGCGAGAACCGGTCTGCCGGATCCAGCCGCTCACCGTAGCGGACCCCGGGAACGTGGACGACGCCGTCGGCCGTCCTTCCGAAGTACACCGTGCTGCCGGTGGAGAAGGCGGGCGGGTCTGCGATGGCGTTGGCGCTCATGCCAGCTGGTTGTAGTCGTCGAGGTTGACCGTGCGTGTGATCTTCCAGAAGTCCACCACCGGGTGCGGCCAGATCTGGGAGACGCGGCCGAACCGGTTCTTGTACCAGGTCTGCACGGAGGGGTGGCCCCAGGCCTTGGTGGCGCTGGCGGCGTCCAGCTTTTGGATGAAGCCGTCCAGCACCTCCTGCTTGAGGTCCAGGCTCTTCAGGTCGTTTTCGACGATGATCCGGATGGCCTCGAGGATGTACTCGACGCCGTATTCGATCATGGAGTACAGGCTGCCGTTCACCACATGGCCCGTGTTGGGACCGGTGACCATGAACAGGTTGGGGAAGTTGGGAACCGTGATCCCGGCGAGGGCCTTCGCATCGCCGCCCCAGTATTCATGCAGATCCGTGCCCTTGCGGCCGGTGATCTGGAGGGGCTCGAGGAATTCCGAGGCTTGGAAGCCGGTGGCGTAGACGATGACGTCCATTTCGTGGAGTACGCCGTCCTTGGTGACGATTCCCTCGGGCACCATGCGCTCGAGGCCCTCGGTGACCAGCGTGGTCTGCGGTTTCTTGAGCGACTCGGCCCACACACCGTTGTCCCGGAGCATGCGCTTACCGCCCACGATGTAGTTGGGCGTGACTTTGGCCAGCAGATCGGGGCGGTCCTGGTACTGCCTGGCCAGCATTTCCGTCAGTTCGCGGCGCACCTTCTCGTTCACGGCCGAGACGCTGCCCGGTTTGTTCCAGCCCGGCTCGGCGACGGCGGTGTGCTGGCGTCCCTCCACACCCAGCCAGTGCTGCCAGAACCGCAGCCACTGCCCGTAGTGCGGCAGCTTGCGGACCAGCCACTGGACCGATTCCGGCATGTCGTCGTAGTAGCCCTTGGTAGGGAGCATCCAAGGCGAGCTGCGCTGGAACACCGTCAGCGCGGAGACCTGCTCCACGATGGCCGGAACAATCTGGTAGGCACTGGCACCGGTACCGATTACGGCCACCCGCTTGCCCGTAACGTCCACACTGCTGTCCCATTCGGCCGAGTGCATCTGGACGCCGGCAAAGGACTCCCGGCCGTCAACGTCCGGATACTTGGGCCGGTCAAGCTGCCCGACGGCGGTGATCACGGCATTGAAGCGGCGCGTCACCGGCCGGCCGCCGGCATCGATGGTGTCCACGTTCCACAGCCCCGTGACCTCGTCATAGTCCGCGGAGGTGACCTCGGTGTTGAACTCGATGTTTTCCAGGATGCCGCCACGCTCGGCCACCTGGCGCGTGTACTCGAAGATTTCGGGGCCCTGGGAGAACTGCTGCGGCCAGTCGTCACGCTGGGCGAAGGAGAAGCTGTAGGCGTAGTTGGGCGTATCCAGTCGCACACCGGGATAGGTGTTCTTCCACCAGGTGCCGCCCACGGTGTGGCCCTTCTCGAACACGGTGTAGGGCACGCCGGCCTGCTTCAGGCGATAAGCCGCAGCCATGCCGGAGACGCCCGAGCCGATGACTGCGACGCTGAAGTCCCGGCCGACGGCGATGTCACGGAAGTTCCACTTCGGCTTGCCGCCCTGGCCCTCAACCAGGGCCATGTCATGCATGAGCATCGGATGGTATTCCGGGTTGGCAGAATTTGTGATCCACGTGAGGATGTCCTGCGCCTGCGCCTCGGTGAGTGTCCCGACGCCGGTCAGCTTCTCGTCCCGGACCCGCTTCAGTGCCGCGAATGCCAGCTCCCGTGCCTGTTCCTGCTGTTGGCTGTTCATGCCGCCATGGGGCAGGCCCATGATGTCGGCGGGCGGCTGCGGCGGACGGAGGTCGTCGCGCAGCAGCGAGAAGTCGCGGGTGACGGCAGCCAAGGCGACCATGAGGGCCGGCAGGTCCGAGCCCTCCACCACTTCGCGGAGGAAGGCGTCGTCTTCCGTGATGGCCTCGTACTGGTCGCGCCAGTACAGATCGTCCACCACCGCCTCCCCTGAGGCCTGGACTGCTTCGGTGCTGGAGTTGGTCACGGCGGTTCTCCTTGTAACTGGGGATCTGCAGAGGACCAGCGTGATCCGGGCCTCGTGCGAGCTCCCTCTATTCTATTATCAGTTTTGCATAAGTCAACAAAGAATATATTCTTCTTCGGCGGTTACAATAATGCATATGGCGAAAAGTACCGATTCTGAGACGCTGAGCAAGCACATCCGGGATTCCTTGCGCGACGACATCTTGTCCGGCCGGTGGGCCCCGGGGGAGAAACTGCAGCTCACGGCGCTTTCAAAGCACTACCAGACCAGCAGCACCGTGATCCGTGAGGCCCTCACCCGACTGGTGGGTGACCGCCTGGTGCTCCTCAAGCCGAACCGCGGCTTCTTCGTGCCCACACTCTCGCTCTCCGAACTCAAGGACATCAACGAGCTCCGCTGCCGGTCAGAGGAGTTCGGAATCGGGCTGGCCATCGAGCGTGGGGACCTCGCGTGGGAATCCCAGCTCATCGCCGCCCACCACACCCTGGAGCGGACCCCTTACCGGGATTCCACCGACGACGCCCAGCTGACCGAAGCCTGGAACCGCGCCCACCAGGCGTTCCATGCCAAGCTCCTGGAGGCGTGCGGGGTGCCCGTCCTGATCGATCTTTGCGCCACCCTGTCTGATCTATCCCAGCTGTACGGCCGCTGGGCCGGCAGTGCCACCCGGTTCACCACGCGGGATGTTGCCCAGGAGCACCGGGACATCCTCGCCGCTGCCCTGCAGCGGGATGCCAAGAGCGCCTCCCGCCTGATCCGGGAACACTACGAGATAACGCTCAATGCCATCCTGAAGTCCGGCATTGACGACGGCGCCGGGCAGCACGGCGTGACGCCCGCCAAGGTCTGATTCGCCTAAGAACGCAGAAGCCCGCCGTGAACCTCAGCGAGGTTCGCGGCGGGCTTCTCTGTGCAGCCGCAGCGGCGGAACAGCATGGTGGCCGGCGGAACAGTTGGCGTTTTGGCCGAAGTGCCGGGTCAGTGGTTGCGGAGGCGGTGCAGGATGCGTGCGCGTGCCTCGGCGAAGCGCGGGTCCGCCTTGGTTTCAACCTGGTCCCGGTGATCGCCAAATCCTGTCTCGATCACGTCCACCACCGTCGCAGGCTTTTCGGCGAGCACGATGACCCTGTCGGCGAGGTACAGGGCCTCGTCGATATCGTGGGTCACCAGGATGATGGTCACGCCCAGGTTGGACTGAAGATCAATCACCAGGTCCTCGAGATCGAACCGGGTCTGCGCGTCCACCGAGGCAAAGGGCTCGTCCATGAGCAGGACCTTGGCGTTGTAGGCCAGCGCCCTGGCGATCGCGACGCGCTGCTGCATTCCCCCGGACATTTCCCATGGATATTTGTGGCCTTGCCCGGCCAGTCCCACGGCAGCCAGGTTCTTCTCCGCCGTTTCGTTGCGCTCCTTCTTGCCCACCCCGCGGCCCTGGAGCGGGAACGCCACGTTTTCCAAGGTGCTCATCCATGGCATCAAGGACCGGCTGTAGTCCTGGAACACCACGGCGAGATCACGGTGCGGTCCGCTGATGGCCTCCCCGCCCACGCTCACCGTGCCGCTCTTGGGCCTGATGAGACCGGACAGGACCCGGAGCAGGGTCGTTTTGCCGACGCCGGATGGGCCCACGATCGAAACGAACTCGCCGTCGTTGACATCCAGGTTGAGGTTGTTGAGGATCCTGTTCTCGGAGTCACCAAAGCCGTAACTCATTGTCAGTCCTTGGACTTCGAGCAGTGGTGCCGTCGCTGTGTGTTCCTGTTCGGGTGCTGCCTGAACGGCCATGGTGGCTCCTTCTTTCGGATGTTGGATCGTGGGTGTCATTTCGCACCCGACTTGAAGTACCAGCTCAGGATCCTGCGTTCGAAGACGATGAACAGCAGCGAGAGGAAGTAGCCGATGACGCCGACCAGCAGTGCGCCGGCCCAGGTTTCGGGCACCTGGAAGGTGGCGGATGCATTGAGGATGTAGAAGCCCAGTCCCTTGTTGGCGGCAAACAGCTCGCTGACCACCATGACGGTGATGCCGATGGGCAGGGCAACGCGGATGCCGGCAACGATCTGCGGAAGTGCTGCCGGCAGAACCACCCGGCGGAAATGCAGCCACGGCGGGATGCGGTATACCTTGGAGAACTTCCGGATGGTCGGCTCCACGCTGAGGACGCCGTCGATCGTGTTCAGCAGCACCGGCCACATGCAGGCGAAGGCGATGGTGTAGATCTTGGGGCCCTGCCCGATGCCGAACGCGCCGATGATGAGGGGCACCAGCGCGGCCTGCGGCACCGAACGGAAGAAGTGGATGACCGGGTCAACGACTTCCCGCAGCCGCCTGGTCTCACCGAGAACCAGCCCGCCGGCGATGCCCACCACCACCGCCAGCAGGAGTCCCACTCCCAGGTTGGTCAGGCTGTAGCTTGCTCCGGATCCGATGACTCCGTTGGAGAGGTCCCGGCGCAGGCTGAGCAGGATGTCCTCAAGGGACGGAATGAAGATGTTGGTGCTGTTCGCCGAAGCGGCCCACCAGACGGCGAAGACCACGGCGATCAGCCAGGTCCTCTGCAGGACGTTCAGGAGTGCCTTGACGACGCGGCTGCGTTGGCGGACCCCGCCGCACTCCCGTGCGTTCCCTGTTTTCGGTGTATCCGTGCCCGCTGTAGTCCGCGGGGGTGTGCGGAGCGCTGTGTCAGTCATTGGCCTGCCTGTTCCACTTGAGGAGCTTGCCTTCTGCCAGGTTCAGGAGGCCGGCGATGCCCCAGCCCACCAGACCGGCGAAGAAGAGGTAGGCGAAAGCCTGATCCCATCGCTGCGCCTGCTGGGCCAGGGTGATCTGCCGTCCGATGCCCGGCGCCTGGCTGAGCACTTCTACACCCACCGACACCAGAATGGCGATCGAGGCAGATATCCGGATACCAGTGGAGATGAACGGGGTGGCGCTCGGGAGCAGGATCCGGCGGAACCAGAGCAGCCTCGGAATCTGGAACGTCCGCGCGGTGTCCACCACTGCTGCATCCATCCGCCGTGCCCCATAAATCGTCTGCACCAGCACCGGCCAGAGACAGGAGAGCGAGACGACGAAGATCTCCATCTGTGCGGTGGCCCCTAGCAGCATGATGACAACCGGCATCAGTGCCAGCACCGGGAAGGACCGGCCGAAGTCAATGAGGATGGAGGTGGAACGGTCCAGCATGGGGACTGAGCCAATGACCAGGCCCAGCACCGTGCCGGCAGTCACGGCAATCAGCCAGCCGCTGACTGCGGCAGTCATCGTCTGCGCCAGCGACGTCCAGAAAAGGGCGGAAGTAAATGCATTCCCAATCGCCGTTACGATTGCGGGCACCCCGGGAGTCATGGAGGGCAGTGATCCGCTCCAGATCACCAGTTGCCACACCATCAGGAGTGCGGCAACTGCCAGCAGTCTCTGGCTGGTCAGCCCCGCATCAAACGCTCGTATTTGTGTCTTCATCTTCGTCTCTCAGTCAGGGTCTCTTGGCCGGCCCGGCTGCTATTTCGAAAAGCGGGGGGCGCCGCTCCAGAGCATGCCCTCCGCCGTCAGCGGGTTCTTGACGAATCCAAGGTCCTCCATGGCGTCAATGCCCGCCTGTCCTGAGGTGAGGTTGATGGCGGTATTGACCGGAACGTAGGCCTTGGGGTTGATCTTGGCAGCGTCCACCTGCTTGACGCGGGCAGAGATGTCCACGATGGCCGCGGAGTTGGCCGGATCCGAGTAGAACTTGGCGGCCTTTTCCATGGCCTCGTTGAATTTTTCGGCGGTGCCGGGATTGCTCTTGAGCCAAGGCTCGGTTGCGGCCCAGACGGTCACCGGCATGTTGCCCTGGAATTCACGGACTGGGCTGGCGATGCTCTTAAACCCAGCATCGACGAGCTGGTGGTAGTAGCTGTCCGCCACGAACGCTGCGTCCACAGTGCCTTGCTCGAGGGCTGCCTCCATCCCGGCGTAAGGTACTGCGATTTCGGTGAGGGATTTCGGGTCGATCCCGGCCGCCATTGCTGCCTGGAGCATAGGAATGTCTCCGCCGGTGTTCACGCCGTTGACGGCGACGTTCTTGCCCTTCAGATCAGCCACCGTCCTGATGGGGCTGTTCTTGGGGATAACGATGCCGGAGTTGTCCGCTTCCGGGTCAACCACGCCGTTGCCAGAGATTACCCTGACAGGCATTCCCTTGGCTGTAGCCGTGGTCATGACACCCCACGACGCCGTGGTGATGTCCGCCTGTCCGCTAACGGTCTGCGCCAGGTTGGCGGAAGGATCCGCGCCGGGGATGATCTCGACGCTCAGGCCGGCTTCCTTGAAGTAGCCCTGCTCCTCAGCGACGTAGGCCGTCTCGAAGTGGATGGGGGCCACCACAACCTTGATGGCGGACTTGCCGCCCGACTCGCTGCCCGCTGCCGCCTCGCTGGGCGACCCACAGGCCGCAAGCGAGAGCAGGGCGAATCCGGCAACAGCCGGAACCAGGGCTTGCTTGAACCGGGAGTAAAACGTGGGCTTTTCCATCCAGAATCTCCTCTTTGAGTAGTGGCAGAGGCGGCCGGAATGATTCCGCGCCTGGCGTGCCACTCTGTTGCTGGGTGTCGGCGTACTGATCGGCATCAGCGTGCTGATGACTTGCAGGTCTTGGGGCCCGCGGCCGCAGTTACAAGGAGCGCTCGCTCCCGCCGATAATGCATAATCTAATTAAAATATATCGTGAGGCACATGTTGTGGCAAGAGTCACAGAAAACATAGTCTCGATTGGTGCCCTTGCGATGACCGCGGGCGCTCAACACGCGACGGTCAGCGCCCTGCCGTTCCGTGGCCTACAGCCGGGCAGCGTTGGAACGGGCGGCGGCTTCCACGGCGTAATGGGTTTCCGGAGCATCGGCCGCCGCTTCGACCGCGCGGTAACGCCGCGGCCAGACTCCCTGCTTTCCGGGCGAGAGGATGCCGTTGGGGTCCAGCGCGTCCTTGAGCGTCTCCTGGAGCCGCCGGATGGCGTTGTTGTTGTAGTCGAAACCGTCTGCAATGACGTCCATGTAGTCCACGTGGCTGCGGTAAGGGGCGTATCCGTGGCTGCGGGCAGCCGCGAGCAATGCCGAGTAGAGTGCCCGTGCGCGCGCCAGCTGCTCCTGGTTGTCGTTTTCGAAGAAGATCATGGTCACGTGCACCATGTGGCGCGGGTACAGGTGGTACCCGATGTACAGGTCGAAGCCGAACCGGCGGTACAGCTCCTTGGCTTCCCGGTAGAACGCCCACACCTCGTCCCCGCGAGCGGGAATGATAGGGGCGGCATCTATGTGCCCGCCGTTCTCCGCCGCCCATGCCACTGTTGACAAGGGCTTGAGTGTGGGTACTCCGGCCATCTGGGTCCGGTCCATGTCGGCGATGTCCTCATAGGCAACCTGCACGCCGTCCGCCCCTTCATAGAGCCGGGCTTTAACGGTAAACCCGGCAAGACCGGCAAAGCGCTCCCGTATGATCTCTAGCCTGCGTTCGGCGAGACCCTTGTCCCCGTAGATGGCGAACTTGGCGTTCCACTGGCCGATGCCCATCTCATGGCGCATTTCTTCCAGGCGGTCGTCCGGAATGGACCCCTCCCCCTCATACCAGCGTGAGCGCGGCCCGTTCATAGTCGCCGCCCGCACCACGTTCCCGCAGAGGGCGTTGTTCTGGATGACGTCCTCGCGCCGAAGCTGGGTCAGGATGTCAATCAGCTTGGGCAGATCCTCTTCGCGCTCCACCACAACGTCGCCGTTGATGTACACATCCGGCCAGGGCATCAGCCAGAGACCGATCTTGGTGACTATGCCGAGATTGGACTGGGTGAAAATTCCATCGAGCGTAGGGCCGAAGCCGCCCTTGAAGATGGGGCCGAGTTCGGTTCCCTCCATGGCCCACATTCCCGTCCGCACCAGGTCGCCGTCCGGCAGGACCACCTCCATGCCGCAGATGGACTGGACGTGGTCACCCATCGGCGTCATGCCGTAGCCGCGGTCCAGCGCGTTGCCCAGGATGGATCCCCACCCCAGTGCAGGAACGGACATCCAGAGCTTCAGGCCCTTTTCCTGGATGTGCTCGAAGAGGTCAAAGAAGGTGACCCCCGGCTCGATGACGGCGTAGTTCAGATGGTCGTTCACCTCGATGATCCTTGTGAGGCGGCTCAGGTCCAGCGCCACCATTCCCTGCGAGCGCGGTTCCGGCCCCCCGTAGCCCAGGTTCTTGCCCTTGGAGAAGGACCACAGCGGAACGCCAGTGCGGTTCGCGAGCCGGACGACGGACTGGACCTCTTCCACGCTCCCGGGCCGAACTCCCGGCCACTTCGCGCGTCCGGGATTCAGCGGGTACGGATCGATGTATCCCTCTTTGGGCGTAGCCCGGACAACATTCTCAGCGCCGACAATGGCTTCTGCCTGGTCAAGGAATCTGGATTGGGCGTCCATCTGCTTTCACGTCTCTCTCGGAAGGGATGCCGCCGCTGCGGCAATAGCTCTGGCGCCGTCGCCGGAACCGTTTCTTTCATGATGACAAGCTGCACTTCTCAAGTAAATCGTCAATTTCTGCGGATAGTTATCAGTAGAATTGACAATATGAATATCAGCCTCAACCCTGCGATTACCCTGCGCCAGGTTCTCCATTTCGTGGTGGCGGCCGAAACCGGAACCATGAGCGAGGCAGCACGCAGGCTGCACATGGCGCCGTCGGCCATCTCCATGTCCATCGGGGAACTGGAGCGGATCGTCGGCGCGCAGCTGTGCATCAAGCGCAAGTCCAAGGGGCTTACCCTGACCTCCACGGGCATCGTGGTGTTCCGCCAGGCGCGGCAGTTGCTGGATCTCGCGGATGAGATTGCGTCGCTCTCCAAGAGGGACAGGACCGATATCCGGGGTCCGCTGACCGTAGGGTGCTTCATGCCGCTCGGTCCCACTATCATTCCCCCGATGCTGGCCGACTTTGCGAGCCAGTGCCCCCATGTGGAGGTGGACTTCATCGAGGGGTACCACGAGGATCTTCAGGACCGCCTGCTCAATGGCTCCATCGACGCCGCTTTCGTCTATGACATGGACGTTTCCCCTGCCCTGAAGACGGCGCCCCTGCTGTCTGTGGAGCCTTACATCCTGCTTCCGGAGGACCATCCCCTGCGCGAGGCGGAGGTGGTCTCGCTCAGGGATGTGGCCGCCACTCCGCTTATTTTCTTCGACGCTCCGCCCATTTCGACCCGCATCCTCGACATGTACCGCGATGCCGGGTTGAGTCCGAACATCCGGCACCGCTCCCGCAGCTACGCCACGGTGCGGTCCCTGGTGGCCAGCGGCCGTGGCGTTGCCGTGCTGTTTCAGCAGCCGATGCTGGACGCCCCATATGAAGAGCTGAAAGTTGTCCTGAAAACGGTTGCCGAGCCCCGGGTCCATACGCGCGCGCCGGCTACTGTTTCCTTGGCGTGGACGCGGAGCATGCGGCTGAACGCCCGCGCCCAGGCGTGGGTGGACGTCGCCGTCGAGCGGTTTGGCCCTGCCGGTGTCTAAGCAGATGGCTTCGAAGCCGGAGGCTCCAGGCTCTCGGTTTCCAGACTCCGGCTTCTAGGCTCCCGGCCGAGCGAGCCCGAGGTTGTCGCGCAGCGTGGTGCCCTCGTACTCAGCCCGGAAGTAGCCGCGATCCTGGAGCTCCGGGACCAGCTTGTCGCAGATCAGCTTGAAACCGCCCGGGTTGAAGGGAGCGTTGAGGTTGAAGCCGTCGCAGGCCTTCGACTCGAACCAGTCAACCATGCGGTCTGCCACCTGCGAGGGAGTGCCAGCCATCCACTGGTGTCCTGTGGAACGGGCCAGGTCCACGATCAGCTCGCGCAGCGTCATGCCCATGTCCACGCTCTTCTTGCGGTAGATCTGGTAGCGGCTGCCCAGTCTGGGATCGTCGGAAAACCACTCGGCGGGAATCGACTCGTCGAACTCCAGCTCGGAAAGGTCCATCTTGAGGTCAGCACCCACCTGCTTGCGGCCGTTGCCGAGGTGCACGTAGCCAGCCAGCTCGTTCGCGAGGTCCAGTGCCTCCTTCTCGGTGTCGCCCAGAATCGGCAGGATGCCCGGGATGATTTTGACGTCGTCGGGGTTTCGCCCCTTCTCGGCCACCATGTTCTTGAACTTGGTATAGAACTCGATGGACGGTTCCTTGAACGGCTGCGCGGTATAAATTCCGTCGGCCACGGAGGAACCCAGGTCCATGCCCGGGCCTGAGGATCCCGCCTGGACAAGCACGGGCCGTCCCTGGGGCGACCGCGGCATGTTGATGGGTCCTTCGACCTCAAAGAACTCGCCCTTGTGCCCGATGGCCTTCAGCTTGCTCCGGTCCACGTACTCGCCGGAGGCCCGGTCAACGATGATGGCGTCATCGGACCAGCTGTCCCACAGCCGCTGCACAACGTCCACGAACTCGGTTGCGCGCCGGTAGCGCACCGCGGGGTCGGGAAGGTCCTCCACACCGTAATTGCGGAAACCGTCCGACGACGTGACAATGTTCCAGCCGGCCCTGCCGTTGGACATGTGGTCCAGTCCGCATAGTTGCCGGGCAAGGTTGTATGGCTCAGAAAACGAGGTGGACATGGTTCCGATGAGGCCAATGTTCTTTGTCCTGGCAGCCAGCGCTGCAAGCACGGTCATCGGTTCATAGAACCCGTTCATTTTGATGTCGCCCCGCATGACCGTGTTGGCGTGGACGATGTCGCCGAAAAATACCGCGTCGAGTTTTGCAGCTTCCGCCATCGCGGTCAGGTCTGATACGAAGTCCAGGTTGCCCAGTTCTTCGGCCCGGCTTCCCTCCATCCGCCAGCTGTCCTTGTGGTAGCCGGCGGGCAACATGAAGGTAGTGAGCACCATGTGATTCTGAGGCTTCATTGCCTGGTTCCTTTCGTGATGTGCGCCGTTCCGGACGCTTCGCTGACTCCAGCATGGCAGTTTGCCATTGTTGCGTAAATGACAAGTTTCAGCACAAGGAGTTCAAAAAAACTGACAAATGGAAGCAGGCGCCCGCCGCTCACCGGAGTAGCTGCGGGCCACCCGGAAGGCACGCCGAACGTGTCCGTGTGCAGGAATGCCTGGCGCGTGCGGGAGTGCTTTTAGACCGTGTCGAGCTTGAGGCGTGAGCCCTCGGCCGTCAGGCGGACTGCCGCGAGCCCCGCGGCCAGGACGACAATCCAGAACACGGCCACTATCCACACACCGCCGCCGGCTGCGAGAACGAGGCCCGTAGCGATCATCGGGGTGAAGCCCGCCCCGATCATTGAGGCTCCCTGGTAGGACAGGGACGCACCCGTGTACCGGACACCCGTGGGGAACTGTTCGGAGATGTAAGCGCCGATGGGCCCGGCGAGCGCTCCCTGGACCAGCCCGTTTCCGATCACTACCGCGACCGCAAAGCCCCAGAGGGTCCCGTTGGTCAGCAGCATGATCAGGGGAAATGCCAGGAGGATGGCAGCGACGCCTGCGCCGGTAAGAACTGCGCGGCGGCCGATCCGGTCACTGAGCCGTGCCGAATAGAAGCAGACGGCCACCGTGACCACGGCGGCAACACCCTTCCAATTCAGGACGCCGGAGCGGTCCACGCCGCTTCCGACCGCCATCGAAACGCCCCACACTGTCAGCAGTCCCTGGCAGGCGTAAAAGCCCAGCGTTGCCACCAGAGTGACCAGGACGAGGCGCGGATGGTTCCTGAGCACCTCCATCAGGGGTGGCCGCTTGATCTTGGCGGCTTCAGCGTCCAGCTTCTGGAAGACGGGAGTTTCTGCCACCCGAAGGCGGACGATCATGCCGATCACAATCAGCAGGGCGCTGAGCAGGAACGGTATCCGCCAGCCCCAGACCAGGAACTGGTCCCCGGTCAGGGCGGAAACGGCGGAAACTGCAAGGGTGGCCAGCAGTCCGCCGGCGGGGCCGCCGGCATTGGCGAACGCCGCGGCGAGGCCGCGCTTTTTCGCAGGAGCGTGCTCCAAGGCCATCAATGTGGCACCACCCCATTCCCCGCCCACAGAGATGCCTTGAATGACGCGGAGGAGGACCAGCACAATTGGCGCTGCTACACCAATCTGAGCCGTGGTTGGCAGGAGCCCGATCAGAACGGTGGCGCCGCCCATCATCAGCATCGACAGCACGAGCATCTGCTTCCGGCCGAGGCGGTCCCCAAAGTGGCCGAAGACGATGCCGCCAAGTGGCCGGGCAACATATCCCGCCGCAAGCGTCGCGAACGAGGCAAACAAGGAAAGGCCGGGGCCAAGGTTGGCAAAGAAAACCCGGTCGAACACCAGGGATGCGGCCGTGGCGTAAAGGATGAAGTCGTAGTACTCGATAATGCTGCCGATAAGGCTGGATCCCAGGACGCGGCGCATGTCCTTGGTGTTCAGCGAGTCCGTCGGGGATGACTTGCTCGGCGGCAGGTTCACCTGCTTCCGGCTTTTCGTCTGGGCGGTTTTCGGGTTCAACATAATCTCTTTTCGAAAGCTGTGAGAGTTTGTGACCGACGGCGTTGTTGGTCACGTCCCGACGCAACCCCTTCATTCGCTCTTCCAAGCATGACGCAGATCACAGCGGAAGGCCAAATCAATAAGGCATAACCAAGGCAAAAGTATTTAATCTGCATTGGCGGGGTGCCGGGACACATGGTCTTGAGTGGGCGGCCGGGAGCTACCTCAGCGGTGGAGGCTACTGAGGGACCGGCGGCCTACGGGGGCGAGTCCGAACTTGCGGAATTCCAGAGGGCGGTATTCACCCCACATGTTGTACCAGTTCTCGTCCTCGCCCCACACGACAGGCGGGCGGGAGTCTTCGTAGATCTGCTCCAGGTCCGTGTAAAGCTCGACGACGGCACCGGAGGTTTCCACATAGTACGCGGCAATGTTGTGCCCGGCGCCGTGACGGACCGGGCCCCAGATCAGCTCCCTGCCCAGCCTGTTCAGCCTGTCACCCAACTTGCCGAGGTCAGCGATGCTCTGCGTCTGCCACGCGTGGTGGTGCAGAGTTCCTTCACCGCGGACTAGGGCGATTCCGTGGTGGTCAGGGTTGCAGCGCATGAAATAGGCAAAGTCGTCGCCGATGACATCCGAGAGGCGGAAGTCCAGGACCCGGTGCAGGAACCGCATCATTCCCCCGACATCCCGGGGGTGGAAATTGATGTGCCCGTAGCGGTCGGGACCAAAGGACTGCTGGAGGGCGATGTTCTCCTGCATGCCGACATAAATTTCGAATACGAAGCCTTCAGGACCAATAAAGGAGAAGCCGTCTTCGATACCAGCTCCCCGCGGCTTGTTGCTGACAATAGTGAAGTTTTCGTCCTCCACACGCTGGCGGATTTCGCGCAGGGCGTCGCCAGTCGCGGCGACAAGGCCGAAGCCGTCCACGCCGTTGACATCTGACTCAACATAGACAAGCTCGTGGTGAACCGGACCGGCAGCGAGATAGACGGCATCGGCCGTCCGCTCCGTTTCGCGCAGTCCGAGGATCTGGGTTGCGTCAAAAACGGATCTTCCGAGGTCCGTCGTTTGAATGCTTACGTGGCCCATGGCGCTGATCAATCCCCAAGACATCCTTGTCTCCTACTCGTGGCACGGCTCCTTCAGATCCAATGACCCGCGGATCTATGACTAAGAAAACACTATCGCATCAAGAATCGATAATCTATCGAAAAAGCAAAAAAGTTAGTTTGACGCAAAAAGGACGGGGCCCACCGCTCTCGTTGCAGTGGGCCCCGCCTCTTGGGTGGCAGTCGTGGAAGCCAGTCAGGGCTGCGGCAGCCGCCGCTGCCGGAACATCGGGAATTGCTCCTTTACCCGCGCCACTGTCGCAAGCGAGATCTCCACCGTCCGCACCCCCGGCTCAAGGCCCAGATCGGCCTCGGTGAACCCCATGGGATCCACCAGGACGCTGCGGCCCACGGACACCGGCGGAGCCTGGCACACGCCAGCCACGTACATGCTGTTCTCGATTGCCCGCGCTGCGTTCAGCGCCAGCCACTGCTCGGTCTTGTGCGTGCCCGGCACCCACGACGAGCAGACCAGCAGGACCTGGGCGCCGGCGTCGGCCAGTGACCTGGCCAGCTCAGGGAACCGCAGGTCGTAGCAGGTCATCAGCCCAAAGCGCGCTCCCCCGTGCTCGAACACCACCGGGCTGGTGGACGGGCCCGGCTTGATGAACGTCGATTCCCCGAAGCCCTGCGCATCGAAGAGGTGGATCTTCCGGTAGCAGGCGAGCCGGTCGCCGTCGGGCCCGAAGGCCACTAGCGTGTTGTAGGCCTTGCCCGGCTCCTCCGAGGTTTCCACCACGCCCGCCACCAGCGCGATGCGGTGGCGACGGGCAGTGGTCGCGAGTTCCTGGCAGACGGGGCCGTCCAGCGGCTCGGCGACCTCCGGGAACGTCGCATCCACGGTCTTCTTCTCGTACGTGGCGTACTCCGGGAAGGCGACCAGCGCGGCGCCGTGGCGCGCGGCCTCGGCCGAGAACCGGTCGATCGCTGCGAGGTTCGCGTCAATGTCGGTGCCCGACTCCAGCTGCCCGAGCGCTATCCTCACGCCAGTTCCCTCCATCGGTTGTTCTGTAGTCAGGGCCTAAACGGCCGCCTCAACCGTCGCCTTTTCCGTGGCCGTCATTTCCGGCGGTGCTGCCTTGAAGCCGCGCGTGATCAAGGCCAGGACCACCGCGCCCAGCACCAGCCAGGACACTCCCAGCGTAATCGCGTTGCTGTCCAGCTGGGAGAGGAGGTAGGCGCAGATAGCGGCTCCGATCACCGGGACCACCACATAGGACACGGGGTTCAGCTGGTTCCCGGCCCGGCGCTGGCGCAGGTAGTGGAACACCACCGAGGCGTTGACCAGGGTGAAGGCGGTGAAGGCACCGAAGTTGATGAACGACGTGGAGGTCGCCACGTCCAGGAAGATCGCGATCAGGCCCACGATGCCGGTGATCACGAGGTTGACCACCGGGGTGTGGAACTTGACGCTGAGCCGGCCGAAGACCGCC
This sequence comes from Arthrobacter sp. GQ119, assembly GCF_059759125.1. Taxonomy (NCBI): domain Bacteria; kingdom Bacillati; phylum Actinomycetota; class Actinomycetes; order Micrococcales; family Micrococcaceae; genus Arthrobacter; species Arthrobacter sp. GQ119. The sequence continues at coordinate 38,243 of NZ_JCAXEA010000012.1, read as the reverse complement.
TTCGGCAGGACGGAGTCCCGGCCCATCGCGTAGAGCAGGCGGGAGGCGCTGGCCTGCGCGGCGAGGCCGGAGGCAAACTGCGCCACCACCAGGCCGGCGAGGAAGACCGCGCCGAACAGCTGCCCGCCGATCTGCAGCGCGATGGAGCTGGCCGCGGAGGCCGAGTCCTCGAACACTCCGCCGGGGTGGACCAGCTGGGTCACGTAGGACACGGCCACGAAGATTCCGCCGCCGATCAGGGCGATGAGCATGATGGCGCGGGGCATGTTCTTGCGCGGTTCCACTGTCTCCTCGGTGAGGGTGGTGACGGCGTCGAATCCGAGGAACGAGTACGCGGCGATGGCGGCACCGGCGGAGATGGTGGCGAAGCTGGAGGTGTCGTTGAAGAACGGCTGGGTGCTGGCCAGGCCGCCGGCGCCCGCGGTGGACACCACGTTGCCGATGGACAGCGCCACGAAGAACACGATCACCAGCAGCTGGAACGCCATCAGCACGTAGTTGGCCTTGTCCGCCACCTTGATGCCCAGGATGTTCAGCAGCGTGGTGATGAGGACGAACCCCACGATCCAGAGCCCGATGGGGATCCCGGGGAACTGCGCGCTCAGGTAGGAGCCGCCGATGAGCCAGATGACCATCGGCAGGAAGAGGTAGTCCAGCAGGATGGCCCAGCCGACGAGGAACCCGACCCGGGGCTCAATGGACCGGCGGACGTAGGTGTAGGCGGAACCGGCCACGGGGTACGCGATGGCCATCCGGCCGTAGCTGTGGGCGGTGAACAGCATGGCGACCATTGCCACCAGGTAGGCGGAGGGCGAGGCCCCGCCGGTGGCTTCGGCGATGATGCCGAAGATCCCCAGGACGATCAGCGGGGTCAGGTACGCCAGGCCGAACAGCACCAGGGAGGGCAGCTTGAGCGTGCGGGTGAGGGTGGGTGTTGTGGTCACGGGTGTTTCCTTAGGCGTTGAAGGTCTGGGGAGCCCAGGTGGCCGGGCTGATGCGGCCCTGGTAGACGGGCAGTTCGACGGCGTCCTCGCCGTCGCGGAACTGGGACCAGGGGCGGTTGAGGTTTTCAGTACCGTGCGTTCGGACGTGCTCGACGGCGGCAAGGTCCAGTTCCGCGGTGAGCAGCACCGGGCCATCGTCTTCGGCTTCGGCGAGGGTGTTGCCCTCCGGGTCGACGATGATGCTCAGGCCCTTGCCGGTGGGGCCGGCGCAGTTGACGCTGACCACGAAGACCTGGTTCACGATGGCGTTGGCCTTGGCGAGCACCAGCTCCTGCCGGCGGTCCGGCGTCGTGGTTTTCACGACATTGAGGATCACTTCGGCGCCCATCCAGGCGAGCTGGCGGGAGACTTCCGGGAACCACGCGTCGTAGCAGATGTTGAGGCCAACCCTCCCGACGCCGGCCAGGTCCACGGTGGTGAACCGGTCACCGGGGTCGTAGGGCTCGAACGGGCGCCAGGGGAAGACCTTCCGGTAGTAGCCGGCCAGCTCCCCCTCCGGGGACAGGACCAGCTGGGTGTTGAACAGCTGCCCTTCCGGACCGCGTTCGCAGACGCTGCCCGGTACCAGCCAAATGCCCAGGTCCGCGGCGAGCTGTCGGAGCTCCTTGACCCGGGGACCGTCGAGCGGCTCGGCGGAGGCCTGGAGCATTTCGGTGCGCTGCTGGTCGGGCTCGGAATCCCCGAACAGGTGGAGCTCCGGAAACACCACCAGGTTGCTGTGGTGCTGGACGTCGAGGGCGGCCTTGACCTCGTCCGCGAAGGCCGAGACGGGTTCGCCGATGAGCCGCGGCCGGGCCTGGGCGGCGATGAGCGGAAGAGTGCGTTGCATGGTTTTCTCCACGTTTGGGGCTGTGATCCGCCTTATATTAGATCAGAATGATCCAATTATGGGAAGGGGCAGGATTGGGCCGTAAAGTAGCGGATATGACCCAGTTGGAGGACACCGCCGAGCCTTCGCCCATCGGCGCCGGCAGGCTCGTCGGCATCGACCGCCGCAGCGCCATCGATGCCGTGCGGCTGCGCATCGGCATGGCAATTTCGTTGGGCCTACTGAAGCCAGGTGAACGTCTCCCCGATCAGGAGGACGTGGCCCTCGGTCTGTCGGTCAGCCCGATCACCGCCCGCCGCGCGCTGGCGAGCCTGGCGGAACAGGGCGTGGTGGTCCGCCGTCGCGGCCGTGGCGGCGGAACGTTCGTGGCTGACGAGCCCCCGCGGAGCGTGCTGGCCGAACTGTCGGCCTCACCGGCCGAATCCCAGGCTGTGAACCGGCTCGTGGACCGAAGGCTGCTCTTCGAATGCGCGGTGACGCACTACGCAGCGGTCAACGCCACCAATGAGCAGCTGGATGAGCTGGAACGGCTGACCCGGGATATGGCCGAATCTTCGGACTGGTCCGACTACCATCAGGCCGACGAGCAGTTCCACCAGCTGGTGGGCACAGCATCAGGGCTGGGGACCGCCGTCGAGGCTTACCACGAGACACTGGCCGAGCTCTATGCCTACTTCATCCCCTACCCGATCGAGCTGCTGCACAAATCGAACTGCGACCACGTCGTGCTCGTGGCAGCCCTGCGCGCCGGCGACGGCGATGAGGCAGTGGAGATAGCACGCAAGCATGTGGACATCCTGCACCGGACGATGTTCATGGGCTTGGCAGAGGGCCGCGGCGCCTCCACTTCTGAGTGATGAACGCTGGCCTGCGCAGGACGGCGTCGAAGGACTTTAAGTGCGCCCTCTGGGTCGCTGCTAGCCCTTAACCGGCGGCGCCGTCGAAGCCGAACCACCAGCTCACTCCCGAGTTCATCCGCTGCGGGTGCTATTCATCCCCGTCCAGATGGCTCTTAGCCGGAGGAATGCCAATCAGAGCTGTGGCCCGAGTCTTGCCCACGACGCCCCATCGTGCTGCTGCTCAAGATGCCCAGAACACTTGTCAGTGCGTCATTACTGGGGAAAGCCTGTCACAGTCCTGTGCCAACACTGCCTAAATCCGGGTCTGGGCCGAGTCATCCTTTAACCCGGCGGCTGCACCGTAGCCGCACTTCTGGGGGAAGCGATAAACAAATGTGCATGCGATGGTGCCAAGCCATCCTTCCGTACCGTCCGACGACGAATCACCGGCGGACGCCTCCCAGCAGACCGCGCATCCTCGCACCCACCACGCACTTCGGAGCCCCTGCACCGGGGCGCCCACTGAAAGGAACCCAATGAGCTCCACCGACCCCTACGGAACGCCGCAGCAGCCGCAGGTCCCCTACGGGCAAGCACCAGTGGGCGGACAGCCGTACCCCGGTTCCCCGGCACCCTACGTGGGAGCCCCTGCGCCCTATCCAGGTGGCCCAGCACTGGGCGGATACGGCGTCAGCAACAAGTCTTTCCTCGTTACCTGGCTCCTCTCCCTGCTCATCGGCGTGTTCGGCGTGGACCGCTTCTATCTGGGCAAAGTAGGTACCGGACTGCTAAAGCTGTTCACACTTGGTGGCCTGGGCGTCTGGGCGCTCATTGACCTGATTCTCGTACTGACGAACAAAACCCGCGATAAGCAGGGCCTGCCGCTGGAGGGATACGACAAGCACAAGAAGGTGGCCTTGATCGTCACCGGCGTCGTCATCCTCCTCAGCTTCATTTTCAACTCCACCCGCGGCGAAGCAGCCCCAACGTCGATATCCACTGTCAATGACTCGGTTGCTGCCCCGGTAGAGACAGCAACGCAGGATCCAGCCGCCGCGAAGGCTGAAGCTGACGCAGCTGCCAAGGCTGCAAAGGCTGAGGCCGACGCTAAAGCCAAGGCTGAGAAGGCTGAAGCTGAGGCTGCTGCCAAAGCCGCTGCTGAGGCCGCTGCCAAAGCTGGGACGGTAAGCCAGCAGAACGCTCTGCGAAAAGCTGAGTCTTACCTCGATTTCAGTGCCTTCTCGCGTACCGGGCTTATCGACCAGCTGGAATACAACAAGTTTTCAGTTGCGGATGCCACCTGGGCCGTTGACCGCGTGACGGTCAACTGGAACGAGCAGGCAGCCAAGAAGGCCAAGAGCTACCTGGAATTCAGCTCCTTCTCGCGCTCCGGGCTTATCGACCAGCTGCTCTACAACGGATTTACCCCGGCGCAGGCCGAGTACGGAGTGAGCAAGACGGGCCTCTAGCAGCCTGCCCCAGTTCTACTCGTGATGGTGTCGAACCCGACACCGCTGCTGCACCTTAGGATGCCCCGGCCGTTTCTGGCCGGGGTATCTCTTTTCAAAATACTCCCCTGCCTTTCCGTCAGACGATGATTCAAGTGCGTGCTGGAGTTGGCCTTAGTCCAATTAGTCCCAGTTCGTTGGCAACCCCGATTACATACTCAGCTGCGAAGACCACCTATACGGGTTTCCTCCAAGCAGCAAAATCACTTGAGGCCAACGGGGCGAAGTCTCTCGAACGACCCGGTTGCTGCCTCCCCGCACCCGTCACCGGTGCGCCGCAGCGAATTGTAGAACGGCATTGCCGCTCTCTACTCCAGCAAAGTCCGTCCGCTGCGCCTTGGCGTAAGGATTTCCGCAGCGTTCCCAGAGGATTGGCTCAAGCCCCGCTAATCCGGCAGTTTTGGAGCGAGAATAGTTTTACAAGCTGCGATTCCGAGAATTGGGATAAACATCAAGATCCAACAATTGACACAAGAATTTCTGCGTCGGATCCTCCACATAATTCTCCTGAAGATAAGTGCGCTGAAAAAGAAACAGCTACAGCACTACGGAAACCATCGTTCACGACATTGGAAAGAGAAACTATTCATATGAAGAAGGTATTAGCCGCTGGAGCATTCTTGTGTATGGCACTCGCCGGCTGTGCCGGCGGCGCAACCCAAGCGGCTCCCGCAGTGACCCACGTTGTGACGCACACAGCCACAGAAACCGTGACGGCCACCGCTACCGCAACTGTGACAGCTGCACCACAGCCTGCTGAGGTGGCGGCCGCGGCACCCGCAGAAGCTGTACCGGTCGTGCCAGCAACGGCTGTCATTCCTGCAGATGTGGCGGGGATGAATGCTGAAGCCCTCGACGACGACCTAACCGCGTTGGGATTCAAGAAGGTCATCTACAATTCCGATACGGGTAGAACCGTTCTGCTTCTCAGAAACTGGACAGTTACGGGGATAGACCGACCTGGCACCAAGCAGTCTGTCGATAAGGCTGTTGTCGTCCATGTGACGAAATAGGGTCCGGGTGTCGCAACCGTTGCGGTCAACGTCTGCCTGCGCCTGGCCGAACAGCGCGAGGTCACATGCCGTTTTTGGTGCCCGGCCCTTGATGGGAAGGGTGGCCAGCAGGTCGATCAACTTAGTGGCGAAGGCAGGCTGCGTCTTTGGGGCCGTCACCCTGGCGCCCTGCGCCAAGAGGTAGAGGCGCCCGTTGCCATGGCCAAGGGCCATACCCCCTGCAGTCCTCGGTGCCCCAAACACTGGCCGCCGCCAGATCGCGTCGGACCCCCTTGACTCCCCCTAGATTCGGGTCGGCAAGCTTCTCCCATGCTGCATTGGCTTCTCACGACCGGTGCTTCACTGGCCCCGTATATAGACTGCAGTGGTACGTGTCCCTCGACTCTTTAGGAGAAGTGCATGAGCTACAGCGGAAGTCAGTCCGAGAAGCCGGTAGCAGCCGGTGACCTAGACCGCAGCCATATCGGTCAGACGGTGAGCTTTGAATCGAACGACTTCACGGTTGTCTTCGGAACACTCTCCGGCATTGCCCGTACCGAGGCCATGGTGTACCTGTCTCTTCAGGGAGTGGGCGGAGGCACCCATCTGAAGGACGAGTACGACGTGCCTGTCGGCCAGAACGTCTACGTTCAGATGGACCCCCTGAGCACCGCCGGGAAGACGCTCGCGGAGGCGGAACGGGTCATCAAGGAGAAGTTCGACGAGATCAAGAAGAACCTCCGGGACCGGGAGCAGAAACCGGACTCCGAGTAACCGGAACCGGCCAGCAAGGAGCCCCGCAGTGCCCAGCACTGCGGGGTTCCTCTGTTTGTCCGTGTGCCCAACGCATGCCCGGCGGCTACCCGTGGGTGACTGCAGCACCCACCAGAGCGAACAACGTCCCGGCCGCCAAGGCAATGAGGGCACGTTTCCGGGTGGGATACAGCCAGCGCACTGCGAACACGGCTACTGCCAGGATGACGCCGTTGACGACGCTCAGGATGACGGCGACCCATTCGGTCCCGGTAGCCACCCCGAAGCCTCCGCCGCTGCAGCCGCTGATGCCGCACCAGGCAAAACCCGCCACCATCCACTGTGGGAGACTCAGCAGAACTGCCAGCGGTACGGTCCACCAGAGCTTTCTGACGTCCGGGGTGACCCCGCGCAATTTCGCGCTCGGGTACTGAGGCGAGGCGCCGGGCGCGCCGCCTGCCGGAACCCGTGACCGCCTCCGGATACCCAAGACAGTCCATCGGAAGACCCCTGCGTTGACCGCCGCAAGGACGAGGTACCCGAAATAGTAGAGGACCGTAGCCAGGCTCAATCCGCCCAAACTGATCTCATCCGGCGAGGGCGGACCGCCGGAGCCAAAAGTGCCGATGATGAAATACGCAGCCGAAACGGGCAGTGTCAGAAACACCATGGCGAGCAGCACGCCCTCTTTGGTCCGGGCATCCAGTTCCAGCTGTAAGCCAAGGGTAAGTAGCGCCGTGACAACAATGGCGACCGTCACCGACAGATAAACGACGACGGCGGTTCTGGCCCAGCGCGGCAGGGACCTTTCGTTCGGCCGCGGTCCTCTACTCACAACGCTCCCCCTTGAAGTTATTCCGGCCCACTCTTCGCGACGGAACCGATGTTGCCGGCACGCTCGGACTATCGGCACTTTGATGGTCGCACGCTGGGCGTCCAAAGTGCTGGGGAAGCTGCGGCCAGCGGACGCGGCGTACCCTGAGGCTATGGAAGCCGAAGTCCGGGACCTCCGGCTCCGCACCGGCATCACGGTGCCGTGCCTCGTCCAGGGCGACGCCGTTGGGAAGCCGGTATTGCTGCTGCATGCATGGGGCGAATCCCGCGGAAGCGTCGACCGTCTGATTCCCCGACCGGCGGGCTTCAGGGTCTGTGCGCCGGACCTCCGCGGGCAGGGCGAGGCGGACAAACCGGAGGACGGCTACTCCCTGGCAGAACAGGCCGAGGATGCCGCAGCGATCCTGAACGCCCTCAACGTGCCCCGGGCATTCGTCGTCGGCTCCTCCAGCGGCGGCTACGTCGCCCAACAGCTGGCCGCCACCAACCCGGAGCGCGTCGCGGCTCTGGTGCTGGTGGGCGCTCCCCTGAGTCTCCACGGCCCACTCTCGTTCGCCGACGAGGTGGACGCCCTCACCGACCCGCTCGACGAGGGCTGGGTCCGGGATTCCCTGACCTGGTTTCCCATGCTGCACGAGATTCCCGCGTGGTTCATTGACGACCGCGTTCGCGACGGCCTCAGGATGCCCGCCCACGCATGGAAAGCCATCCTCGATGCCCTGTGCGGCGCCACACCGCCCACGGAAATCGGGAACCATCCACGCTCGCCGGCGTCGGCCTCATCTTTGGGCGCATGCTGAACGAGGACGCCGCTCGACGGGCCCTTTCGAGCTGGAGCAGCCGGAGGAACAGGTCACCAGCGGCCCTTACGCGTTCACCCGCCATCCCATGTACGTCGGCTGGTGGTTTCTCCGCCTCGGCGCGGGAATTTCGGCAGGTTCCGCGTGGGTCCTCGCGACGCTGCCGCTCGAAGTTCTCACAGAACACCGCGGCGTCCTCCGCGAAAAGGACCAGCTGGCCGAGCTCTTCGGACGGACCTACCCTGACTACGCGGAAAAGGTTCGTTGCTACCTCGAGCTCCCGCCATGGGGCGGCAACCACGCCACCCAGGTTGAAAGATACAGCCAGGAGCGGATCGGTAAAAAAGGCCGAGGAAGCCAACCTAGTATGGTCCTGCCGAAGCCGGACGATGAGGACAAGGGCTCACCTGAACGGTGAGCTATATCAAGCCGTCGCGTACACGGTTCCCCAGCGGACGCTAAAGATTACGCGGGCGCATGACGAGTGTGGCGGTGATGCTGAGTCAAGGCGTCCTGGTGGTCCTGAACGAAGTCGACATACTCAGACAAGTGAGCGACACCTGTCGCGCACTGACAGCTGCACCCTCGCTAGGCCAATCTCAGCACGGCGGCGCTTCACTCCGACAGAACGCGGCAAGTTAACTGCACCATGCAGAAGCAGTCTTTACGGGTTGCGCTTCTCCGTGGACGTTCCGGTCATTGGTGCTTCGTGGTCAGGGACGTCCTCCGCAGCGAGCCGTTCACTGAGCTGCGCCTCCACAGCCTCGGTGACCTGGTCTGCCAGGTGCTCCTGGTAGTGCTCTTGGACCGAGTCGTGGATCTGCTCCGCAACGTGCTCCTGGTAATGCTCCTGAACGGAGTCATGAACGGAGTCCTGCACCTGTTCGGTGACATGTGCAGTCATCTGGTCGCGGGCAAGCTTGCGTTGGGCTCTCATCAGGATGGCGTGTTCCCGATGGAAAGCCTTGGCTGTGGAAACGCACATCAGAACGATGACCACACTGAAAGGCACTGCCGTCAGAATGGCCGCCGTTTGGATTGCTTGCAAACCGTTGGACAGGAGTAGTGCGATGGCAACGGCGGCAGCTGCCAGCGCCCAGAAGACGCGCAACCAGTTCTTCGGCTCCACATCGCCTCCCGTGGAAATCATGCCCATCACCAGTGAACCGGAGTCTGCCGAAGTGATGAAGAAGATGGCGATCAGGAGGATGGCACCCACCGTCAGGATCGCGCCGCCGGGAAGGCTGCCCAGGAGGTTGAACAGTGCGCCCTCGGTGTCCACGCTGCCGTCGTCACCGATCAGGCCCGCGGCGCCGAACAGTTCGCGGTAGATCGCCGCGCCGCCCAGGACGGAGAACCATAGGAATCCGACGGTGGTAGGCACCAGCAGGACGCCGGCAACGAACTGCCGGACGGTACGGCCCTTTGAAATGCGGGCAATAAAGATGCCGACGAAAGGTGCCCAAGAGATCCACCAGCCCCAGTAGAAGGTGGTCCAGGCTGCTTGCCAGGCTTCACCCTCCGCGCCGGAGAAGGCCAAGGTGTTGAACGTAAGGCCTACGACGTTCTGCAGGTAATGGCCGAGGGACTGCACGAACTCGCGCAGCAGGAACAGTGTGGGGCCGGTGAACAGCACCACGAGCATCAGCAATGCGGCCAGGACCAGGTTGGTGTTGGACAGCCACTTCATGCCCCTGGCCACACCTGACACCACGGAAACGATGGTCAATGTGATGATGCCGAGGATCAGGCCGATCTGCGTCATAGTGGTGGCCTGAACGATGTTGGCTTGCTCCAGACCGGCAGAAATCTGCAGGACGCCGAGACCCAGTGAGGCAGCTACGCCAAAGAGCGTACCCACCAGGGCGACAACGTCGATCAGGTTGCCCCACGCGCCGGCTACACGCCTGTGGCCCAAAAGCGGCTCCAAGGCCCACCGAATGGAGATGGGGTGGTTCTTGCGATGCACGGCGTAGGCAATAGCTACCCCCACCACAACGTAGATGGCCCACGCATGCAGGCCCCAGTGGAGGTACGTCTGCGTCATCGCCTGCTGGGCGAGCTCCAGAGGCGAACCTTCCACACCCGGACGGGGAGAGGCGAAGTGGTTCAGGGGCTCGGCCACACCGAAGAAGACCAGGCCAATCCCCATGCCGGCGGCGAACAGGAGGGCGAACCAGGACATAACGGAGAACTCGGGTTCATCCTCGTCTTTGCCGAGTTTGATGTTGCCGTAGTGGCCGAGGCCGATCCAAAGCGCGAATGCTACGAAGAGGGCAATCGCTGCGACGTAGTACCAGCCGAACCATCTGATGACGTTGCCCTGGATCGCGCCAAAGAGGTCTGTAGCGGCGGCCGGGAAGATCGCGGCGAAGAGGACGAACACGATGATGATGACGGCGGCGGGCCAGAAGACCCATCTGGCGAGTTGGTTCGCCCGTTCTTTGGGGGCAGGCGGAAGGTCCCCCGCTGGTTGACTGATGGTCCTGGTGCCTGGTGTGGCGGACATTCCCAGTTCCTCCTTATCCGCGTAGAGCGCTCAGACTGCTCTAGTAAATTCCTCTGTAGTCCAAGGTTAAGCCTGCAGGTTTACGGAACATCAGCACTACTGAGAGCGGAAGGACGCTCGATCCGGTGGCGATGATGAACGGGGCCGTCCCGCCGAGGATGGCCCCGGCCAGGCCCCAGGCATTCAGGCAGGGTGACGTCGACACCAAACAGGTGCCGACGTCGTACGCAAAGAATCTGCCCTACTTAAGATCCCCTGCATTTTTAGGGCAGGTTTGCTCAACGTTGGAAACCGGCCCGTGGCCGGAGTGCGATGGCAATCGCGCTCCGCTGCAGGTCACCTCAGATTGAAGAGTCATCTGACCACCCGTGATGGCCAAATGGACCAACACCGACACTTTGTGAGATGCTTCACAGGTTTTGGTGCGGTGCGCGTCACTGCGTCCACCGGCCACGCGCAGCACCAACCGCATCACCCGCGCTCTTTCCTGGAGGGAACCCACACTTATGAGCGATGCCTTATCAGCCATCAACAGCGTGATCTGGAGCGACTGGCTTGTCTATCTCTGCCTCGCCACCGGCGTCTATTTCTCCATCCGCACACGCTTCCTGCAGGTCCGGCACGTCAAGGGAATGATCCTGCAGCTGGTCCGGGGTGAGAAGTCCGCCTCCGGCGTCTCCTCGTTCCAGGCTCTGGCGATGTCCCTGTCCGGCCGCGTCGGTACCGGTAACATCGCCGGCGTCGCCACAGCGATCGCCTTCGGCGGACCGGGCGCCTTGTTCTGGATGTGGGTCGTCGCCTTCCTGGGCGCATCGACGTCGTTCGTCGAGTCGACCCTCGGCCAGATCTACAAGGCACGCGACCCGCTGACCGGCGAGTACCGCGGCGGCCCGGCCTACTACTTCTCCCGCGCGCTCGCCCACACCAAGGGCGCCGGGTTCTTCAAGGTCTACGGCTACGTGTTCGCCGCCGTGACCGTTCTGGCCTGTGGCGTTCTGATGCCGGGTGTCCAGGCCAACTCGATGGCCACCGCAATCGGCGGCGCATGGACCATCGAACCGTGGATGGTTTCCGTTGGCTCCGTCATCCTCCTGGCGTTTGTCATCATCGGCGGCGTGAAGCGCATCGCCAGCGTCGCCTCATTCGTCGTGCCGTTCATGGCCGTCGGCTACATCTTCCTTGCCCTGATCGTCGTCTTCATCAATGCCGGCCAGCTGCCGGAGATCCTGGCGCTGGTGTTCCGCAGCGCCCTGGGCATGGATTCGGCCCTCGGCGCCATCATCGGCCTGGCCGTGATGTGGGGCGTCAAGCGCGGCGTCTACTCGAACGAGGCCGGCCAGGGAACGGGTCCGCACGCCGCGGCCGCCGCCGAGGTATCCCATCCGGCGAAGCAGGGCCTGGTCCAGGCCTTCGCGGTCTACATCGACACGCTGTTCGTGTGCTCGGCCACCGGCTTCCTGATCCTCTCGACGGGGGCCTACCGTGTCTTCTCCGGAGGCACCGAAGACGGCGACATCCTCGCCGAGGGCGGACTGCTTTCTGCCACCGCCACCGTCGGGCCCCAGTTCGTGCAGACCGGCTTCGACTCCGTCTTCCCCGGCGTCGGCGCCGCCTTCATCGCGATCACGCTGATCTTCTTCTGCCTGACCACGGTCATCGCCTACTACTACATGGCTGAGACCAACCTGCGCTTCCTGGTAGGCAAATCCTCGAACAAGATGATTCCCGGTATCCGGGCCAGCGTCGGACGGGTGACCACCATGGCCCTGCAGGTGCTGATCCTCATCGCCGTCGCCTACGGCTGCGTGAACACGGCTGCCGACGCGTGGGTGATGGGCGACATTGGCGTCGGCCTCATGGCTTGGCTGAACATCGTGGGCATCCTGATCCTGCAGAAGCCCGCCTTCAAGGCGCTCAGGGACTTCGAAAGGCAGCAGAAGCTCGGCCTCGACCCGGTCTTCGACCCGCGGCCCCTCGACATCACCGGGGCCACCTTCTGGGAGTCCTACAAGACGACCGACGTCGAAAAGGAATCCGCGCGGATCTAGAGCGCAGTGCACCGTGCGCCGCGCCGTTCACGCGGCGCACGGTCACACCCCGCCCCGCCCCGGCAACACTGGGCGCGGTCCGCTGCCACCCCCGGTCCTGACGCGGCGTACCCTGAGGCTATGGAATCCGAGGTCCGGGATCTCCGGCTCCGCACCGGCATCACGGTGCCGTGCCTCGTCCAGGGCGACGCCGGTGCGAAACCGGTATTGCTGCTGCATGCGTGGGGCGAATCCCGCGGCAGCTTTGACCGCCTGATACCCCTGCTGACCGGTTTCAGGATCTACGCTCCCGACCTCCGCGGGCAGGGCGAGGCAGACAAACCGGAGGACGGCTATTCCCTGTCAGAACAGGCCGAGGATGCCGCGGCGATCCTAGACGCCCTCAACGTGCAGCGGGCCTTCGTCGTCGGCTCCTCTAGCGGCGGCTACATAGCCCAGCAGCTGGCCACGATGCACCCCGAGCAGGTCGCGGCACTGGTGCTGGTGGGCTGTCCCCTGAGCCTTCGGGGCCGGCGCGCCTTCGCCGACGAAGTGGACCGGCTGACCGACCCCCTCGACGAGGGCTGGGTCCGTGACTCGCTGTCCTGGTTTCCCCTGCTGCACGAGGTTCCGCAGTGGTTCCTCGAGGACCGCGTTCGCGACGGCCTCAGGATGCCCGCCCACGCGTGGAAAGCCATCCTGAACGGCCTGACCGCGGCCACCCCGCCCACGGAAGCTGGGACCATCGAGGCGCCCACGCTGATCCTCTGGGGCGCCCGGGACAACCTGCTGCCACGCAACGACCAGGAAGCCCTCGCGGCCCGGATCGCGGGCGCGGTGTTGAAGGTCTACCCCGATGTGGCGCACATGGTCCTGTGGGAATGCCCGGAGCGGGTGGCAGAGGATGCGACGGCGTTCTTCCGCTCCTTTGCTGACGCCCGCCAGCCATGGGATGCACTGTGACTGGCCGCTATGCAGCCTCATTAGCTGGAAGGTTGCAGGAGGTTTATGAAAACCTTCCACTGCCGGCCGGCCAGGCAATCGGGCTGGCCATGGATGCCCTCCTCGCCAGACTCCATCCGTTGCCGCTGCCCGGCTCCCGCCCACTCCAGCGGACGGCGGGGCTGGGGCTGCTGCTCGCCGGCGTCGGTCTGAATGTTTGGGCTCTTGCTGAACGGCGACGCCGCTCCGCGGGCCCCTTCGAGCTCGAGCGGCCGGAAGAACTGGTCACCAGCGGCCCTTACGCGTTCACCCGCCACCCCATGTATGTCGGCTGGTGGTTTCTCCGCCTTGGCGCAGGAACCTTGACAGGTTCCGCATGGGTCCTCGTGACGCTGCCGCCCGAAGTCATAGCAGAACACCGCGGCGTCCTTCACGAAGAGGCCATACTGGCCGAGCACTTCGGACGGTCCTACCCTGAATACGCAGAAAAGGTTCCGCGCTACCTCGGGTTGCCGGTGACTCAGCTCGGGCGTTAGCTGTCACCCGCCTTGAGTGATGTTGAGAACGTTCCATCGCTTTCCAACCAAGCGCACTTCCCCTGATCTTTCGTGTCAATGCCGGCATCCGTCTTCACCCCGGGCATGCCGTGATTCTAAAAGACAACGCCGCGGCGCCGCAGTTCCTCCGTTTCCCTTCGAGGTTATGCGTCGACAACATCTCCACCGCACTGCACGTCCGTTCGCGCGTCGCTGATCACCATGGCCCACTGCTGCAGGGTGAAGGCGTCACACCGAAGCCATGTGCATCTCCCGCATTTGATCGTTGGATCGAATCCGCAACTGCTCCTAATGAGAGCTTTGGTGCAGCGACGGTCGGCTGCATCAACTTCTCCTGAGCCTTCCCGCAGTATTCCCTAAGGAATTCGGCAAATTCGGTTAGATAAAAGGAATTTGAGACATAATTTTTTTGCTACAACAAGCTCTCCACGATGATTCTCCTGGTGACGGCAGGTCATGAATTCAAGGGCCGTAGCGATCGACAATGGCGTATCTGCATCAGTCAACCGGACTCCACCGGATCAGAACGCCTTGAATAGAACACATTGAAAAGGGGAAAAGTGTCAGAGAATCAAACAATTCCGATCGCCGATCAGCCACGGATTCATCATGTCAAATTGGTCGAGGATGAGCGCAAAAACGGTCTGGGAGTCGCGGCTCTCGTGGTTGGCATCGTTGCCGCAGTATTCAGCATGATTCCGCTGGTAGGAATGATTGCCTTTTTCCTCGGCCCCGTCGCCATTATCCTCGGCATCATCGCCTTATTCCTTAAGAATCGAAAAAAGGGCATGGCAGTCACTGGTTTCATCCTCGGCGTCGTCAGCCTCATCGTCGCCGGAATGGTGACCGCCGGCGTGAGCGCTGTTGCGAACTCCATTGACGAAAGCATCAATGCCGAGCACACGGTGGAGTATGTCGTCACTACGTCAGGTCCGGCAAGCATTTCATACTGGACACCGGGGGGAAGCTCCACGGAGGACATCACGGCTGGATGGAAAAAGTCCATCACCTCGAAGGAACTCAGTATCACGAGCCTCTCCGTCACCGGGAGCTACACCGACGCTTCCGCCGCTGTCACTTGCGAGATCCTGATCGACGGCAAGAGCGCAGGGAAGAACACGGGTAAAGGCACCGGTGCCCGCGCTCACTGCTCGGGAAGCACCTGGGGTAAATAGACCAGATCCGCTGGCACGGGAAGTCGAGTCGATCGCCCGTGCCAGCGAATCACCCTTCCCAGGAACCATACGCAGCGGCCAGGAAGCCCTCGCGGCTTGGATCACGGCGCGGCGTTGAAGGTCTACCCCAACGTTGCTCACATGGTCCTGTGGGAGTGCCCGGAGCGAGTCGCCGAGGACGCGCCGACTCGCCTCACGTCGTGTGCCTGGCCCCGAGACGGAGGACCCCGTGACGAGTGCTCCCGCACCTTGCCGCCCCTTAACCCCGGCGGTAGCCTGAAAACCAGATGACGGGCCGCGCCGCCCACCACCGGTTCCGAGAGTGCCGGCACCGGCAACCCCCCACAGGCTCAGACCCGCCACCGGGAACGGGAGAAGCGATGTCGACGCTTGCAGAGGGCCGGGAAGCCTACGCCGAACGGCGCTGGCCGGACGCCGTCGGGCAGTACACCGCGGCCGACCGCGACGCCGAACTGCCGGCCGGCGACCTCGAACAGCTGGCCACCTCCGTGTTCCTCACCGGGCGGGCCCTCGAGGGAGTGGACATCCTGGCCCGGGCGCACCTGAAGTACCTCGCCGACGGCGACTATCCCGCCGCCGTCCGCTGCGCCTTCTGGACCGGCATGAACCTCATGCTGCTGGGCGAAATGGCCCGCAGCGCCGGCTGGCTGGCCCGCGCGCGCCGGATCGTCGAGGACCTGACCGAGCCCTGCCCCTGCGAGGGCCTGCTGTCCATCCCCGCCGGGCTGGGCGCCCTCTACCAGGGCGACGGCGCCACCGCCGCGGAAGCCTTCACCCTGGCCGCCGACCTCGGACGGGAACGTGGCGACGCCGACTCGGCGACCCTCGGCATGCTGGGCCTCGGGCAGGCAAAGATCATGCTGGGCCAGCTCCACGACGGCCTGGCCCTGCTCGACGAAGCCATGGTGGCCGTCACCGTCGGGGAAATATCCCCGGTGGCCGCCGGGATCATCTACTGCGCGGTGATCGAAACCTGCCATCTGGCCTTCGACGTGCACCGCGCCCACGAGTGGACACGGGCGCTGGACCGGTGGTGCGACGCGCAACAGCAGCTGGTGGCCTTCAGCGGCCAGTGCCAGATGCACAGGGCCGAGCTGTACCGGCTGCACGGCGCCTGGACCGAGGCGATCGACGCGGCCAAAACCGCGCTGGACCTCGCCTTCCGCGGCGACCGGATGGCCACCTACGGCGGCTTTTACGAGCAGGGCCAAATCCACCGGCTCCGGGGCGACTTCGACGCCGCCGAGGCCGCCTACCTGCAGGCCCAGGAGACCGGATTCCCGCCGCAGCCCGGGCTGGCTCTCCTCCGCCTGGCCCAAGGCAGGCCGGACCAGGCCCAGTCCATGATCCGGCAGGCCATGGACGGCGTGGGACCCGACTACCGGCGCCGGATGCTCGCCGCCCGGGTGGAAATCGAACTGGCCGCCGGCGACGCGCCGGCAGCACGGGCCGCCATGGAGGAGCTGGCCTCGCTCTGCGCCTCGATCGACATGCCCATGCTGCACGCCCTCGCCGAGCAGGCCGAGGCCGCTGTACTCTTCCACGAAGGCGACCCCCAGGCTGCCCTGGTCCCGCTCCGCCGTGCATGGTCCCGCTGGCTCAGCCTCGACGCACCCTTCGAAGCGGCCCGCTGCCGCGCCCTGCTGGCGAGCCTGTGCGCCGCGCTCGGCGATGTTGAATCCGCCCGGCTGGAGCGTAAGGCGGCCCGGGCGGTGTTTTCCGAGCTCGGCGCCGCACCGGAGCTGTCGGCGCTTGAGACACCCGCGCTTCAGTCACCGGCGCTTGAGCACCCGGCGCCTGCGCCGGACGCCGGGACGGCTCACTTGCCAGCCTCCGCGGACGACGTCGGTCACGCCGCCGGAGCCGGGCCGCTCACCGCCCGCGAAACCGAGGTGGTCCGGCTCGTCTCCGCCGGACTGAGCAACCGGGACATCGCCGCCGAGCTGTTCATCAGCGAGAAAACGGTGGCCAGGCACCTGAGCAACATCTTCACCAAGCTGGGCCTGACCTCCCGGGCCGCGGCCACAGCCTACGCCTACCGGCACGGACTCGTCTGACCTCCCCTCCTGCATAGAATTACCCATTCCCCGCCCGCCGGATTCCGCCCCGGAAATGGGTTATTCGCCCGATTCGCCGCGCCGCGCCGAAAAATAGCGTTAGTGGCATGAACATCTCGGTGCTCGCAGGAATGGTTTCCACCGCCCTCTTCGCGGTGAGCTACCTGCCCATGCTGCTCAAGGCCCTCCACACGAGGGATCTTGACTCCTACAGCCTCGGCTACCTCGTGCTGAGCAACGCCGCCAACGCCGTGCACTCCGTGTACGTCGTCAGCCTCCCGCCGGGGCCGATCTGGGCGCTGCACCTCTTCTACGTCGTGGCCTCAGCGCTGCTGCTCATCTGGTACCTGCGCTTCCGGTCTGTTCATACCCAGCAAACCGAACCTGCATCACCAAGGAGGCACCACCATGAACACCAGCCCAGCAACTGACACCTTCGGCACCGTCGGTACCGCCGCCGTCGACACCGTCATCATCGGCGGCGGACAGTCCGGCCTGGCGCTGGGCTACTACCTGGCGCAGCAGCACCGGAACTTTGTCATTCTCGACGCCGGCTCACGGGTTGGCGACGGGTGGCGGAACCGCTGGGATTCGCTGCGCCTGTTCACCCCCGCCAAGTACGACGGCCTGCCCGGCCGGCCCTTCCCCGGCGACCGTCTCGCCTTCCCCACCAAGGACGAGCAGGCGGACTATCTGGAGGACTACGCCTCCCGGTTCCACCTGCCGGTCCGGCCCAACACCGCGGTCACCCGGCTGAGCCACGACGGGCAGCGGTTCCATATCACGGCCGGGGCACAGCGCTGGACGGCGGCAAACGTCGTCCTCGCCACCGGCGCCTGCCACCTGCGCAAGACGCCGCGCTTTGCGGCGGACCTGCCGTCCGACGTCGTACAGCTCCACTCCTCCGACTACAGGAACCCGGCCCAGCTCCAGCCCGGTCCGGTCCTCGTGGTGGGGGTGGGCAACTCCGGGGCGGAGATCGCCCTGGAAACCAGCCGCACGCATGAAACCTGGCTGGCCGGCAAGCCGAGCGGCGAAATCCCGTTCCGGCACGGCCGGACCGCGGCCCGGTTCCTTCTCCCTATGGTCCGGTTCGCGGGGATGTACGTGCTGAACACGAACACGCCGGTGGGGCGCAAGGTGCTGCCCAAGATGGCTGCCATGGCTAAGCCGCTGATCCGCACCAAGACCGCGGACCTCGCCGCCGCCGGCGTCCACCTGGTGCCCCGCGTCACCGGAGTGCAGGACGGCGAAGTAATGCTCGACGACGGCGGGAGCCTTCCGGTGGCAAACGTCATCTGGTGCACCGGCTACACCGAGGCCTACCCGTGGATGGACATCGCGGCGCTGCCCGCGGACTGGCGGAAGCAGCAGCGCCGCGGGATCGTGGATGCGCTGCCGGGCCTGTACCTGCTCGGGAAGGACTACATCTTCGCGGCAACATCGGAAACCCTCCCCGGCGTGTGCCGGGACGCCAAGTACCTGGCGAAGCAGCTGGCCGCCACCCGGGCTCCGCAGGATGCAGCCCGGGTCCGAAGCCGACTGGCGGCGTAACTAATCGACGCTGGCGCCGCGGTTCCGCCCAACGACGGGACCGCGACGCGACCACGGCGGCGAGCGCCGGCGTCGTTCTCCCTCAGCGTTGGCTGCTACGCGCGCTGGGTGAGGTTGAGAATGTTCCCTTCGCTGTCCAGGAACCAGGCGGACTTCCCCCAGTCATCCGTGAAGACGCCGTTCTCCGTCTTCAGCCCGGGCTGGTCGTACTCTTCAAAGACGACGCCGCGGCCCCGCAGCTCCTCCATTTCGCGTTCGATGTTGTCCGTGGTCCAGCCCATCTGGGTGTTCTTCGCCGTCCCGGCATTCTCTGTCTGATAAACGAGGAAGGCCGTTCCGTGTCCGCCGCGGTACACCAGGTTGTCGTCCTCCACGGACTCGGAAGGCTCCAGCCCCAGCTTGTCCCGGTAGAAATCCCTCGCCCTGTTGATGTCCTTCGCCGGAAGTACAGCCATGATGTCTGAATCTGTGAGCATGATGATTTCCTTTGCGCTTTGTTCTCTCGTTGATGGCGATGCTCTCCCCCGGAAGCGCTTCCGGAACGTCCTTGTCCCGTAGCCGCGTGGCCGCCCGTTCCGCCAATACCGGGGCGGCCACCTGGGACTCTGCCAGGCCCTGCCAGCCACCATCGGCGCGAGGGTCCCCGAAGCTTACGGGGCCATTATGGAGCCGATTCCCGGCTACGGAAATAGTGCTGAGGCGTTACCTACGGCAATTCCTCCCGCCAGGCCGGAGCTCACAGCCCTGCTATCCCCAGGATTGTTCGGACATGTGCCGGAAGGCGACCTCGAGGATCCTCAGGTGCCGCGGGCGGGTGAGTGCGAACAGGACTACCTCGGCCACGTCGTCGGGGGTCATCATGTTTTCCAGTTCCGGCATGCCGGGAAGGCGCAGGCCCCGCCCCATCCCAAAGTTACTCGCGACCCCTCCCGGGCAGACATTGGTGCACCGGATGCCGCTGGCCCTGAGTTCGTGGTCCAATGAGCGTGTGAACCCGACTTGAGCGAACTTCGTGGCAACATATACGGCTTCGTCGGGCAGCCCGCGACGGCCTGCTTCGGATGCAACAGTGACGATGTCTCCTGCGCCTCTTTCTTGCAGGTAAGGAAGGGAGGCACTCACCGTGTTGAAGAGGCCCGTCACGTTGACGTCCGTCATTTCCTGAACGTCGCTGTCGGGGGTCTCGATGAAGGGTGCCCAGGAGCCCACCCCGGCGTTAGCGACGACGATGTCGATGCCGCCAAAGTGCTCCGCCGTCTTCTCGGCGGCGCCCTGCATCGCCTCGCGGTCCCGGACATCGGCCGCCACCGTCAAGCTGTTGGGAAGACTGGGACCCAGTCCCGACCGCGACACCATGGAGACAGCGGCTCCCGACCTGGACAGGGCATCGGCGACGGCCGCACCAATGCCGCCGCTGGCTCCCGTGATGAAAGCAGTCTTGCCCGATAGTTGATGGCTGATGATTTCGTTCATAACATAACCGCCTGAGTCGATTCGATAGCTTTCACTTTTGGTGTCGATCTGAGTCCAGTCCTGGCTGGAAGGGTGCTGGCCGCTGCGTCACAGTGCATGAACGGTCCAGCCGGCATTGTGGGCCGTTCCTGGGAGCAACATCACGAGGTCGTCACCCGTGTTGAATGCGTTGGGAGGGCAGGTCATGGGTTCCACAGCCAGTCCGATGCGGTGCCGTTCGGGAATCTCATGGTCCGCGGTGTGGAGCTGGACCCACGGGCAGGCTTCTCCCCAGGTCATGGCGACTCCGGTGCCGAGGGGATCCCGTAGCTGTAGGCGTACCTCGTCCTCGCCAGGCATGGTACGGAGATCGGTGAAGGCGTGGTCTATTGCCCTCTTACCCAGCCGTTGGGGGCGGCGGTAATCGAATGGTGTGCCGTCCACGGAGGTACGTTGGAGCGGAATGAGTCTGTCCGGTGTGACGTCGAGGAAGGTGCCTGCGTCCAGTTCCAGTGACCAGGTATCCAAAGGGGACGGCCCGGCCATGAGGTACGGGTGGGGGCAGGTCCCGTAGGGCGCGGCGTGTTCCCCGGTGTTCGTGGCAGTGACGGTGGTGTGAAAACCTGACTCGTCCACGGCGTAGCTGACGTCGAGCAGCATCTCGAAGGGGTAGCCCTTGCTCGGGCGGAGTACGTGCCGCAGTCCCAGGCGTGATCGCTCATGGTAGAGAACGGTCCAGGGAACGTGGGAAACCAGGCCGTGTAGCGCTGCCGCCCTGGAGGGCTCGTTGATTGGAACCGTAAGCTCAACTCCCCCGAAAATGTAGCGTCCGTCAGGAATGCGATTGGGCCAGGGCGCGATGATGGCGCCCCGGTAGTCGGGCATCGGCTCACCGGGAGCGAACGGGACGATCAGGTCACGGCCATCATGGGTGAGCATGCGCACGGCGGCCCCTTCTTGCGTCACCGCCGCGCTGTAGCCGGCTGCGGAAATTCTGTAGTCACCGGCGTTCACGGGGCAGCCACCGGCCGCCTGGCCACGACCTGCAACAACCTGCCGGCGACTGCCGCGGTTTCCATCCGTGCCGGGGCGAGGTAGGCGCGGGGATCAACGATATCCGGGGCGGCCAGCGCGGAGCGGACCGCACCCGTGAATGCAACGTTCAGGATGGTCCCCAGATTGATCTTCACCATTCCTGACGCAACCGCAAGGACCACTTCGTCGTCGGGCACACCTGAGGACCCGTGGAGCACCAGGGGCACTCCCACTTCAGTCCGGATGCGCGCGATGAGGTCATGATCCAGCCGGGCCGTCTGTGCCGTCATGGCATGGGAACTGCCGACGGCGACTGCCAACGAATCCACCCCGGTATCGGCGGCAAAGCGGGCGGCTTCGACGGGGTTGGTGCGCACTCCGGGGGCGTGGGCACCGTTCTTTCCGCCGATTTCTCCGAGCTCAGCCTCGACGTGCCATCCGCGCAGATGGGCCCACCGGGCTGCGTCGCGCGTCGCGACGACGTTGTCCTGGAACCCTAGGCGGGAGCCGTCATACATCACGGACGTGATGGCAGTTCCGGCCGCCTCGCGGAGAATTCGCTCGTCCTCGATGTGGTCCAGGTGCAGCGACACGCGGGCATGGGAGGACTCCGCCAGCGCCGCCAGCCCGCTCACGAGCGGCTTGAGCCGGCCGCGGTGGAACTTGATGCAGTTTTCGCTGATCTGCAGCACGGCAGGCAGTTCGGTTTGCTCGGCGGCATCAACGATGGCTTCCCCGTGCTCGAGGCTGATGACGTTGAAGGCGGCCAGCCCGACGCCGCTTCCGACTGCGTCGCGCATGAGCTCCCCGGTGTGTGCCAATGTCATATGAATTCTCCGTTGCGTTTGATTGGAGCTGCCAACCCTGTAATCAGCAGCTTTTAGATGTGAGCTTGACAACATGTCCAATGAAACACAACAATATCCAATATCTTCCAATCAACCAACAGGCAGGGGTGAACCGGTGCTTCTCGTAGGACTCGACATCGGCACGACGGCGGTCAAGGCCGTGGTCTTTGACGAGCACGGCGCTGCCCTCGCCGAGGGCCGGGCCGCTACACCGTGGTCTGTTTCGCCATTGGGGGTTCAGCTGGAGGCCGCCGAGCTTCTCGAGGCCGCGGTCTCGGCCCTCACCTGTGCGCTGGCCACGGCACCGGACGGTGCGGTGACTTCAATCGGCATCACCAGCATGGGTGAATCGGGCGTGCTGACCGGCCCGGACGGCAAAGCCGTGGGCCCGGTGATCGCCTGGCATGACCGGCGGGATCTTGCCGAACTGGCGAGCCTGCGCGCTGCCATTTCCGAGGACGCGTTTTCCGTCCGCACGGGCCTGCCAATGCGGGAACAGTGGTCCCTGACCAAACACCGTTGGCTCCTGACCCATCTGCCGGAGACCCGGCGGGCAGCCATGCGCCTTAACATCGCGGAGTGGATGGCCTTCTCGCTGGGCGGAGCCCCCGTCTCCGAGCTCTCCCTGGCCTCGCGCACCGGCTGGCTCGACCTCGCTTCCCGCAACTGGTGGACCGAAACCCTGGAATGGTCGGGGGCCAGCCAGGCCCTCATGCCGGAACTGGTGGTGGCCGGGACCAACCTGGGTGCTGTGAGCGCCGAAGCAGGGATAAGCCGCCTCACCGGGGCGGCCATCGCGGTGGCGGGACATGACCACCAGGCGGCGGTCGCCGGAGCGGGGGCTTACCTGCCCGGCGATGTCCTTGACTCCTGTGGAACTGCCGAGGCCCTGGTGCGCGTCATTGAACCAGCCCTTTCGGAACCGGCCCTGCTCGAGCTGGCATCCGCCGGAATTACTGCAGGCTGGTCCGTTTTTGAGGACAAATGGACACTGCTCGGCGGCACGCAGGCCGGGATGGTCCTCCAGAACGCGTTGAAAATGCTCGGCCTCGACACCGCCGACATCGCGCACCTTGACGCCGAACCCTCCCGGGGCGTCGGCCCGCTTCATGCCACGATCGACGCCGGGCAGGGACTTTCGTTCCACGGCGCCACCGGGGCAACGAGCCAGGCAGACATCTGGCGGGCAGCGCTGGATGCCGTGACCCGGCAGGCCGTGGAAGTCCACTCCCTGATGACCCGGGCGGCAGGCGCCCCGTCCCGGATGGTGGTGACCGGCGGCTGGTCCCGCAGCAGCGGACTCCTGCGCAGCAAGGAAAGAGTGTTCGGCGCCCTCACGGTGTCACCGGCCAAGGAATCCGGCGCACGCGGCGCCGCCTTTTTCGGAGGCCTCGCTGCAGGCATCTACGGATCTGCTGCAGATTTTCCCTCCGGCGCAGGCCTGCGCCCATCCTCAAATACCGCTCTCCAACCGGAAGGGGCCCTGTGATGCACCCCGTCCCCCACCGCAATGAGCCGCGCTCCGATTCCCGGGTCCCATTTCCGGAGCAGCGGCGCGGACTCATCCTTGAGCGCCTCCGCGCCGAAGGCCGCGCCGACGCGGCCTCGATCGCAGAGGAACTCGGCGTCACCGGTGAAACCGTGCGGAAGGACCTCCTGGCCCTGGACCGGCTGGGTCTCCTGCGCCGGGTCCACGGCGGAGCCGTACCGGTGGGGCGCCTGACCTACGAGCCAGCCGTCTCGACGCGGACAGGCTTCATTGACGAAAAGACCCGTATTGCCAAGGCAGCGCTGCGGCACCTGCCCATCGGCGGTTCGGTGCTGCTCGATGCGGGATCCACCACAGGCAGGCTGGCCGCGATGTTCCCGCATGACAAGGAGTTAACCGTGTACACGAACACGCTCAGTATCGCCATTGGCCTCCTGGACAGGCCGTTGCTGACGGTTCACACGCTCGGCGGACGGGTCCGTCCGCTGACGGAGGCCGAAGTGGACGACTGGGCATCCCGGTCACTGTCCGAGATCAACGTTGACGTTGCCTTCCTCGGAGCGAACGCGATTTCGGTAGACAGGGGGCTTACCACTCCGGACCCGGCGGAAGCCGCAGTGAAGAAGCTGATGCTGGAAAGCGCCCGGCGGCGCGTCCTCTTGGCGGATCACAGCAAATTCGGGTGCGTGAGCAACTGCAAACACGCCGACCTTGCCGACATCGACCTTCTCATCACCGACTCCGGCCTTGACGGCCGCGAGCTCAAAGCCGTCCAGGCGGCAGGGGTGGAGGTGGAACTGGCATGATCGTGACCGTTTCACCGAATCCCAGCATGGATCGCACCATGTCCATCAACCGGCTGCCGCACGGGGACATTGTCCGCAGCCACCGGAGTTACAGCGAGCCCAGCGGCAAGGGGGTTAACGTCGCCGTCGCGCTGCATGCCAACGCCATCGACGTCGTAACAGTCCTGCCCGCCGGCGGCTTTACAGGGGTGCAAATGACCGGAATGCTGTCGGACCTGGGCGTCCCGCATGTCGCGGTGCCGATCGCACAGGAGATCCGCAGCAATGTCAGCCTGGTGGAACCCAACGCGACGGTCACCAAGATCAACGAGGTGGGTCCCAGTTTGGACGATGCGGAGGCCGCATCGCTGATCCGGGCTGCCTTGGAGCAGGTCGGCGCCGATGACTGGCTTGTCCTCTGTGGGACGCTGCCGGACGGAGCGGTGGAACGGCTGTACATCGACTTGGTGGAGGGGGCACACGGACGGACCGCCCGCGTTGCCGTCGACACTTCGGGGGAACCCTTGCGGAACGTCCTTCCGTACGGGCCCGACCTGGTCAAACCCAATGCCGGCGAGCTCGCGGAGCTGACCGGACGGTCGTTGGAGACCCTGGGGGACGTCGTTGACGCCGCCGAGGAACTTCGATGCCGGGGAGCCCGGACCGTCCTGGCAAGCCTCGGATCCGACGGAGCAATCCTCCTCGACGATTCCGGCTGCTATTTCGGCCAGGCACGGGTGGACCGCGTCGTCAGCGCCGTCGGCGCCGGGGATGCACTGCTTGCCGGCTTCCTCGCCGGCGGCGCCAACGGACCCCGCGCCCTCCGGGAGGGCTTGACGTGGGCGGCTGCGGCCGTCCAACACGAGGGCACTCTTTACCGCGGCCGTGGGCCACGGACAAGAGTGGACATCAGCGACGATCTCGACCGGAACCGGGCCCTCAAGGAGCCCTGCACCGCAGCGGGCCAACCGGCGGGGAGCCTGATCTAAGCCCGCCCCTCCGCCCGCCAGCACCACAACCTCGGGCCCCAAGGCCCTTGCCTGGCTACACGCAACCCAATTTCAAAGGAGAACCATGGTTACCAAGCGAACAGCGCGGCTCGCACTTATCTCGTCTCTCTCTGCTGCCACTCTTCTCGGCCTCACGGCCTGCGGCGGTTCCGCCCCGGCCACCACGCCTTCAGAGGACAAAGGGCTGATCGGCATTTCCATGCGGTTCATCGCCGGAAACGCCTGGCTGAGCACCATGTCCGACGGCGCCGTCAAGTCCGGAACCGCCAAGGGCTGGACGATGGAAGCCGTCGACGCCCAGGGCAGCGCCCAGACCCAGATCCAGCAGATGAGGACCTTCATCAACAAGGGCGCCAAGGCGATCATCATCGAGCCGGTGGGCGACCGCAACGTTGCCGGGGGCATAGAGGCTGCCAAGGCCGCCGGCATTCCGGTCATCGTCGTCAACGACCGTGTTTCGGAGGAGCTCGCCAAGAAGGTCGCCTGCAACGTGCACGACGACGGCGAGGCGACCGCCGAGCTGGTGGGAGCGAAAGCCGCGGAAGCCGCCGTCGCTAAGAAGGGCGAAAACTCCACCATCAACCTCTACATCCAGGCCCTGTTCCCCCAGGAGCTCGTCACCGAAAGCCGTGAAAACGGCTTCATGGCCGGCTGGAACAAGTACATGGAGCAGCACCCGACGGTGAAGACCAAGCGGATCCCCAACAACTACGGCGAAGCCCTGCCGGACAAGACCCTGACCGCGATGCGCAACGTGCTGGCCGGAAACCCGGACCTTGACGTCGTCTTCAACCAGACCGACGTCGTGATGCCGGCGGTGATTGAGGCCCTCAAGGGCGCGGGCCGCATGGACCAGAACGGTAAGACCGAGGTCATCCTGGCCGGGTTTGACGGCGGCATGGAGGTTATCAAGTCGATGGCGAAGGATCCGTCCTCCCCCGTGGTTGCAGACGGCCTGAACCAGCCGGCGCTCCAGGCCGCCTACGCCGTGGACGAAGCCATCGCCGCCGTGGCCGGCACCCCCACCGGCAAGTGCGAGGGCACCCCGGCAACCCGGATACTGCCCGCCCTGGCCGTGACCCCCGAGAACGCCGGCCAGTACATCAGCGACGACCTCGCCTTCGCCGGCGCCGAGTAGGCGGGACCATCATGACTGCATCCGTTGGGCTCGACCTGCGCCCCCTGATCGCGGTATCGGGAGTGTCCAAGGCATACCCGGGAACCCAGGCCCTCGCCGGCATCAATCTGGAGGTGATGCCCGGAGAAATCCACGGCATCGCCGGACAGAACGGCGCCGGAAAATCCACCCTGGTGAGAATTCTCTCCGGCGTGGAAAGGCCTGATTCCGGCAAAGTCCTGATCGACGGTGAGGCCGTCACGCTGGATAACCCGCAGGCGGCCCAGCGGGCGCGGATCATGACCGTTCACCAGGAACTCAGCCTGGTCCCGCACCTCTCCGTGGCGGAGAACATCTACGTGGGAGAACTGCCGCGCACCGCCGTCGGCACGATCCACTGGTCCAGGGTCCGCACCGAGGCCCGTGAACAGCTGCTGCGCCTCGGGTTCGACATCGACGTCCGCGCCACCGTGGCATCGCTGCCGATCGCCCACCGGCAGGCCGTGGAAATCGCCAAGGCCCTGACCCGGGACGCCCGGGTCCTGATCCTTGACGAACCCACGGCCACCCTGCCGCGTCACGACGTGAACCAATTGTTCGACCTGCTGAACCAGCTCAAGAAGCTGGGCCTGGCCATCATCTACATCTCGCACCACTTCGACGAGATGTACGCGATCTGTGACAGAATCTCCGTCTTCCGGGACGGCCAGCGCGTGGCGCTTCACGACGGCGACGAAAAGCAGCACGATGCCATCCTGCAGTCCATGCTCGGCGGGCTGAGCCCGGAGCGGTCAGCAAAGCTTCAGGTGGGGCCCGGAGACATGCCCAGGCTCGGCACCGGCCGGACCGAGGGCGAGGTGGCGCTGTCAGTCCGTGGCCTCCGCGACGGCCACGACCTGCACGGGGTGGACCTGGACCTTCACAAAGGCGAGGTGCTCGGCATTGCCGGCCTTTCCGGCAATGGCCAAACCCAGCTTGCCGCGGCCCTGTTCGGAGCTGAAAAGTCACAGCACGAGGAGTTTCTGGTCAACGGCCGGGAGCGGCGCCGGCAGGATCCCGCCCACTCGATCGCCCTGGGTATCGGCTTCCTCCCCGAGGAACGCAAGACGCAGGGGCTGATCCTGACTATGTCCATCACGCGGAACATCACCATGGCCTCTCTGCCGCGGTTCTCGCCCGGATACTTCCTGAGCAAGGCCAAGGAACAGAAGGCAGCAGTGCGCATGCGCGACGCCCTTGCCATCAAGACCGCACACGTCGGCGAAGCGGTGGGTAACCTCAGCGGCGGCAACCAGCAAAAGGTTGCCCTTGCGAAGTGGCTGGTCAGCGGCGTCAGCACGCTGATCATCGTCGAACCCACCCGGGGCGTTGACGTCGGGGCAAAACTCGAGATCTACGAACTCATCCGCACGTTCGCGGACCAGGGTGGCAGCATCATCCTGATCACGTCCGAAATCGATGAGGCCCTGATGTGCGACCGGGTGCTCATCCTTAGCCGGGGCCGGACCGCCGGCGCCGTGAGCCGCAGCGAGATTGAGCAGCGCGGGGAGGCCGCGATCCTCGACCGCTTCAACTGACCGTCCCGAAAACCAAAACAATGGAGTTCAAACCCGTGGCAACCAACACCACCCCGATACCGCCGGCACGAAGGCTTGCCCAAAGCCTGCCGTCCGCCCTCACTTCGCTCCGCACGTTCGTCGCTTCGCTCGGCTCCAAGGGATACCTGCTGGCCGTCGGCGCCATCGTCCTTCTCGTCGGCAGCGCCCTCTCCCAGCACTTCATGACCTCACGGAACCTCATATCGGTTTTGATCACCGCTTCTGTGGTGTCCGTCCTCGCCGTCGGACAGTACCTCGTGATCGTCACCGGCGGCATCGACCTCTCGGTAGGGGCCGTCGCAGCAGTGTCGTCGGTGATAGCGGGGCTGGCCCTTCAGCAGGGCATGCCCTGGCCCGTCGCCCTCCTTCTGGCACTGCTGACCGCCGGCCTGATAGGGGTCTTCAACGGCCTGATGATCGTCTACGGCGGCATCACCCCGTTCATCGTGACGCTGGCGATGATGAGCATCGCCCGCGGTGTGGCGTACATGCTCCAGACAGGGCGGCAGGTCGCGATCGAGGACCAAGGCTTCCTTGCGGCCTTCACCGCCAGCGTGGGTCCCATGCCCGCGCCGGTCATGATCGCCCTGCTGGTGACCATCGTCTTCGCCGTCGTCATGGCCCAGACCCGCTTCGGCCGCCGGCTCTTCGCACTGGGAGGCAACCCGGAAGCCGCCAGGCTGTCCGGACTCCCCATTAAGCGGGACATCATCGGCGCCTACTTCCTCTCCTCCCTCCTGGCCGGCCTGGGAGGAGTGATGATCGCCGCACAGCTCACCGAGGGCAGCGCGATCATTGGCGAGGGCTACGAGCTCAACGCAATTGCCGCCGTCGTGGTGGGCGGGGCGTCCCTTTTCGGCGGCACCGGCGACCCTGTCAGCGCCGTCCTGGGCGGCCTGATCATCGCGGTGATCCTGAACATCATGGACCTTCTGGGCATTCAGGCCCAACCCCAACTGGTGGTCAAAGGGGCCGTGATCCTGCTGGCCGTCCTGTTCACCAGCGGCGTGGGCAACAAGCTGCCCGGCGCCCTTCGAAAACTCATCTTCCAGCAGCGCTACACGGGCAAACCCGCCACTCAAGCGACGCCGGTCGGCGCTGCACCGGCCAACGACAAGGAGGAAGCGGATGTCCGCCACTAACGAGGCCACGCTGACCCGGCGGCGGTTCTTCACGGAGGCGGAAGCCGAAACCGTGGACGCCATCTGCGCGCGCATCTTTCCCAGCGGCGACGGAAAACCCGGCGCCCGGGAAACCAAGGTCATCACCTTCATCGACAGGACGACGGCGGACGAGGACGAGGCCCTGCGCCGCTGCTACCGGGACGGAGTGGAGGCCCTGAACGCCCTCACTTCCGAGCTCTACGGCCAACGGTTCGCGGAGCTGTCCGACGAACGCAAAGACGAGGCGCTGGAACGCATCGAAGCCAGCGGAGCCACGGAATCCACTGGAGCCCCTGAGGGCCCCGAAGACGAGGGCCTCCTGGCCACGTTCTTCGCCCTCGTCTGGGAACACACAATCCAGGGCATGTTCTGCGACCCGCAGTACGGCGGCAATCACGAGGCCTTGGGCTGGCAGCTGGTCGGCTTCCCGGGGGCCCAATGGGGCTACAACGCCGAACAGATGCGGCCCGGCTTCGATTCCAAAACCATCCCCATCAAGACCCTTGAAGATCTACGCAGAGAGTTGAGGCGAGCAGATGCCTGAGACTGCAGAGGCCATCGTCGTCGGGCTGGGAGCATCCGGCGGCATCATCGCCGAGCAGCTGACCAAGGCCGGGATCCGGGTGCTGGCCCTCGACAAAGGCCCCGTGCACACCAGTGAGGAATTCACGTTCAAGCAGGACGAAGTCAAGTACTACTCCCGCGGCTCCCTCGTCCCGCAGCTGGCAACCGACCCCGTCACCTGGCGGCCGGACGAGAAGTCCACCGCACGGCTGCTCCCCTGGGCAGCCGGGGTACGCGGGAACAGCGAACCCCTGCATTTGCCGCCCTCCATCGGCCCCGGCGGAGGAACCCTGCACTGGGGCGGTGCCTCCTGGCGCCACCGCGACGCCGACTTCCGCATGAAGTCCCTCATCGAGGAGCGCTACGGTGCACACGCCCTGGACGAGGATTCCACCATGGTGGACTGGCCCATCGGCTACGGCGACCTGGAACCCTACTACGACCGCGTCGAATGGGAACTGGGCGTCTCGGGCCGGGCCGGAAACGTCAAGGGCGCGCCGGACCCGGAGGGAAACCCCTACGAATCCCCGCGGGAGCGCGGCTTCCCGATGCCCCCGCTGCGCACGGCGCCGGCCGACGACAGGTTCAAGGCGGCCTGCCAGCGCCTCGGGTACCGGCCCTTCCAGCAGCCGGCTGCGGTGGCTTCCACGGATTACAAGTCGCTGAAGGGCTGCGAATACTGCGGTTTCTGCCACGGATTCCTGTGCCACGTCAACGCCAAGCAGTCCAGCCGCATCACCTCCGTCGAGGCGGCCCTGCGGACGGGCAACCTGGAGATCCGTTCCAACTCACGGGCCTTCCGGCTTGACCGCGACCCTTCCGGCCGCCGGATCACCGGAGTCTCCTACTTCGACGCGGACGGCAACGTCCACGAGGTGCAGTCCAGCCTCGTGGTGGTGGCCTGCTACGCCTTGGAGAACAGCCGTCTGCTGCTCGCCTCCGGCATCAACGCCAACGGCCAGGTGGGCCAGAACTTCATGACGCACAGCTTCGGCTGGTGCAGCGTGGTCCTGCCAGAGTTCAGCAATCCCTTCATGGCACCCCTCGTCGCCGCCAGCGTCGTGGACGATCTGAACTGCGACGGCGTGCCGGACAACGACGAAGGGGTGCTGTGGGGATCCGTCCTCACCAGCATCCCCGGCGACCTCCAGCCCATCGAAGCCGCCCACAACCTCCCGCCCGGCATGCGCCGCTGGGGGCAGGGCTTCAAGGACTGGTTCTCCGAGAACTACCGCCGCCTGATGGGCCTCCACAACCAGGTGCCCAGCTTCCCGTCGAAGAAGTACTACTGCGACCTCGATCCGGTGGTGAAGGACAAGTTCGGCCAGCCGGCGCTGCGCATCACGCACGACTGGTCCGAGCATGACCTGGCCGCCCTGAAGTACTTCGAGAAGGTCAAGCGCGCCATCGCCGAGGAAATGGGCGCCACCCAGTTCTGGTCCGAACCGACGCCCCCGGCATATCACCTGTCCACGCACGAGGTGGGAACGCACCGGATGGGCGAGAACCCGGCCGATTCCGTCGTCGACATCTACGGCGAGTCCCACGAATGCAAGGGCCTGTTCGTCGTCGGCGGCGGCCAGTTCCCCACGCTGTCCGGCTACAACCCGACCCAGACCCTGCAGGCGCTGGCGTATCTCAGCGCCGACCGCATCCTCGACAAGGTCTGATTCGCGGCCCGTACCGGAACCCTAAACCCCCCGAAAGAACACCCCCGTCTGCCTGAAACCCCAGGCGGCGACGCGATAAAGAAAGAGAAATAACAAATGGTTGACCCGTATGCCATCGTGGCATTGTCCAACACCGTCCACACCATCAAGAAGCGCGAAGACGCCATCGAGAACACCAAGCGGATCTGCGACTTCATGGACCCGGCCGTCATGGTGGCGGCCACCGACGGCGCACCCGTCAAGCTGGTTGTCCTGCCGGAAATGGCAATACAGGGCATGCTGCCGGACTTCAAGGCCGGCAACCGCGAAGCCCACGAAGCCTTCGCCATGACCATCCCCGGACCGGAGACCGAGATCCTCGGCCAGAAGGCCCGCGAGCTCAACACCTACATCGCCGCTGAGCTCTACCTTGTCCGCGACGACGACTTCCCGGGCCACCTCTTCAACGTGGCCTTCATCATCGACCCCAACGGTGACGTGGTCTACAAGCGTTACAAGTCCACCTCGGACGCGTACGAGGGCGGCGCCCTGGGCACCACCAACCCGCACGACATCTGGGACGAATTCATTCAGAAGCGCGGCAACGGCAACCTCCTGGATGCCTTCTTCCCGGTCGCCAAGACCGAGATCGGCAACATTGGCTACATCATCTGCCACGAGGGCGCCTACCCGGAGACCTCCCGCGGCCTGGCCATGAACGGTGCCGAACTCATCATCCGCGGCACACTGATCGAGCCGCAGGTGGGCATGGGGATGTGGGAGCTGCAGAACCGCGCCCACGCCATGTTCAACCAGGTCGTGGTGGTCGCTCCGAACCTGGGCCCGCAGCGCAACGACGACGGCAGCCTGTTCGACCTCTTCGGTGGCCAGTCGATGATCGTGGACCACAAGGGCCGGGTCCTGGTGAAGAACGAAGGCGTCAGCGCCGGCGACTCCTTCGTCAGCACCGTCGTCGACCTGGAGGCGCTCCGCCGCTCGCGGGCTGCCAATGGCGTCACCAACTGGTTCAAGGACCTGCGCACCGAAATGTATGCGGGCATCTATGAACAGCCCATCTACGAAAGGAACCAGTACCTCAACGAGCTGCCGGCCGAAGGCTGGCTTGCCCGTGAGGCGAAGCGCCGTGGCATGAACATCGACAAGCTCATGGAACGTGGACTCCTCACGGCGCCGTCGAGCAACTAACTCCCCCGCAAGAGGGAAACCACTGCGGGCGTCCGGCCCAGGCCGGACGTCCGCATCCCATCACCAAGCCCTGCATAACCCGAAAGGTAGACGCATGTACGCCGCCGTCCTTCGTGCCCCCGGCCCCGTCGAGAACCATCCGCTGGACTACAGTGAGGTCCCCGAACCCGTACCCGGACCCGGTGAAGTCGCGATCAGCGTGCTCGCCTGCGGGGTCTGCCGGTCCAACCTGCACATGATCGAGGGTGACTGGCTGCCCGGCACCCCCGCCGCGCTGCCCATCATCCCGGGCCATGAGGTGGTAGGCCGTGTGAAGGCCGTTGGTCCTGGCGTGGACAACCTCGTGGTGGGCGACCGGATCGGCGTCCAGCCCATCTGGTCCGCGTGCGGCATGTGCGGGCACTGCATCGGCGGTCATGAACAGCTCTGCCGGCGGCGGCAGATCACCGGAGAGACACGCGACGGCGGTTACGCGGAAGTCATGCTTGCGAACGCCGCCTTCGCCTGCAGGATCCCCGATTCCCTGTCCGATACCGAGGCTGCGCCACTGTTCTGCCCGGGGATCACCGCCTACGGCGCGGTGAAGAAGGCGCTGCTGCGGCCGGGCCAGAACGTGGCGGTGTTCGGCGTCGGCGGCGTTGGCCACCTGGCGCTGCAGATGGCCGGGCTCACCGGCGCACACGTCAACGCCGTCTCCCGGAGCGTGCAGGCCCGCGCCCTTGCCGAGCAGCTGGGTGCGCGCGGCGCATATGTGCCTGCCGGAAGCGAGGGAGGCCTGGTGCTTCGGGACGGGTCCCAGGACGCGGCCATCGTCTTCGCCCCGTCGGACCGGGCCGTTGCCGAAGCGCTGCGCGTCATCAAGCCGGGCGGACGCGTGGTGCTCGGCGTGGCACAGTCCGTGGGCGTCATGGACATCGGCGACGAAAAAGCTGTCGTCGGAACGGTGCTGGGTACCCGCCAGGACATGGCGGACGTACTGAGCCTCGCAGTGGACGGCAAGCTCCACGCTGTCCATGAAGACTTCCCGCTCAGCGAGGCCAACCAAGTGCTGCAGCGGCTCAAGAACGGCCAGCTGCACGGCCGTGCCGTACTGGTGCCCGGCGCATGAGTGCCGTCGCCGGCCGGGAACCGCAACGGTTCATCATCGTGGGCCGGGGCTGGCGCGCCGACTTCTACCTGCGCATAGCCCGAAGCCTTCCGCACCTCTTCACCTGCGTCGGTGCGGTCACCCGAACATCAGAAGGCGGGAAGGACATGGAGCAGCAGTGGGGCATACCCACATACCGGACCCTCCACGAAGCAGCCCGCAGCCTGGACCCGGACCTCGCCGTCACATGCGTCCCCCGGCATGCCAACCCGGAGGTCGTCCGTGCACTCGTTAGCCTCAACATTCCGGTCCTTTCGGAAACGCCGCCCGCCGCTGACCTTCCCGCACTGCTCGCGCTGTGGCACGACGTCGGGTCCACGGGCCTGGTCCACGTGGCAGAGCAGCACCCTTATCTTCCCTTCTTCCGCGCTGTCCGCCGCCTCCTCGACACCGGCAAGTTCGGGGAAGTCAGCTCCGCCACCGCGTCCTGGACCCACGACTACCACGCCATGGCCATCCTGCGGTCGGCGCTCGCCATAGGACACGACCGCGTACACATCCTGGCAATGTCCCGGCAGTCCCCGCTCATTAACGGACCGGACCGGCAGGGCAAACCCGATCACCAGAAACTGGACGACGTCCGGACCACACTCGCGCTCCTAAGTTCGGGCTCCAAAACAGGGGTCTACGACTTCACCGAGACCCAGTGGTTCAACCCCCTGCGCGGACGGCATTTCCAGCTCCGCGGCAGCCACGCCGAACTCACCGGCAACCGGCTCACCTGGTTAAACGACGACGGCGACCCCGTCACCGCGGCGATCGAGCGACGCCACCTCGGCATCGACGGCAACCTCGAAGGCGCCGACCTGGATACGCTCAGCGCCGCAGGGGAAATCCTGTATGTGAACCCTTTCCGCGGCGCCCGGCTCTCAGACGAGGAGATCGCCATGGCCACCTGCCTCAACAACACGCTGCCGGAAAACCGCACCCAGGGCTACTCCCTGGCCGACGCCTGCCAGGACCACTATCTCTCCCTCCTCATTCATGAAGCCGCTGGGTCAGGAGGGAGCCTCAACTCAACGCCACAACCATGGCAGGCCGTCCCGAGCCTCCACACCTCATCGGGCCACCATCCCACACCAGCGCGTGCCGTCACCGGCCTGGAACCAACCAAATAACAACCGATTCGAAGGAACGACAATATGCAGAAGCGAACCCTGGGACGCACCGGGCTATCCGTCTCCCCAGTCTGTGTGGGAACAAGTGCCCTGGGCAGCCACCCCACACAATACGGCTATGAAGTCAGCCACGAGACGGCGGTAGCCACCATCCGCCGAGTGTTCGACGGACCGTTCAACTTCATCGACACCTCCAATGAATACGGGCACGGCGGCGACAGCGAACGCCGGATCGGCGAAGCCATCAAAGAAGCGGGCGGCCTGCCGGCGGACATTGTCCTCGCCACGAAAGTCGACCCCATCGTCGGCACCACGGACTTCTCCGGCGACCGGGTCCGGAAGTCCGTGGAGGAAAGCCTCGAACGGCTCGGACTGGACAGACTGCAACTCGTCTATTTTCACGACCCCGAAAAGATCACCTTCGAAGAAGGAACGGCGCCTGGAGGTCCCCTGGAGGCCCTCATTGACCTGAAGAACCAGGGCGTTATCGAACACCTGGGTGTCGCAGGCGGCCCCATCGACCTCGAACTGAAGTACCTGGCGACCGACGCCTTCGACGTCGTCATCAGCCACAACCGCTACACCCTCGTGGACCAGACGGCGGAGCCGCTGATCCAGGACGCGGCAGCCCGCCGCGTGGCATTCGTCAATGCCGCCCCATTCGGCGGCGGCATGCTGGTCAAAGGCCCGGACGCGGTCCCGAACTACTGCTACCGCCCGGCAAGCCCGGCGATCGTGGAACGGGTCCGGAAAATGGAACAGCTGTGCAAGGCGCACGATGTGCCTTTGGCCGCCGCGGCGCTTCAGTTCTCCACCCGGGACCCACGTGTCGCGTCCACGATTGTAGGCATGTCCGAACCCCGCCGCGTTGCCCAGACAGCCGAACTCGCCGAGTGGGACATTCCCACCGAACTGTGGGACGAACTGATCCCGCTGGCCCGCGCCGGTTCCGGCGAATTGGGATAACCGCCAACCTTCCCGAACACCGTGAATGCCTCCGCGAAATCCGATATCGGAATCTGACGGAGGCGTTCCGGTGTGCTGGCCGACGTCACGGTACGCCGGTAATCCAGATTCTCGTCAGCAGGAATTTCATGACACCTTTAGGAGGAGTCAACAGGCCAGCTAAGCCGCTTTACAGGAGGTAGCCATGACCCCAGCCGCAGAACCGGCCAACGGGCGTCCGGACACGCGCGTGCCCTACGCGGACCAGAGAAGAGAATTCATCCTTGCCACACTCCGAACAAACGGCCGCGCCGATGCCGCCGACATGGCTCTGGAACTCGGGGTCACGAACGAAACCGTCCGCAAGGACTTTGTAGCCCTCGAGCAACTCGGATTGCTCCGCCGCGTCCACGGTGGCGCCATCCCCGTGGGACGCCTCACCTATGAACCTCCCCTGGCAGCGAGAACAGCCCTCTCCGCGGAGAAGGAGCTCATCGCCCGGGCAGCCCTCCAGCACTTGCCCACCGACGGCTCAGTCCTCATCGACGGGGGGTCCACGACCGCGAAGCTGGCCGAAATCTTGCCGAGGGACCGTGCGCTGAGGGTCTACACCAACACGCTGTCAATCGCCATCACCCTCATGGATGCGCCGTTGCTGACGGTTTACACCCTTGGCGGACGCGTCCGGCCGGTCACCTCCGCCGAAGTCGATGACTGGGCAGCCCGGGCACTTGCTGAAATCAACGTGGACGTAGCGTTCCTCGGAACCACAGCCGTCTCCCTCGAGCGGGGCCTCACAACTCAGGACGCGGCCGAAGCGGCCATCAAACGGCTAATGCACGCCAGCGCCCGCCGCCGCATACTACTCGCCGACCACAGCAAGTTCGGGAAGGTCAGCAACTGCAAACACGCAGACCTGGGCGACATCGACCTCCTTATCACTGATACCGGCATCAACCCCCAGATGCTGAAGTCGCTGCGTTCAGCAGGCCTCCAAGTAGAATCCGTCTGACCCTTCACCAACGGTCAACATGCCCTCAGCCACTAATACGCCGGAGTCTGTCGTTGCCCCATTCTGAACGGCGAACGCAGAGATGGCCCCACCCGGCGTCCACTCCTGAAAAGACCAGGACGGAAATCGGCCTCGTACAACGTTGGTCCTCATCGCCGGACTTGCCGGGCCGTGGTTTACCTGCCAGTTTTCTCTGAAATCGTATGTCAGGGTTCCGGCTGGAGCGCCATCCCTGAACTCGATGCAGCAGTGCCGCACGTCCCCGCGGACCATCTCTATCCCCATGATGAAAGTTCCCATGCATGGCAGCTCTCCGCTGTACTCAAACTCGAGAAAGCAGTCACGGTCGGACCGTAAGAGGGCTGCCCTGACTAGCCGGGGCGCCTGAGGGCAAACCTGGTCATAGGCGTGAGTACACATGCTGACTCCTCATACACGGGACCAAATGGTGGTCTTTCTGATGCCCGACAATTAATCCTTGCTGCTGAAGGCGGCGTCGAAGCTGGTCTGGGAGGCCGGGAAATCGAACTTCTTCAGCGCGGCCAAGGCTTCGGGGGCGCCGTGGAGGCGGTCCATGCCGGCGTCTTCCCACTCAATCGAGATGGGGCCGGTGTAGCCGATCGCGGTCAGGGCGCGGAAGGAGGATTCCCAGGGGACGTCGCCGCGTCCGGCGGAGACGAAGTCCCAGCCGCGCCGCGGATCACCCCAGGGCAGGTGCGAGCCCATCACGGTGTTCCGGCCGGTGGGGCGCAGCTTGGTGTCCTTGCAGTCCACATGGTAGATCCGGTCCTTGAAGTCCCAGATGAACGAGACGGGGTCAATGCCCTGCCACATCATGTGCGAGGGGTCCCAGTTTAGGCCGAAGGCCTCGCGGTGCCCGATGGCCTCCAGCGTCCTGACCGTGGTCCAGTAGTCGTAGGCAATCTCGGACGGGTGGACTTCGTGGGCGAACCGGACCCCGCACTCGTCGAAGACGTCCAGGATGGGGTTCCAGCGGTCCGCGAAGTCCTGGTAGCCGGCGTCGATGACTTTTTCCGGGACGGGCGGGAACATCGCGACGTACTGCCAGATGGAGGAGCCGGTGAACCCGACGACGGTGTCCACGCCCAAGGCCTTGGCGAGCCTGGCGGTGTGTTTCATTTCCTCGGCGGCGCGGGTGCGGACGCCTTCGGGGTTCCCGTCGCCCCAGACTTTGGAGCCGACGATGGCTTCGTGGCGGAAGTCGATCGGGTCATCGCAGACGGCCTGGCCCTTGAGGTGGTTGGAGATGGCCCAGACCTTCAGGTTGTACTTTTCCAGCACGGCGAGCTTGGATTCGACGTAGCCGGGTTCATCCCAGCGCCAGGCGTCCAGGTGGTCTCCGGAGACGGCGATTTCCAGTCCGTCGTAGCCCCAGCCGGAGGCGAGCTTCGCTACTTCCTCGAAGGGCAGGTCGGCCCATTGGCCTGTGAACAAGGTGAACGGGCGGGTCTGTTGGTCGGGCATCGTTGTTTCCCTTCTGGTGGGATCGCTTACGCTGCGGCGTAAGCGATGACGTTCTCTTTAGTTGCTTGGGCCTTATCCAGTGCCGCTACAACTCGGCCTGCACGCATGACCATCACGCGGTCGGAGAGCTCGAGTAACTCGGGGAGTTCGCTGGAGATCACGAGTACGGCGACCCCTTTTCGGGCGAGCTGTTCGATCAGGCGGTGGATCTCAGCCTTG
>NZ_JCAXEA010000118.1:0-203 GCF_059759125.1 Arthrobacter sp. GQ119 | reverse complement strand
GACGAAGCGTTCGTCGAAAGCCTGGCCCGGCAGGCCGCGGAGTCTTTCGGTACCGTGGACGTCGTCGTCCTCAACCACGGCCTGCAGGTCAGCGGCCCGCTGACGGAGATGGCCTATGAGGACGCGAAGAACGTGCTGCACAGCAACTTGCTCAGCGCCTTCCTGGTGATGAAGCACTTCGCGCCGCTGATGCCCGCTACGGG
>NZ_JCAXEA010000117.1:0-218 GCF_059759125.1 Arthrobacter sp. GQ119 | reverse complement strand
GTTGCCTTGACAGTCGCGCCGTCTACGGCCGGTGCACCATACATGGAGCGGTCCCCGGAGATCCTGATGAAGATCGGGAATTTCTCCGGGGAGAATTCTTCCGCGTCCCGGGCAACGAACCAGGTCAGGAAGACGCGCTTGGTCTGGGTTGCTGCCTTGAGGTAGTCGGGCATGAGCTTCTGGGACCAGCCGCCGGAGGAGACGATGACGTTCTCGAA
>NZ_JCAXEA010000116.1:0-220 GCF_059759125.1 Arthrobacter sp. GQ119 | reverse complement strand
GAAAGGAACGCAAGCTAATGGTTCATAAGGTCAAGGCAGTCATTGCCCTGGAGAAGGACGCTCCGGTGTCGTTGGAGACGATTTTGGTGCCGGATCCGGGTCCGGGGGAGGCGTTGGTGGACATCCTGACGTGCGGGGTGTGTCATACGGATCTGCATTACAAGCTCGGCGGGATCGGGGATGAGTTCCCGTATCTGCTCGGTCATGAGGCCACGGGTGT
>NZ_JCAXEA010000115.1:0-223 GCF_059759125.1 Arthrobacter sp. GQ119 | reverse complement strand
ATGACGGGTGCCGGAACGCCGCGGAGTTCCTGCGGATCCGGCTCCGGATCAGCATCGGCGAAGCCCGCCGCCGCCTCGCCCTCGCCGGCTCCGTCCTGCCCCGCACCGGCATCGGCGGAGCGCCCCTGCCCCCGGCCTGCGAACGCACCGCCACGGTCCTGGCCGCCGGGACCATCGCCTCCCGCGCCGGCACCATCATCACCACCGCCCTGGACAAAGCCCG
>NZ_JCAXEA010000114.1:0-225 GCF_059759125.1 Arthrobacter sp. GQ119 | reverse complement strand
CTCCGTGGGTAATACACCTAGGCACCGACTGCAGCGAGCCCCCAACACCGGGTGGGGGCTATTCGGTGGGTGCAGTTTTTCCCCAAGGTTTTCCTGAGTTCGCTGGTGCACCATGAGTTGCCTCAGCGGTTCAACTGAAACGGCCTCAAGATGCAAAAGATCCTCCGCCGGCTAAGCCAACTGGTCGTTCTGTCCGTCGCCGTCGCGGGAGGTCTGGTGGGCGTT
>NZ_JCAXEA010000113.1:0-229 GCF_059759125.1 Arthrobacter sp. GQ119 | reverse complement strand
GGTGGCGACGCCGGCGGCGGCGGCGACGGCGTTTCCGCCGTAGGTGCCGCCCTGGGAGCCGGGCCAGGCCTTGCCCATGAGTTCGGTCGAGGCGGCAATGGCGGAGATCGGGAAGCCGCTGGCAATGCCCTTCGCGGTGATGACGACGTCGGGGGTGATGCCTGCCCAGTCGTGTCCCCAGAACTTGCCGGTGCGTCCGACGCCGGCCTGGACCTCGTCCACGATGAGT
>NZ_JCAXEA010000112.1:0-229 GCF_059759125.1 Arthrobacter sp. GQ119 | reverse complement strand
AGTGGCGACGCCCGCGGCGGCGGCGACGGCGTTTCCGCCGTAGGTGCCGCCCTGGGAGCCGGGCCAGGCCTTGCCCATGAGCTCGGTCGAGGCGGCAATCGCGGAGATCGGGAAGCCGCTGGCAATGCCCTTCGCGGTGATGACGACGTCGGGGGTGATGCCTGCCCAGTCGTGTCCCCAGAACTTGCCGGTGCGTCCCACGCCGGCCTGGACTTCGTCCACGATGAGC
>NZ_JCAXEA010000111.1:0-234 GCF_059759125.1 Arthrobacter sp. GQ119 | reverse complement strand
CACGCTGACACTCCTGAAGCAGGTCAGCCGCTGGGGCGTGCTCAAGCGCGGCTATGAAAAGAAAATGGTCGGCAAGTACATCAAGGACCTCGATGTGAGGACCCCGTCGGCAGAAACGCCGATTCAATCCCTGTCCGGCGGCAACCAGCAAAAAGTCATCATCGCCCGCTGCCTGGCCAGCAATCCCAAGGTCCTCATCCTGGACGAGCCGACAAAGGGCATCGACATCGGTGC
>NZ_JCAXEA010000110.1:0-237 GCF_059759125.1 Arthrobacter sp. GQ119 | reverse complement strand
CCGCAACAGCACCCCGGACGGCAGTTATCAGCCGTATGCCGCGCACCGTGCCGCCGCTGCCCGCCGACCCCGACCCAAGATGGCCAAGCTCGAAAGCGAGTCCGACCTGCGTGAGTACGTGAAGGACAAACTGCTCATACGCTGGTCTCCGGAACAGATCAGCCACACCCTGGTCGAAGAGTTCCCCGACAAGCCGGAGATGCGCGTGAGCCCTGAGACGATTTATCAAGCCCTCTA
>NZ_JCAXEA010000011.1:0-166958 GCF_059759125.1 Arthrobacter sp. GQ119 | reverse complement strand
GACGTGGCGCAGGTAGGTGCGGAAGGTGTCCTTGTCTTCATTGATTCCTGCTGCCTTGGCTAAGGGGCTGCCGGGAGTCCATGCCCAGCCGCCGGACCAGGAGGTTGCCCCGCCGCAGACGGCCGCTTTTTCCACCACGATGACTTTAAGGCCGTGGTAGGCGGCTGTTACTGCTGCGGACAGACCGCCGGCACCCGAGCCGACCACCAGTACGTCGCAGTCGGTAATGCGTCTGCTGCTTTCTGACGGGTCCGGGGTGGATGCAGGTCCTTCTGGGGTCTTCATGTAGTTCTCCATGCGTGTCATGTCAGTGGCCGTATTCGAGGGGGTTGAGGCGCGGAGGGAGGTCCCGGTCCAGGGCATCGATGCCAGCCATCTGGGGCTCCATCAGGCGGAATCCGAAGACATCGAGATTCTGTTGCTGGCGTTTGCTATCAGCTGACTTAGGGACCGCTATGCGGCCATGCTGGAGATGCCACCGCAGCACAATCTGCCCAGGGGATACTTGCAGCTGCGCCGCCGGGACTTTAATGGCCGGAGAGTCCATGAATGCGCCTTTGCGGCCGAGCGGGCTGTAGGCAGCGGTGGTAATGCCGTGCCGGCGGTGGAAGGCAAGCTGGTCCCGCTGGCCTGTTTCCGGGTCCAGCTGGATCTGGTTGAGGGCGGGGCTGAGCCCGGCCGCCTGCACCTGCCGCAAGTGTTCGGGCGTGAAGTTTGATACGCCCCACGAGCGGATGTTTCCCTTCTCGGCCAGTTGCTGCAGGCCTTCGCAGGCCTCCACAAATCTGCCTTGCCGGGGGTTTGGCCAATGCACCAGAAAGAGATCGAGGTAGTCCACGCCCAACCGGCCTGCCGCCGCGGTGAAGGCTGCCCGGACGCCGTCCCTGC
Organism: Arthrobacter sp. GQ119; assembly: GCF_059759125.1. Lineage (NCBI taxonomy): Bacteria > Bacillati > Actinomycetota > Actinomycetes > Micrococcales > Micrococcaceae > Arthrobacter > Arthrobacter sp. GQ119. The sequence goes on along the minus strand of NZ_JCAXEA010000011.1, from coordinate 166,070 downwards.
TGTGGGAGTCCTTGTTGAACTTGGTGGTAAGGAAGATATCGTCTCGGGCGGCACCGCTGCGGCGCAGGCCTTCGCCGACGGCCTCTTCATTGCCGTACTTCTCGGCGGTATCAATGTGCCGGTAGCCATGGCTGATTGCGCGCGCCACCGCGTCGGTGGCTTCCTTCCCCATCATTGGCCAGGTGCCCAAACCGATCAGTGGAGCGTGGACGCCCGGGGCGATCTCCGCCGTCCGTCTCTGAGGCAGGTTGCTCATCAGGTTCCTGCCTTCGGCAGTCCGGCCGCCGATGCGAGGACAGCGTCAGCACCGGTCTTGAGCATTCGGGCCCAGCCCGCTTCGCCGAGTTCTGCGACACGGCGCTCGGAGGGCGTCTCTACGCTTACGGGAAGATCCGCCGGAAAGGCGGCCACCAGGGAGGCAAGATCAAACTCCCCTTCACCGGGAACGTGCCGCTCCGAGCGCGATTCAAGGACCAGGCCAGCGTGTCCGGCAGGGCGTGCAGCGGGGCCGTCGCACAGCTGCAGCAGCGGCACGAGTGAAGTGCAGGCTCTCACCTCCTCCAGCGTGCCGCCGAAGCGGTTGACGTGCAGCGCGTCCACCACGATCCCGGTTCCTGCCTGCCCCGCGCGCCCTGCAGCGTCAGGGATCGAGCGGACTACCTGATAGGAAATCGGTTCCAATGTTGGCAATATTCCGAAACCGCGGCCGTCCAGGCTCAGCTGTGCCAGGGTGTCTGCGAAACGGGAGGCGTCGGGGTCCGCGCAGGCCACGGTCATGGTCCGGGCGCCCAGGGCCTGCCCGGCTTCCATCATCTGCAGCCAGGCTGCCCGCTGGTCAGTTCCATCCAGGAGCAGGAACTCTATGTCCTCAACAGTCACTCCGGTGTCTTGCATGCGCGCGATCGTTTCCTTGAGCATGGGCGAGCCGGGCTGCAGGTCGTAGGGCCGCTCGGTGGGCGTGACGGGGCGTACGCGGGCGCCGATGAAGTCGAAGCCCGCTTCGGCGGCGATGTTCACGAGCTGCGGCGGAGCGGTGTCCACCAGCGAAAGCTGGGCCAGGCCGAGCCGGCGCGCTGGGGTATGGGAAGACTTTGCAGTGGTCACGACGTTGCTCCGTTCAGGGCCAATCGGTCAGCCGGTCTGGTGGTATGCGGGCTGGGAGGAAGAGTGTCGGCAAGGGCGGCGGACAACCTTTGCGCGGCGTCGTACCCGCTCTTCACTGCGTTGGAAACAATGGCCGGGGACCGGTCGACCATGGTGCCGGCGAGGGTGACTGGAATGCCGGCCGACAATGACAGGGCGGCTTCACGCTCCTCGTGGGTGGGCGGTGCGGCCAAGGGCAGGACAGACCGGGAGATCAACAGCGGGCCCGGGGCTTCCAGCCATTGGTCCTCCTGCGTGGCGGAAGGGGAGACCGTGCCTTCGGCAGGTAGGGATGAACGTTGGTCGGGGGCGGTGACAGCTCTGACGCGCACCTGCCGGCCGTCGAATTCCTCGACGCTGCAGCCCAGGAGCAGGCGAACCTTCGGGTTGGAGATCAGGCGGGGCACAGCCAGAATCTTGGCCCTCCGCCCGGATTCCGGAGCGATGGCCTCCTGGGGGCCCACCAGCAGCACGGCTGTGCCGCGGGAGGCCAGAGTGTCGGCCACGGACATGGCTACGGAATCTGCACCCCAAAGCGTCAGTGCTTCCGGAAGGTCACCTCCCTGCAAAGCTTCGGGGTGTGCATCCAGCCAATCGCGGACGTCCATAACCTGCGGCAAGTCTGCCCCGATAAATGATTCCCCGGGCCGTTCCCCTCCCATCGCCAGGACCACCGCATCGGCGCTGTGTTCGCGAGCCAGGGCCTTGATGTCGGATGTGTCGGCCCGGTTGCCGAGGTGCATCTCAATGCCCAGCCGGGCGTTTTCGCCCTCAGACCAGTCCGCAAACCGGTGGAAGTCGGGCGTGGATCTCATCCGCTCGGCCAAAGCAAACTGGCCGCCGGGGCGGGTGCCGGCGTCTAGCACTGCCACGTGGGCGCCAGCTTGGGCGAGTTCCCGGGCGGCTGTAAGGCCCGCCGGACCGGCTCCGACCACCAGGACCCGAGAGCCCGTGCGGACCTTCGGTGTCGGCATCGGGACGCGCGAACGTCCCACGGCGGGGTTGACACTGCAGGTGACCTGGCCCAGGCCAAGGTTGTCGATGCAGACGTTACATGCGATGCAGGGGCGGTAGGGCTCATCCCGCAGGACTCCGCCGACGAAGGCCGGATCTGCGTGGATTGCCCGGGCAAGGCTAACGAAGTCGCAGGTGCCCTCGCCTAGGACCTCCTCGATGATGGCCGGAGAGTTGAGGCGCCCCGCCATCCCCAACGGAAGCCCGAATCGGCGGTATTCCTTGGCGTACTTGGCCAGGACCCCGGGCTTCCACTCCCCCGACTGCACGATCCATTCGCCCGCTTCGTAGCTGCCGGCGGAGATGTCCAGGAAGTCGAGTTTGTCCAGGTGTGCCTTGCCGATGATGTCCAGCTGGTCTGCCGCGGTGATGCCTTCGGCGGGGCCTTCCAGCACCGAGACTCGCATGCCCACGATGGTGTCCGGTACGGCTTCACGGACAGCGTCGATGACGAGGTTCATGAAGTATTCCGGTTTGCGGAATTCGTCGGTTCGGTGGTTTGAGATGGGTGACATGAACTGGTGGATGAGGTAGCCGTGGGCGCCATGGATGTTGATGACGTCGAAACCTGCGGTAACGGCCCGCCGGGCAGCTTGAGCATAGGCCTCGACCAGCTCATGGCAGCCTTCCTGTGTCAGTTCGTCAGGGATTTCCCCGCCCGCCACGTCGCATCCGACCGGTGAGGGGGCCACGTTCTTGAATCCGGATACTGCGGCCTGGGCGGTGCGGCCTCCGTGGTTAAGTTCGACGGCGGCCAGCGCGCCTTCGGCGTGCAGGGCGTCGGTGAGTGTCCGCAGGCCAGGAATCATGTCGTCGGTGTGGAGGCCCAGTTGGTGGGTCCGGCCCTTGCCGTCGGCCCGTACGAAAGTTGCTTCTGTGGTGACCATTCCAAGCCCTGCGTGGGCGCGGGTTACCAGGTAGTCGATGTACTGCTCGGTGATGAACCCGTTGGCGGTGCCATAGTTCCGCTCCATGGGTGCTGAAGCGAGGCGGTTCCGTAGGGTCCTGGGAGTGCGGCCGTTGCGGCCGAGGATCAATGGGCGGGCTGCATGGCGTTGTACTGTCATGGACTAGACTCCGGCCTCAGCCGGTACCCCGGCGAGGGCAAGCGCGGGGATTTCGACCCGCGACCTGGCAAAGCCGTCCACGGGGGCGAAGCTGACGGGCCGGCCCGTCCTGGAAGATTCGTAGACTGCCAGCAGGATCCGCAGTGATTTCAGTGCGTCCTTTCCGGTGATGGCGGGTTTGCGTCCGCTTTCCAGGGCTGTCACGAAGTCGCGGACCTGGATGGTGTGGAACGGGATCAGCTGTCCGTTGATCATGGAGAGATCCACGTTGGGTTCAACGCCTTCTGGGTGGACCCGCTCCTGCTGGATCCTGCCGTCCATCGCCCAGAGGTCCAGCCGGCCCTCACTGCCCTCTGGAAATTCGGTCAACGAGGCGGAGGCCCCGGTCTCCCCGGTGATCCGCAGCTGGATGCCCAGGTTGGTGGTGACAGCGGTTGTCGCCTCAACGGTGGCCATGGCACCGGAGGTGAAAGTGATAACGGCGGTGGCTGAGTCCTCCACGTCGATGTAGTCACCGTGCCGGTAGGTGCTGACCCGGCCAAAGACTTCGGCCACCTCGCCCAGGTACCACTGAAGCAGGTCGATCTGATGGACCGCCTGGGACATCAGTACCCCGCCGCCGTCGTTCTCCCAAGTACCGCGCCAGGCGTCGCGGTTGTAGTAGTCCGGGGCCCGGTGCAGCATCACCGAGCACTGGGCCATAATGGGCCGGCCCAGGGTGCCGTCGTCGATCGCGGTCCGGATCTTTTGTGCTGCCGGCCAGAACCGTCGCTGGAAGAGCGCCCCGAACCGGACGCCGGCTTCATCACATGCCGCGACCATCCGCTCCGCGGCCTCCAACCTGGTGGCAATGGGCTTCTCGCACAGGACGTGGACGCCGGCTGCAGCCGCCTTCAGGACAACGGTTTCGTGGGTGGGGTGAGGCGTGCACACCGAGACGATATCCAGGCCCAGGTCCAGGAGATCGTCGACGGTGGTTACCGCAGCCGGAACATCCCATGCCGTTGCAGTCGCGCGGGCCCGCTCCTCGTCTACGTCGCAGACGCCCACGATCCGGACGTTGTCCAGGGCGCTGAAGGCTTCCAAATGGTTGCGGGAGATGGCGCCGCAACCGGCGATGCCGACGCGGAAGATGCGGGGGGTTGCTGTTGACGGGGTCATGGGATAGCCAACTTTCGGTGGTGCGTGATTTCCGGAGTTTCCGGGGTCAGGAGGCGGGACGGGCAGAGGGTTGGGTCAGCGGTGTGGCTGGCCAAGCTCCTCCAGCGGGACGTTGTACGTTTCTCGGGCGGTCATGATGGCAATGGACGAAGCCAGGAGGCAGAAGACGGTGAACCCCGCTACCGGGATCCAGCCGCCGGGGCCCGGCTGGGCGAGAAGGGTGGCGATGGCGGGCGTGAACCCGGCCAGGATCAGGCCTATCTGGCTGCCGATGGCCATGCCGGAGTACCGGACTTCGGCTGGGAACATCTCCGGGAAGAACACGGTCCAGACACCGTTCCAGCAGGAGTAGAAGACGGACATGTTCAGGAAGCCGAAGAGGAAGATCAGCACCACATTCTGCTCGCTGATCGACCAGAAGTAACCGAATGAGGTGACCGCGCAGCCCGCGGCGCCCACGAGGAGGACCTTCTTGCGGCCGATCCGGTCGGAGATGATCCCGGCGAGCGGGATTGTCACCATGGACAGGCCGATGGTCACGGCGTTAACGGTGAGCATCAGGGTCCGGTCCAGGCCGACCGCCGGACCAGTAGCGTAGGCCAATGCGTAGACGGTGAAAGTGGTCTGCATGACGGAAAACAGCATCACTACGGCCACGCGCAGCACGTCGCGCCACTGTGTCCTGAGAACTGCCACGGCGGGTACGGACTGTGGTTTCTCATGCTCCACGATTTCCTCGAAGACCGGTGGTTCTTCGAGCCGGGTTCGGATCCAGTAAGCCACGGCCAGGACGAGGACTGACAGCCAGAACGGGACGCGCCAGCCCCAGCTGAGCAACTGCGCCTCAGGCAGGGCGGCCAGCGGGATGAACACCACCGTGGACAGAACCATGCCTGAGGCGTAGCCGGTCATCACAAAGCTGGTGAAGAACCCGCGGCGGCCTTCGGGCGAGTGTTCCATGGTGAGGGTGGATGCGCCGGCGGCCTCCGCCCCGGCAGAGAACCCCTGCGCAAGGCGCCCCACCAGGAGCAGCGCCGTGGCCCAGTAGCCGATCTGCCCGTAAGTGGGGAGGAAGCCGATCCCTATCGAGGCCACGCCCATGATGACCAAGGTGATCAGGAGGGCTTGTTTGCGGCCGATCTTGTCACCGAAGTGGCTCATGACGATGCCGCCCAGCGGGCGGGCCAGATAGCCGACGCCGAATGTTGCCATCGCGCCGAGCAGGGCGACGACGGGGTCTCCGGCAGGGAAGAAGATCTTGGGGAAGATCAGCGCGGCCGCGGTGCCATAGATGAAGAAGTCGTAGTACTCCAAAGTGGATCCAAGGAAGGACGCGAGGGCTGCCTTTTTCGGCATCTTGACGTGCTCGCCTGGTGCTGGAGGGTTGTTGCGAACGGCTGTGGGCGGGTGCTGGTGCACGTGTCCCATAATGTCTCCTCATTGAGAGTGGGGGCCGGCACCGCCATGGGGCGGAGCTGCGTGAAAGATGGTGTCTGAGTTACGTTCGCTGGCTGGCTGCCTTCGGCGGCAGCCTCCTCATCATTTGATGCAGGAAAGCCGTCCAGCGCATTGTGCTTTCAGGTCACAAGCGGTTGTTTCTCTGGTATCGACTGTAGGACCGAGATCACACCCGGAGGCCAGGCTTCCCGTTCAACGGGATGTGAATTCTCGGGCTTTCGGTGAAAGTCTCACTCGCCCCGTGATTCGAGCCAGGGCCTGGTCCCGTAGGGGCGGCGCTCGGCCCCCATGGTGCGGGACAGTCCACGGCCGGCCGCGACCAGGACGGGCAGGATCAGTCCGGGGTTCTCTTCCCCGGACGGCACCACGACGGATATCGCGCCGATCACCGAGTGGCCCTCACCAAACACCGGAACGGCATAGGCGGTGTTTTCAGCAACCAGCACGCCGGCCATCCGGGCGTAGCCGAGCTCCCTGATATGGGCCATCTGCTTACGGAGGCGCGCCGGGTCCGTCTCGGTGGCTGGCGTGGTCTTTTTCAGGCCTCCTGCGAGAAAACGCTCCTGGACGAATGCCGGCATGTGGGCCATCATCGCCATGCCGGAAGAGGTGCTGTGGATTTCCAGCCTGCCGGCTACCTCCGCGAGGTTCATCACGCTTCCGTGCCGGTCGAGGCGTTCCAGGTAGAGCACGCTCCCGGACTCCACGTCCGGCACGGACAGGGAAACATGCTCGCGCACGGCGGCGTGGACACCTTCCAGAAACGGCAGCCCCCGCCGCCGGAAATCTTCGAGCGGGTTGCTGCGCGAGGCAAGCTCCCACATCCGCGCGCCCACGCCGTACTCGCCGGACTCGTCACGCTCCAACAGTCCGCTGGCGGCAAGATCATTGGCCAACCGATGCACGGTACTGCTGGACATTCCTGTCATACGGACCAGCTCACGCAGCGGCAGGCGCGGGTTGCCCTTGGAGAAGGCCTCCATGATCTTCACTACCCGCTCAATGACGGACTCCCCCGACGCCGAGTTTGCCACGATGCCTCCTGCCGCTGGGGGCCGGTAAGATGCCTTGCCCGGCCGGAATCCGCGGATCCCAGAACCAATATAGCCTTGCAGTGTAAGGGCCGGACGGGTGCCGGAGCCTTCCCGCGTCCGGCACCCGGACCAGCGAAAACAACGGCAGGCAAAGGAGGGCATGTGGAACTGAGGCAGGTTGAGGCCTTTCTGGCCGTGGCCGAGGAATTGCACTTCGGCCGCGCCGCGGAGCGGCTCCGAATTGCCCAGTCACCCCTCAGCCAGACCATCCGAAAGTTGGAGAAGAGCCTCGGGGCCGCACTCTTCGAACGCAACACACGCACCGTCACCCTCACCAGCGCCGGGCACTCCTTCCTGCCGCATGCCAGGAAGATCCTGGAAGAAGTTGACCTGGGACAGCGGGCGGTCCGCGCCGATAGCGGAACGATCTACGGCCGGCTCAGCATCGGCTTTTCCGGAGCGCTGAACCACAAGACGTTGCCCCCGCTGACCCGCGCGTTGCGGCACCGCCACCCCCAGCTGGATGTCACGCTGCACGGCGGGCTGCTGACCCAGGAAGCCCTGCAGCAGCTCATCCACGGGTCTCTTGATCTGGCGTTCGTTGGGCTGCCGGTAGACGCACCCTCCCTTGAAACCCGGACCATCGCCAAGGAAGGCCTGGGCGCCACAGTCCCGGTGGATCATCCCCTCGCCGGGAGGGAGTCTATAGACCTGGCCGAACTCGAGGGCGACACCTTCATTACCATGCCTGCGGCCCAAGGCTCCACTCTGCGAGAAGCAACGGTGGCGGCCTGCAATGCCGCAGGCTTCCGGCCCCATATCGGCCAGGAGGTGGCAGACCCCTACACGGCACTCTCCCTGGTGGCCGGTGGCGTCGGCGTCAGCCTCATGCCCGATTCCATCGCCGGGATCATGCCCGGTGGAACGGTGTTTCTGCCGATATCCGGCGGTGCCATTCCGCTGTTTTCGGGGTTGGCCTGGAGCCCATCCGCCATGTCCCCCGCCCTGAGCGCAGCCCTCGACGTTGCCCTGGAAGTTCTGCCGACGCCGCCCTCATGACTGGGCGGCCATCCCAATTATGTAGGAAAACCACATAGTTATTGATCAATTACGTATTGGACAAGTCCTAATACGTCGGGCCAGTATGGAGCGCAGAGGGACGTGCTCAGTCCCACAGGTGCTCCCGGAACCTCTGGCCGGGAAGCTGCCCCACCACCATCTGCTCAATGATGAGGACTACCCATGCCCACGTTTGCCGTTACTTACACCTACACCGGTTCCAGCTCGCAGCAGCGGGATGAGAGACGACCGGCCCACGTTGAATTTCTTCAGGCCCAATTCGACGGCGGCCGGCTCCTTAAGAGCGGCCCCTTCGGGCCCGAGGAGTCGCCGGGCGCCCTGCTGATCATCGCGGGCCAGTCCAAGGCAGATGTGGAAGCACTGATGAACCAGGACCCGTTCCACCTGGCCGGTCTGATCCAGGAGCGGACCATCCGCCAATGGAACATCTTCTTCGGCGCCGGCCAGAACTGAGGTGGTCGTGTTTTCCGCCCGCACCATAGCCAAAGAAACCATCCGCTTCGAAGAATCCGCAGAACCCGAACTCGCAGCCGGCCACGCGCTGGTCCGCGTTCACAACGTCACCCTCTGCGGCACCGACCTTCACATCTGGGAGGATGACTACCCGACCGATCTTCCCATCATCCAAGGCCACGAATTCTCCGGCGTCATAGAAGCTGTGGGACTCAACGAAGCCGGTGTCCGCGTCGGAGACCAGGTGGCGGTCAGCCCCATGACCTACTGCGGAGAATGCCGGCCGTGCCGCACGGGACGCCCCAACGTCTGCAGGAACATCGGCTGCATCGGCTGCTATTCCGACGGCGCTCTCGTGGAATTACTTAGCGTGCCGCTGGAGAAACTATGCGCCGTTCCGGTCGGCCTGCCACTGGACCTGGCCGCCATGGGCGAACCGACCTCCATCGCCATGCAAGCCGTAAACCGCGGACGCCCCGACGCCGGCGAGGTTGCCCTGGTGCTGGGCAGCGGACCCATCGGCCTGCTCGCCACCCTGTACCTGACCGATCTGGGGGTGCAGGTGGTCTGCGCAGACACTGAAGTGGACCGGCTCGAGCTCGCCACCGAGTTCGGCGCTGTAGACACTCTGTTGGTCACGCCCGGTGCCTCATTCCCTGACCCGGACCAGGGATCCCGGTTGGAGGCACTGACCGATGGCTATGGGCCGCAACTCGTCATCGAGGCCACCGGTGTTCCATCCTCCCTGGAAAATGCCATCAGGTTTGTTGCCAGCGCCGGCAGGATTGTCCAGGTGGGCATCTCCGCCCGGCAGGCCGCCGTCTCCATGAAGGACATCCCTTTCAAGGAACTCGATCTCATGGGCAGCCGCAACAGCCTCAACCTCATCCCGGACGGTCTCACCCTGCTGGCCAAGTACCCCCAGCGGGCGCAGGCTCTGATGACCCACCGCTTCGCCTTCGAAGATCTCCAGCAGGCCTTCCACCTAATGCAGGACCGCACCGAAAAGGTGGGCAAGATCCTTATTGAAATGCCCGCCTCACGGCAGGCGGGCCCTGCTTTGCACAGCAGCGCAGCCGACCCTGTGACCTCAGGATCGCGGCCATGAACGGCGTCCCGGAAAGCATACCCACCCCTGCAGACCGGCTCTCCGACACCTACGACGTGGTGGTCATGGGCAGCGGCGCCGCCGGACTGGTCGCAGCCATTCGGGCAGCGGACGCCGGACTGTCCGTCGTCGTCCTTGAAAAGGCAGCCCTGCTGGGCGGAACCACCGCCGCGGGCGGCGGCGTGATGTGGGCGCCCAACAACCACCTGGCCAAGGCCGCAGGCTATTCTGACAGCCAGGCCGAAGGCATTGCCTATCTAACTGAAGCAGCCGGGCATGTGCTCAGCATTGATGAGATTGAATGGTATGTGGCTATGGCTCCCCGGGCGGTTAGCTACCTGAACGCATCCACCAAGGTGGCCATGGTTCCCATCTCCCGCCCGGACTACCACATGGAATGGGAAGGATCGGCTGACGGGGGCCGGGGGCTGGACAACAGCCCTTTCGATCCGGCCGGCTACCCTGGCCTGTCAGCCCTGATCCGCCCCTCCTCGTACTTTCCCCTGCTCACCATGACGGAGCGGGACGCCCTGAACGGCCGGGCCGCGGACCCGGCCCTCCTTGGCGAGCGGGCATCCCGGGGGGTCCGGACCATGGGAGGCGCACTCGTAGGGAGCCTGGTGGCCAGCGCGCTGGACCGGGGAGTGCAGCTCGCCGTCACTGCTCCGGTGAAGGAAATTGAAGAATCGGAAGGACGATGGTCCGTCGACGTTGGTGGACAAGCCGGCGGGAAGCGGATCATCGCCTCCGCGGTTGTGCTTGCATCCGGGGGATTCGAATGGAACAGCAGGCTCCGCCACGCTTTCCTTCCCTTCCCCGTAACACCCATCAGTGCCCCCTCCAACGAAGGGGACGGGCTGGAGCTTGGGCTCAAAGCCGGGGCCGCCGTCGCTGATATGACCGCCGTCTGGGGTGTGCCGGTAATTTCCACACCGGAACACCAGTATGACGGCCGGCAATCCGGCCGCATGGGCAACGTGGAAATGACCCTGCCCGGATCCATCACCGTCAATGCCAAGGGGTGCCGGTTCGTCAACGAGGCGCTGAACTATCACGATGTCAGCCGGGTCTTCGCCTCGATCGACCCGCAGACTGGCCGGCAGGAAAACAATCCGGCCTGGCTCGTCTTCGACTCCTCCTACCAGCGGAAGTACCCCGTGGCCGGTTCCACACCCGGCCAGCCCACGAGCTGGATGGCCAGCGCAGCCACGCTGGAGGAGCTGGCACGGAACATCGGCGTGGATCCGGACGGGCTAACCTCGACAGTCCGCAGGTTCAACGAAGACGCCGCCACGGGCATAGACCGGGAATTCCACCGTGGCGCCACACCCCAGGACCGGTTCCTCGGCGACGCCGCAAACACCCCAAACCCATGCCTGGCACCCCTCCTCGAGGCGCCGTTCTACGCCGTGCCCATCCAGGCAGGGGTCCTGGGTACCTCCGGCGGTCTCGCCACCGATTTCGACGGGCGCGTCCTAGACCGCCACCAGCAGCCGATCCCAGGGCTCTACGCCGCCGGAAACGTGGCAGCCAGCGTCTTCCGAAACAACTACCCCGGTGGAGGCGCCACCCTTGGCTCTGCCATCACGAGGGGCTTCGCCGTCGGGGAGCACTTGGCAACCACTCTCGCCCCCATCTAGCCACCCCCGGCCGGCCAATGCCTGAGCAGCCACACCCGCCGTTCCCTACCCGGCTGGCCTTCCCCGCACCAACCAGGAGCAACAATGTCCACGGAGACTTTGCGCACCGCCGGCGCCCCAGCGCGCCAGCGCACCCCCAACCAGTCCAACCGGGCGGCCGCCTGCCTCAGCGGCTTTGGAATACCACAGCGGCTTCTTTTGCGCCTCCGCGGCCGTGGTAATCGATCAGGTCCCCCCCCGGGGAATCATGTCAAGATGCCCGCCTGGGCTGATTCGTGGAATCATTTGATTTTGCCCGGATAGCAGGTCGTGTTTTTGGACCTTGTTTCGCGGTGGTCAGTGCCAGCAGGTCTGCGCATAATGCTTGGATCTGACGCTGGATGGCGGCGGGGTTCAGTGGCCTGTTCTCTCGTTTCAGCCGGGCCTTCACGTCCCGGTGGACGGTGCCGGTGTCGGCCAGGACGCGCTGGTACGGGGTGGCGGGTGGATCGTATTTCTTGCTGATCTTTGCCCCGGTCCGGACTTTCGCGAGGAGTTTCTGCTGCGGCGCGAAGTGGTTGGTCAGCAGCCGTTGGAGGGCCCAGATCCGGTTCAGCAGTTCCAGCTCGGCAGCGGTGTCGTAGCGGTGGTAGCCGACGGTCTGGCGGACGATGTGCCAGTTTTTCTGCTCCACGTGGGCGCCGACGTTCTTGTTCCCGGACCGGGACCGGGTGAACGTGAGTTTCTCCCGTTCGCACCAGCGGAACAGCTCCCAATTGATGAACTCCGAGCCGTTATCCGAATCGATGCCCAGGACCGGAAACGGGAACGAAGCGGTGGCGTCTTTAATGGCCGCGAACACCCATTTCTGGGCCTTGTTTTTCACTGAGCGGGTTTCCGTCCAACCGGTCGCGATGTCAGTGATATCAAGGGTGAAACAGAATTCCCCTTGGTTGTTGCCGCCCTCGTGCCCGACCAGATCGATCTCGACGAAACCGGGAACTGCGTCATCCCACTCGGCCCAGGTCCGCATCGGAATCGAGTCCTTCAGCAGCGTTCCAGGCTTGGTATGGGAGCGGCCGCGGGGCTCCAGTTTCGCCCGATCGGCCTTGAGCCGGCGGTCAATGGTCGCCGGCGCAATCTTCAACAGCTGCTCGGCCGTACCGGCATCAAGCTGAAGCTCTTTGAACCGCCGCAGGCGCGGCACCAGGTCCGGCAGCCCGGCAGCGAGGAGCCGACCACACGGGGTACCCTGGACCGCCCAGCAGAACCGCAGCGCCTCGATTACCGCCTCCCCGTAGAGCGGCGGCCGGGGCCCCCTGGGCCGGGCAACCTTGAGTACCAGCGCCATCCGCAGAGCCTTCCGGGCATGGTCCCGGTGCCAGCCGGTCGTTGCGCACAGCTCATCCAGAATCTGCTTCTTCACCGCCTTGGACGAGCGTGCGTACCGGGTCGCGATGGTCTTCGTGACAGCCTTGCGTTCACTCATCGAAAGCTCCATGGCTCACAATGCCGAAGCAGCAGACACCACCCCGGCGGACACGCCGCCACGCGGGCATTCTCAAATGATTCTTCGAATACAGCTACGCGGGCATCTTTGATGAGTCAACGCGTCCCCTTCCCCTTTATCGGCGGCGGCACTACCATCGCGGAAGGACCCTCAGCATGACTAACCTTTCAACACCCCCCCAAACTCACGAGGCGCAGCGGCAGCTCAAGCGTGCCAAGAAAGCCGCCCTGGCCGCGTTCCTTGGCGGCGCCCTCGAGTATTACGACTTCTTCATCTATGCCACAGCGGCGTCGTTGATCTTCTCCAAGATCTTCTTCCCTGCCGGGGACTCAACGGTCGCCCTACTGGCATCATTCGCCACCTTCGGCGTGGCCTACATCGCCCGCCCCTTCGGCGCCGTCGTGTTTGGCCACCTGGGCGACAAGATCGGCCGCAAGAATACCCTGGTGCTGACCCTGCTCCTGATGGGAGCCGCAACCTTCCTCATCGGCGTCCTGCCGGACTTCAGCACTGCCGGCTACTGGGCCCCCGCCCTGCTGGTGCTGCTGCGCCTCATGCAGGGCCTCTCCGCGGGCGCCGAAACGGCGGGGGCTTCAGCCCTTTCAACGGAGGAAGCCCCGGAAGGCCGGCGCGGCTTCTTCGCCAGCTTCGCGATGAGCGGCATCTCCGCCGGCATCGTCCTGGCCTCCCTCGCTTTCCTTCCGGTGGCGGCCATGAGCGAAGCTGACCGCCTCGCCTGGGGCTGGCGCATCCCGTTCTGGCTCTCGGTCATCGTGCTCATTGTCGCCTACCTGGTCCGCCGTTCCTTGGACGAACCGGAAGTCTTCGAAGAAAAGCATGATCACGGCGAGCTGGTGAAACTCCCCTTCGCGAAGATGTTCAAGACCCACCCGGCGCAGTTCTTCCAGGTTGCACTCATGTCCTTCGAAACAGTCACCAACACCTTCATGCAGTCCTTCGGACTCGCCTACGCGGTTACGGTCGGAGTGCCCGCCTCCACCATGCTCTGGGTCAGCATCGCCGGCAACGTCCTGGCCATCGCCACCCAGCCGCTCATGGCGTGCCTCTCCGACAGCTTCGGACGGCGGCCCGTCTTCATCGCCGGCGTCCTGGGATCCGGGATCATGATCTTCGTATACTTCTCCGTCATCTCCACCGGAAACATCCCGATGATCTTCCTCACCAGCACGCTGATCACGGCCGGCACCTATGCCATGTCCAACGCGATCTATCCAGCTTGGTTCTCAGAGCTCTTCAACGTCAAGGTCCGCTACTCCGGCATGGCGATCGGCCTGCAGGTCGGCATCCTGTGCGCAGGCTTTACCCCGCTACTGGGCACCGCCCTCGTCGGTGTGGACAAAGCCAACTGGGGACCTGCCGCCTGGATCGTCGCTGCCTCCTCCGTCCTGGCCGTCAGCGGCGCGCTATGGGCCAAAGAGACCAGCAAGACCCCACTGCGGGAACTGGGAAACCCCGTCCGCTGAACAGGGAGGGGCGGGGTCACAGCACGAGCGGTCCCGCCCCTCTCACTGAACTCCAAAGGGCAGATGGAGTCCGAACGGTCCCGAACCGTCTAACCAGGTCACAAGGAGGTGGCACTCATCCACTGCCGCGCGTAGCGTCGGTTGGAGAAGTAGAGGCAGCGATTGAAGTCGATCCTAGGGAGGAACCCGGATGGCTGGATGGAATTCTGATACTGCTGCCGGGCCGCTGGGGCCCGGGACGATCACCCTAGTGGAGGGCTCCTCCTTTTGCATCTCCTCAGCAAACGGAGATATCCATCCTGAGTATCCCCACGGCTTCTTCTTCGAGGACACCCGCATCCTGTCTCGCTGGAATCTGCTGGTCAATGACCAGCCGTTAGAGCCATTGACAGCCAAGACCAAGGAACCATATAGAGCCCTGTTTGCTGGCCGGGTATTGCGCTCTGACGGTTACGCGGATAGCCCGCTGATCGTAGAACGTCTACGGGAGGTAGGTGCCGGAGTACTGGAGCGGATCACAATCTGGAACTACTCACCGACCTCTGCCGATTGCCTTGTCTCCCTCAAAGTCGAGGCGGACTTCGCGGACCTCTTTGAGGTGAAGGAAGCACGCATTCAGCGGCGCTGGGATGAGTCCCGTGAAGCCGAGGGCGAATCACTGACAATCAGGGCAGCTTGGCAGGACATCCGGAAGGGCGTCGTTGTTTCATCCAGCGGCGCTGTGGTCGCACCCGAGGCCTTGACGTATCATGCCGTTGTTCCGCCCCATGGGCAATGGAGTGCCACTGTGAATGTGGCGCCTACTGGGGGCGGAACCGGTCCGCTGACACCCTTCGTCCATCCGAACAACGGCCAAATCTCTCCGTGGGACCGGCGCCGGCAGGAGTGGGTGGCCAAGATTCCGGTGCTGCAAATGAGCAACCGCTCCATTGAGCGGACGCTTCGGCGCAGCTATGACGATCTGGGCGCACTGCGCATTGAGGACCCAAGCCACCCGGACCGGATTGTCGTGGCTGCCGGTGCCCCATGGTTTATGGCGCTGTTCGGACGTGACTCGCTATGGGCGTCCCTCATGGCACTGCCTGTGGATCCATCCCTTGCCCTTGGCACCATCCAGACGCTGGCCGACCGCCAAGGCAGCGTGGCGAACCCAATGAGCGAGGAGGAACCCGGCAAGATCCTGCACGAAGTCAGGCTCGACGTTTCCAGCGGACTGGCGCTCGGCGGCAAATCCGCCTACTACGGCAGCGTCGACGCCACGCCGCTGTTCGTGGCGCTGCTGGGGGAAGTCAGCCGCTGGGGTTTTACCAAAGACACCATAGACGCCTTGATGCCCCATGTAGACCGGGCGCTGGCGTGGATCAAGGACTTCGGAGACAAGGACGGTGACGGGTTCGTCGAGTATGAACGCCTCAATCCCCAGGGGTTGATCAATCAGGGCTGGAAGGATTCCTGGGACGGAATCAATTTCGCCGACGGCAGGATGGCTGAGCCGCCAATCGCACTGTGCGAGGTGCAGGCCTACGTTTACAGCGCGTATCTCGCCCGTTCCTGGCTGGCCCTCGACGCCGGTGACGTGGATGTGGCCGCCCAGTACCGCGAGCTTGCTGCACGGCTGAAGAGGCAGTTCAACGAACAGTTCTGGCTGCCTGAGCACGGCTATTACGCGATCGCGCTGGACCGGGACAAACGGCCGGTTGATGCGTGCGCTTCCAACATGGGACACGGCCTGCTCTTCGGCATCGTGGACAAGGACAAGGCGCCGCTGGTAGCGGAAAGGCTCATGTCCCCGGAGATGTTCAGCGGCTGGGGCGTGCGAACCCTGGCCAGCGATATGGGCGCCTACAATCCCGCGAGCTACCACAACGGATCCGTCTGGCCCCACGACAATGCAATCATCCAGGCCGGCTTGCTCCGCTACGGCTTCGTCGCGGAAGCACAACGGATCTCCACAGCCCTGTTCGAGGCGGCCGAGTACTCAGACGGACGGCTGCCCGAACTGTTCTGCGGCTTCAGCCGCGAGCACTTCGACGAACCTGTGCCCTACCCCACGGCTTGCTCGCCACAGGCGTGGGCCGCCACAAGCCCCATCCAGTTGATTAAAAGCCTGATGGGATACTATCCGGACGTTGCGCTCGGCGGGCTCTGGATGGACCCGGTGCTACCGGAATCCTATGGGGACCTGCACATCACCAACGCCCCCATGGCGGACGGCAGGATCACCATCGACATCTCCAGTTCCACTGCGTCCGTCCGCGGACTTCCTGAGGGAATTGTCTTCCATCGCGGATCCCGCCCTTGGGCCGCTGACCTCGTCGAACATTCCATAAAACACGAAAAGAGCTAGCCGAGTTGACGAATATCGCCGGTACGGGGGCCGCATATGGCTGCCGACGGCCTGTCAGAAAATGAAAAGACGGGAGCGCTGGAGACCTTCGCCGCCCGAGTGCAACGGAAGGGGCCCGATGCTTCCGGTCCTTGGCGCGTTGCCGAATTCGAACGCGCCCAGTCCTAGGCCGATACAACTGAATCTGAAGCCCAGGGTGTGCACATTGTGCACACCCTCTTTTGCGCATTAGTTGAACTTCATCGATATGCCGCACCACCACTTTCCCGCCCGATTTCCTCCTCAACCGTGCCAGAAGGCGAGAGGATCATGGGCACGTCCCGTCTGGGCACCCGTTTCCAGGGAACGTTTGCTGGTGAGCAGCTTCCCGAAAGACACGTCAGCGGACCGCAAATCTCGTCGAGCTCTTGGACAGCCCATCTGCACGGGAAGTTGGCCGCCGTCGTCCTTCGATAGGTTGGTTCGGTAAGGTCGGCCACGGGTACCCGATTCATTGGAGAAGACGTGAAAGCGATTGTGTACGAAGAGACAGGTTCGTCCTCAGTGCTGAAGCTTCAGGACAAGCCGCTGGCTGATCCCGGCACGGGTGAAGTCCGCGTCCGCGTGGTCGTCTCCGGGGTGAACCCCACCGACTGGAAGTCCCGGGCAGGCGGAGGAGGAGGAAGCACCCCGCTGGAAGCACCGAAGGTTCCTAACCAGGACGGCGCCGGCGTAATCGACGATATCGGCTCCGGAGTGACAGGACTCAGCATCGGAGACCGCGTCTGGCTCTGGGACGTCGCCTGGGGCAGCCATGAGGGCACGGCACAGGAATATGCGGTTGTACCGGCGGCCAAAGCAGTGACGCTTCCGGACGCTGAATCCTTCGACACCGGCGCGTCCATCGGCATCCCCGCCCTGACAGCGCACCGGGCGCTGACCTCGCACGAGGACGGCCCTGCCGTGCTCTCCCCCGGGGCCCTGGCGGGACGAACGGTACTGGTCACCGGCGGCGCAGGCGCAGTGGGACACGCTGCCATTCAGCTCGCAAATTGGGCCGGAGCAACCGTCATCACCACCGTCAGCGGAGACCGGAAAGCGGAACTCGCACGCCGCGCCGGAGCCCATACCGTCATCAACTACCGCACCGACGACGTCGTGACTGGCGTCCGTCGCTCCGCCCCCGGCGGAGTCGACACCATCGTCGACGTAAACGCTCCAGCCAACATCGACTCCGACGTGCAGGTACTCAAGCCAAGCGGAACCATAGCCATCTACGCGGCGAACCCCGGAGAATCAGTAACGGTTCCCATCCGTGAAAGCATGACCAAGAACGTCCGATACCAGTTCATCCTCACCTACACCGTCACCGACGAACAGAAACAGCACGCCGTGGCCGCCGTCTCCGAGGCGCTGAAGGCCGGTGCGCTGCGCATCGGCGAAGAACACGGCCTTCCGCTGACCCGCTTCCCGCTCGAAGCGACCGCCGCGGCACATGACGCCGTGGAGCACGGAACCATCGGGAAGGTGCTCATCGACGTCACACCGTCATTCTGACCCCATGGCCTCCCGACCCGCCGGACCCGGGCCATTCATGGCCCGACGAGAACGAGCGGCAGTTCAACCAAAGCCGGGATTGTAAACCAGTGACCGTGCGGCCTGGGACCCAATCGTCCGCGCGGCCGTTGACGGAATCACGCTTATGGGCGTTACCTCCACTCCGCTGAGAAGAGGCAGACCTGTAGTGGCAGACGCCCCCCTCTGGCCGGTCTCGCCGCGGGCGAGGCCGCCTTCGACAGTAACAACCCAGTCAGAGACGTCCCCCGTTTAACGAGTTGCCGCGTGCCCCGAACCCAGAGCCTGGTGCCGGAACCAGTCGTCATTTCAAGATGGCAGAGGAGTAACTGGACGAGTTAGGCGCCGGCCGGAGGTCGGCCCCGGTTGATCTCATAGCCCTGCAGTGATGCCGCCAAGCAGGACCAGAGCTCCAGCGAGCTCATCCACAAGGTTGGGTTGAACCTACAGGGACGCCAATGACGTGAGAGTTGAGGCGAGAGCGTCTGCCAGTTCCTTGCCCTTGGTCACGAAATGCTGGGAAAAGTAGTTGCGGTGCTCTTCGTGCTCGTGAAAATGGTGAGGAGTTAGGACGCCGGAGAATACAGGTACGTCCGTTTCCAACTGCACTCTCATGAGGGCGTCCACGACACTTTGTGCGACAAATTCATGGCGATAAATACCCCCGTCAACCACCAAGGCGGAGGTGGCTACAGCGTCATAGCGGCCGGACGCTGCGAGCCGTCGGACGTGTAGCGGAATTTCGAAGGCTCCGGGCACTTTGTGGACATCGACGTTGGTGATGCCGAGTTCCTTGAGCCGCGCCTGGAAGCTGTCGACTGCACGATCAACGATGTCGGCGTGCCATTGGGCACTAACGATCGCTACTCGGAAAGAGGAAGGGTCGAGAGGTGACAAGGTGAGGTCCTTTCTTTTGGAGGCCATTGGAGGATTCTTTCACGCTGATACCGACTTTTGCGGGTATGTGTCCAAGGTATGGGCGGGCACATGCTCATGGTGATTTTGTTCCCGTCTTCCTTTGGATGGCGACCGGATGCCGCGCCACCCAGGACCGCAGCGTAGGTCGTTCCCTTGGTGGGAGTTACCCGATGACTTCGCCGGTTGCTTCGTAGGTCGCGATCTTGCCGATGCGGCGGATGTGGCGTTCGTCGTTGCTGAAGGGTTCCTGCAGGAAGGCCTCGATCAGGGCTGTTGCTTCTTCCATGCTGTGTTGGCGTCCGCCGATGGCCACGACATTGGCGTCGTTGTGCTGCCGGGCCAGTGTGGCGGTGGAGTGGTTCCATGCCAGGGCGGCGCGAACGCCCTTAACCTTGTTGGCGGCGATTTGCTCGCCGTTCCCGGACCCGCCCCAGACAATGCCCAGCGCGTGGATGCCTGCTTCTTGATCCGCTGCCACTGCTAAGGCCGCGTTGATGCAGAACGACGGATAGTCGTCCAGGGCGTCGTATTCCTTGGGGCCGTGATCCATAACCTCATGGCCTTTCCCCGACAAGTGCCTGACCAGATGGGCGCTCAGCTTCATGCCGGCGTGATCGGTAGCGATGTGTACCCGCGGAAATGCGAGGTTTTCGGTCATGTTGGCTTCCTTCCATCCATCGGGGCGGCCCCGTCAAGGGGCACGAGTTCCCCAAGTAGTTAGTGCGACAGCCATCTCTCGCCTGCCGGCACTGGTGTGCATTGACAGATGAAATGTGGCATGCGTAACATTATTGCACATACAGTCACTACTGAATGGATATGCACAATGTTAACTGCAGATGCTTCCCAGGCCACGTCCTGGCGATCCCTCCGCCAAGAGGTCCTGGACGGTGATGCCGCTTTCCGTGCCGCAACACTGCACGAGCGCGCCCAGACCACCCGCCGCTCGATCCTGAAAATGATTTCTGAGTCGGGTCAGGGCCACATCGGCGGTGACTTCTCCGTCACCGACATCCTGACCGTCCTTTTTGACGCCGTGATGAATGTCGACCCGGAACATCCCCGTAAGGAAGACCGCGACCACTTCATCCTTAGCAAGGGCCACTGCGCAGCCGCGCTGTACTCGTCCCTGGCCCATAGCGGCTTCTTCCCTGTCTCTGAGCTGGACACTTTCATGGCGCCGCTGTCGGCGCTGAACGGGCACCCGAACAGGGTGAAGGTCCCCGGCGTCGAAACGAACACCGGCCCGCTGGGTCATGGCCTCCCCGTAGCGGTCGGCACCGCGATAGGCGTCAAGCTCCTGGACAACGGTTCGCGTGTTTTCGTCGTTACCGGTGACGGCGAAATGCAGGAAGGCAGCAACTGGGAGGCGCTGATGTCAGCCTCCCACCAGAAGCTGGACAACCTGACCCTCGTTGTTGACCGCAACCGCCTGCAGCAGGGCGCGCGGACTGAAGAGACCAACGGGCTGGACCCCCTTGACGCCCGTCTGGCCGCATTCGGCATGGAAGTACGGGTCGTTGATGGTCACGACTACAACGCACTCATCGACGCCCTGGCTCCGTCCACGACAGGCTCCCCCGTCGCCGTCATCGCCAATACCATCAAGGGCAAAGGCGTCTCGTTCATCGAGGACCGCGTCGAATGGCACCACAAAGTACCGTCCAAAGAACAAACCCTTCAGGCTTTTCAGGAGCTGTCATGACGACAACCACAGTGCTGAACGACGCACCCACATTCGACAACCGCCAAGACTTCGCCGACGAACTCATCGCGCTGGCCCGGACCAACGACAGAATCGTCGCGGTGTGCAACGACTCGGTTGGCTCCAGCAACCTGACCAAATTCCGTGACGAGTTCCCTGACCGTCTGATCAACGTCGGCATCGCCGAACAGAACATGGTCGGTGTCGGGGCAGGACTTGCGAACGCAGGCCTCATCCCCTTTGTTTGCGCCGCCGGCCCCTTCCTGACCGGCCGTTCCTTGGAACAGATCAAAGCCGACGTGGCCTACAGCCAGCACAACGTCATCCTGTGCGGCATGAGCCCGGGCATGGCCTACGGCGAGCTGGGCCCGACCCACCACTCCGTTGAGGACTTCTCCTGGCTGCGCCCGCTCCCGGGCCTGGATATCGTCGTACCCGCCGACGGCGCACAGACCCGCGCCGCGGTCCGCAATGCCGTGGCCGATCCGCGACCGACCTACATCCGTGTTGGCCGCTTCAAGGTCCCGCATGTCTCCGAGGACGACGCCGGGCTGGAACGCGGAAAGTTCGTCGTCGCCCAGGAAGGCACTGACGTAACCATCATCGCCACCGGCACCGAAGTGTCCCGCGCCCTCTGGGCCGCCGGAACCCTTGCTTCCGAAGGAGTCTCGGCGCGGGTCCTGAACGCGGCCTACCTTAGCCCGCTCGACGAGGATGCCATTAAAGAGGCGGCCCGTCAGACCGGTGCAATCATCACAGCAGAGGAAGCCAACGTCGCCGGCGGCCTGGGGGCTGCAGTAGCCAGCGTCGTAGGCCAACTGGAAGACAGTGCCCGCGTCCCCATCCGCATCCTCGGTCTGAAAGATCACTTTGCTCCCACCGGCAGCACTGCCTTCCTCCTGGACCACTTCGGCCTCACCGCAGACCATATTGCGGCCGCAGCACGCGAGGTCCTGAACCGTGACTAACTTGGCCCCTGCCGCTGCCGGATCCGCCGTCGTGGTTGCGGTGGACCAAGGCACAAGCGCTACGAAGGCCCTGGTCATGGATGGCTCGGGTGAAATCATCGCCCGGGCGCAGGTCAGTCTCACGCAGCAGCACCCTCAGCCCGGGTGGGTCGAACAGGACCCACTCGCCATACGTGACAGCGTAACTAAGGCAGTCACTGACAGCCTCAATGGACTGGACAACACAGTCCTGGGTCTCGGCGTGAGCACCCAGCGCGAGTCAGCAATGATCTGGGACCGTGAAACCGGACAGCCTCTGGGACCGGTTCTGGGATGGCAGGACCGCCGCACCGCCGAACAGGCGAAAAACCTGATCGGCGACGGCGCGGGCGATCTGGTTCGCCGGTCCACCGGTCTGCCGATCGACCCCATGTTTTCGGCCCTGAAAATCCAGTGGCTGCTCGACAGCGCCGACCCGGACCGCCGCCTCAGCAAGGCGGGAAAAATCGCGGCCGGAACCGTCGATTCATGGCTGTTGAGCTGCCTCACCGGCGAACATCGGATCGAGGCGGGCAACGCAAGCCGGAGCCAGCTCTTGAACCTGGATGCAGTCGATTGGGACCTGCAACTTCTGGAGCTCTTCAACGTTCCCCGCGAGGTCCTCCCGGAGGTCGTGGCATCCAACGCGGTGAGCTCCCCCTTGCTGGGTGGTCTGGCCGGCAGCTCCCGGGTCCACGCCGTCATGGGCGACTCGCACTCGGCACTGTACGCACATGGTGTCCGCGGCCCCGGCACGGTCAAGGCGACCTACGGTACGGGCAGCTCGGTCATGGGCCTGCTTCAGGGCGAGGTTCACCCCGGCGACATGGGCGGGCTGGTCCGGACGCTGGCATGGCATGACGGGACGCCCCGGTATGCCTTCGAAGGGAACATTCTCGCCACGGGTGCGACCGCTGTGTGGCTGTCGCAGGTGTTTGATTGTGACGTTGCGCATCTGGACTCGCTGGCCCGCACTGTCGAGGACAGCGGCGGGGTCAACCTTGTCCCGGCGTTCGCCGGACTCGGCGCCCCCTGGTGGGATGAACGTGCAGAAGCCACGATCAGCGGGTTCAACCTCGGCACGACCTCGGCCCATCTGGCCCGGGCCGCGTTCGAATCGATCGCCCTGCAGATAGAAGATGTGTTGCGGGCGGCCGAGAAGTCCGTCTCTCCGCGCATCAGTTCCGTTCTGGCCGATGGCGGACCGACATCGAACAGGTGGCTGATGCAGCTGCAGTCCGACCTGAGCCAACGCACCGTGCTGCGCAGCACGGTGCCGGACCTTTCAGCACTGGGTGTCGCCCACATGGCCGCGATCGAGACCGGACTGCTCAGCCAGGAGACAGTCGAAGAGCTCCCGAGGAACAGGACGGCGATCGCGCCGGCCATGCCCGTTCAGGATGCCGACCGGAGACAATCCAGCTGGTCCCGGGCGGTGGCCAAGGCACGCTGGTCCCCTGAAGACCCCACCACCCTTGTCCCCAACTCATCCGGCACAATGCACGACGCATTGGCCCCCGCAGTAACGGAGTGACAGCAATGAACACGATGATCGGATCTGAGATTTTTCAGGGCCACTTCAAAGGGCGCCGTGCCCTGGTGACGGGCGGAGCCAGCGGCATCGGCTACGGCATTGGGCAGGCGTTCGCCGAAGCCGGCGCATCGGTGCTCCTTGTCGATCGCAGCCAGCAGGTCAACGAGTCGGCGGAAAAGCTTCGGGCAGCCGGCTTTGACGTCGAACACGCAGTGGCCGATGTCACCGACGAGGCGCAGGTCAAGGCGGCGTTCGCCAAGATCGTCGAGCTCTGGGGCGGGCTGGACATCCTGGTCAACAATGCCGGGATCATCACCATCTCGAACCTTGAAGACCTCAGCCTGGACGAATTCAACAAAGTCCTCGCCGTCAACACCACTGCTGTCTTCCTGTGCTGCCGGGAAGCCGCACCGCTGCTGAAAGCCAGCGACCACGGGGTCATTCTCAACGCATCCAGCGGACAGGGCCGGCAAGGCTTTATCTTCACGCCCCACTACGCGGCCAGCAAGTTCGGCGTCATCGGCCTCACGCAATCCCTGGCGAAAGAACTCGCCCCGTCCGGTGTCCGCGTCAACAGCTACTGCCCCGGCATCGTCAAGACCGAGATGTGGGAATACAACGACCGTGAATGGGGAAGCCGGCTGGGTGACTACAAGCCCGGCGAACTGATCCAAGAGTGGATCGACGGCATACCGCTCAAGCGCCCCGCCGAAGCAACCGACGTGGCAAACCTGCTCTTGTTCCTCGCATCGGACGCAGGCAGCTACATCACCGGACAGGCCATCAACATTGATGGCGGAATGTTCATGAACTAGGGCCCACCTCTACTGCCAACGGAGTCAATCATGAGTCAACAACTAGCCCACCGGCCCGGTGGTGCACCCCAGGAAAACGCCACAAAGGCGCCCATGTTTTCACAACTCAGCGCACGCATGTTTTCGGGCAGCGGTGGTGCCCTGCTGGGCCTGATCGCCCTGATCATCATCCTGAGCTTTGCCTCGCCCTTCTTCCTGACAACCCGCAACATCATCAACATCCTGGACCAGGTGACCGTTCTCGGCATCCTCTCTGTGGGAGCAACAGCAGTCATCATCACCGGCGGCATCGATCTGTCAGTGGGTTCCATCCTCGGACTCTCCACGATGGTCCTGGGCTGGCTCTCCCATCAGGGCGGCTGGCCGATGTGGTCCGCCATGCTGGCAGCCATCGCCGTGGGCGCCCTCGCCGGTTCCCTCAACGGCCTAGGCATCACCTACGCCAACCTGCCACCCTTCATCGCGACCCTGGCGATGATGTCCATCGGCAGGGGCATGGCAAACCTGATCACCGACGGCCAGCAGATCGTGGGCTACCCGGAGTGGTTCTTCAGCTTCTCCTCCGAAAGGTACCTCGGATTCTTCTCCGTCACGCTGCTGGTCGTACTGGCCTTGTACCTCATCGCCTGGGCATGGCTGAAATACAGGGCCTCCGGACGCTCCATCTACGCCATCGGCGGCGGTGCAGAAGTCGCCCGACTGGCGGGTATCCACGTCAAGAAAGTCACCATCTGGGTCTACGTGGCAGCAGGTGCCCTGGCCGGGCTTGGCGGCATCGTCCTTGCCAGCCGTCTGGACTCCTCCCAGCCCAGCGCCGGACTGGGATATGAGCTTGACGTCATCGCAGCCGTCGTCATCGGCGGGGCCAGCCTGAATGGTGGAGTCGGACGCATCGGCGGGACCATCATCGGCGTGCTGATCATCGGCGTACTGCGTAACGGCCTGAACCTCATGGGAGTGTCACCGTTCATCCAGCAGATCGTCATCGGCCTCGTCATCGCCATCGCCGTGATGGCAGACGTGCTGCGCCGCAAGAAGGCCTGACCGGTCCCATCCCTCACCAGATTCACCAAACAGCAGTACCCAAATCGGATTTATCAATGGAGATGAACATGTTTAGAAAAATCGCAGTAGCCGCGGTTGCCGTGGCCACCACCTTTTCCCTGGCAGCCTGCGGGGGCGGAAACGCGGGCGCCGGCGGAGGCGGCGGCGAGCAGCAAAAGACGATTGGCCTGGCGGTAGCCAACCAGCAGGCAGACTTCTTCAACCAGATCCGCCAGTCGGTCGAAGCGGCCGCCAAGGAACAAAACGTCAAGGTCGTCGTCGCCGACGCCAAGGGCGATTCCAACACCCAGGTTTCGCAGATTCAGGACTTCATCACCCAGCAGGTGGACGCGATCATCTACATCCCCGCCGGTGCGACCGCGGCAACCGTCCCGGTCCGCGCGGCCAAGTCGGCGAACATCCCCATCGTCGCCGTCGACCGCAATCCCGAAGGCGCACCCGGTGACACCTTCATCGCCACCGACAGCGTCGGGGCCGCCAAGACCCTGGGCGAATGGGTCGGAAAGCAGGTCAACGGCAAGGGACAGCTCGGCGTCATCCAGGGCCAGATCGGAACGACCCCTGAGGTCGCCCGTGACACCGGCTTCAAGGAGGCCATGACACAGTTCCCCGGTATCAAGGAAGTCGCCCGCCAGGCCTCCCAGCAGTGGGCCCAGGACGAGGGCTACCAGCTCGCCACCGACATGCTTCAGGCCAACCCGAGCATCAACATCTTCTTCGGCCGTGCCGACGCCCTGGCCCTCGGGGCAGCCCAAGCTGTCCGTAACGCCGGCGTCAAGGGCGTCACCATCGTCGGCTTCGACGGCGACAAGGCCGGACTGGAAGCGGTAAAGAACGGCACCCTGGCCGCGACCATCACTCAGCCGACGCAAGGCATGGGCAAACTCGCCCTCGAATCTGCAATCAAGCTGGCCAATGGCGAAAAGCTTCCGGCCGAGCAGCTCCAGGAAGGCGTCCTGACCACCAAGGACAACGTCGCCCCCTTCATCACCAAGCACCCCTGACCGTCCCACGGGTGGTGCCCCGCCGGGGCACCACCCGCCCAGGCCGTTTCTCTAGCCAATGGAGCTCAAAATGCCTACAGCGGACAACCGTGGACTTCGCGTCCGCGGCGCCACGAAAGAATATCCCGGCACCATCGCCGTTCAGGACATTGACCTGGACATCAACCCCGGAGAAGTCGTTGCCCTCCTCGGAGAAAACGGGGCCGGCAAGTCCACCCTCTCCAGCATCATCGCCGGAGTCACGCAACCGACCACGGGAACCATGACCTGGAACGGGGAACCCTACGCACCGACGTCCCCCGGGGACGCCATAGCCGCCGGAATCGGCCTGATCCACCAGGAAATGCGGTTGTTGCCCGACCTGACCGTTGCCGAAAACGTCATGGTCGGACGATGGCCCATGCGTAACGGATTCCTCGACGCACGCACGATGCGCGAGAAGGCCAAAAACCAGCTCAAGCGCCTGGGCTTCAACGGCAGCATGGACGCCAAAGTACGCGACCTCAGCGTCGCCGGCCAGCAACAGGTCGAAATCGCCAAGGCCCTCATGCTCGACGCCTCACTGCTCATCCTCGATGAGCCCACCGCCGCGCTGGGCCAAGCCGAAACGGACGCCCTCTTCGAGTGCGTCCGGGCACTGAAAGCCGAAGGCGTGTCGTTCATCTACGTCAGCCACCGCCTAGCGGAAATCGCCCTGATCGCCGACCGCATCGTCGTGCTCAGGGATGGCAAGAAGATCACCGAGCACGCTTCCGGTGAAGTCTCCCCCCACCAACTAGTGGAAGAAATGGTCGGCCGCCCCGTCGAGCGGCTCTTCCCCGAAGTGCCCCCGCCCACGGAGGAGATCGTGCTGGAAGTCAAGGACCTCCATGACAAGGCCGGCGACTTCACCGACGTATCCTTCACGGTCCGGGCCGGCGAAATCTTCGGCATCGCCGGCATCGTGGGCGCCGGACGCACCGAGCTCGTCCGCGCGATCGCCGGCGCCGAGCACAGGCTGGGAACGGTCGTCGTCGACGGCAAAAACCTGAAGGCCGACGACCCGATGGCCGCGATCAAAGCCGGCGTCGTCCTGATTCCCGAGGACCGCAAGCAGCAGGGCCTGGTGGTCAGCGACACCATCGAGAACAATATCGCCCTCCCCAACCTGGGAAAGGTCAGCTCATCGGGCTGGATCGCCCCCTCCAAGGTGCGCAGCTTCGCCGCAACAGTGGCGAAGGGCATCGGGATGAAGGGCAACGTGGCGCTGCCCGTGTCCTCGCTCTCCGGCGGCAACCAGCAAAAAGTTGTGATCGGAAAATGGCTGCAACGTGACCCGCGGCTGATCATCCTCGATGAACCCACCCGCGGCATCGACGTCGGCGCAAGGGCCTCCATCTACGAAGTCGTTGCCGACCTGGCCCGCAACGGAAACGCCGTCATCGTGGTCAGCTCCGACCTTGAGGAAGTGCTTGGTCTCGCCCACCGGGTCATGGTCCTCGCTCGCGGACAAAACCAGGGAATCCTCGACGCCGCCGAGGCCACGCCCTCAAAAGTCATGTCACTGGCCACACTCTAAGAGAAAGGAGGAACGTGAAATAATTGGACCCTTGCCTGACGACAACCGAAGGAACGCCGTGGCACCGAGAACCAGGACTTTCAGTTCCCAACAACTTGGCCTGATGGTCAAGGCTGCGAGGATGTACCACGAGCAGAACCTGAGCCAGGCGTACATTGCGGAAAAGCTCAACGTCTCCCAGTCCAGGGTCTCCCGGTGGCTGACCGATGCGGTGCGAGAAGGCATCGTCCGGACCATTGTGGTGGCACCTGCCGGAACCGAATCGGACCTGGAGGACGCAGTGGCGGCCAAGTACGGCCTGCGGGCCGTGGTCATCGCGGACTTGCAGACCGACGATGAAGCAGCCATCATCCGAGGCATCGGCGCGGCAGCCGCGGGGTACCTCGAAGTGACGCTCACGGGGGCCAACAGGGTCGGCCTGTCGTCCTGGTCGTCGACTCTTCTGGCCACGGTGGATGCCATGTCCCCGAGGAATGTCAAGACCGCGGACAGCATCGTCCAGGTCATCGGCGGTGTAGGGAATCCTGAAGTTCAGGTGCGGGCCACGCACCTCGCGGACCGGCTGGCTACCGTCACCAAAGGCACGCCACGCTATCTTCCCGCTCCCGGCATTGTTTCCAGCCGTGGCGGCCGCGACGCCCTGCTCGAGGATCCGTTCGTCGCTGACGTTGCCGCTGACTGGGACAGGCTGGACACCCTCCTCGTGGGTATCGGAAGCATCGAACCATCACCGCTTCTGCGCGAGTCGGGCAATTCACTCAACGAATCCAACCTCAAAGCCCTCGCCGCGTCGGGAGCGGTTGGCGATATCTGCCTGCGGTTCTTTGACAAGAACGGAACGCTCATCGAATCCGAACTCAATGACAGGGTCCTGGGCATCAGCCCGGAGCAGATGCTCAGGGTGGACAGGCGCATCGGCATCGCTGGAGGTGCCAGGAAGTACGCCGCGATACGGGCGGCCGCAGAAGGCAACTGGATCAACATACTCATCACGGACAAAAACACTGCGCTAAAGCTGGAATCAGACAAGGCGCCCTAAAACCTTAAAGGACAGCAATTGAACCCGAAACTCAGCTTCGCCCTGGACGGACGGACAGCTCTCGTGACCGGGGGCGGCTCCGGTATCGGGCAGGCCATCGCATTCGGCATCGCCCAGCAGAGCGGCGCCATCGGCATCGTTGACCTTCCCGGAGATGGACCGGACGAAACGGTGCACCGCATCAAGGAAGCCGGAGGCCGGGCCATCTTTGTCGCGGCCGACGTGACGAAAGCGGATGAGCTTGAGGAAGCCGTCGCCAAGATTGAAGCCGACCTTGGCCCGCTCACCCTGGCCGTTAATTCCGCAGGAATAGCCAACGCCGCGCCCGCCGAGGAAATGCCGCTGGCACAGTGGCAGAAGGTCTACGACATTGACGTCACCGGCGTCTTCCTCAGCTGCCAAGCCGAAGGCCGCGCCATGCTCAGGAATGGCGGCGGATCGATCGTGAACATCGCCTCCATGTCCGGGACCATCGTCAACCGTGGCCTGCTGCAGGCACACTACAACAGCGCCAAAGCCGCTGTCATCCACCTGAGCAAGTCCCTTGCCATGGAATGGGCTGAACGCGGCGTCCGCGTCAACGCCCTCAGTCCCGGGTACACCATGACCAAGATGAACTCACGCCCAGAGATGGTTCATCAGATGGAGATCTTCGCCCAGGAGACACCGATGAAGCGGATAGCCGACCCTTCCGAAATGGCTGGACCGGCCGTGTTCCTTCTCTCGGACGCAGCATCGTTCTGTACCGGCATCGACCTCCTCGTCGATGGCGGCTTCTGCGCCCAGTAGATGTGCCGCCCGTGGCGGCCCTGGATCAGTGATCCAGGGCGGCCACCAGCTGGGCGATACTGACCACGGGAAGGCCCTTTTCGCGCCCCAGTTCCAGGAGGCCTGGAAGCCGCATCATTTCACCGTCATCGTCCACCACCTCGGCGATGACACCGACCGGGGTGAGGTCGGCAAGCTTGAGCAGGTCGACGGCGGCTTCCGTGTGGCCGGGACGCTCCCGCACTCCCCCGTTAACGGCACGAAGGGGAAGCACATGTCCCGGACGAATCAGATCACCCGGGCCGGAGGAAGGATCGGCCAGCACCCGCAGGGTCCGTGCCCTGTCGGTCGCGCTGATGCCGGTCGTTGACTGTCCGGCCGCATCCACGGTGATCGTGTATGCGGTGCGGAGGGAGTCCTTGTTGTCCTCGGTCATCAGCGGCAGCTTCAGTGCATCGGCCAGTTCGTTCGTCATCGGCGCGCACACGAAGCCGCTGGAAACCCGGATGATCCAGGCCAGCCATTCAGGGGTCGCGTGCTCAGCGGCCATGATGATGTCGCCCTCGTTTTCGCGGTCCTCATCATCCACAGCGATGATCGGCTGCCCGGCTTTCAGGGCAGCAACTGCCACATCGATCTCTGCAAGTGCCATGTTTTTCCTGTCTGGTTCTTCAAAAACTACCGATTCATACTATTGCAAAAGTGAATAGCCATTCACTGTTGCATCACCCCGGAAAGAGCACGCCGGCGGCTGATCCATCCTCCCAGATCCCGGAAGCACAGCCTCATCCCGCCCCTGCGTCCAAACGAGAGCACGATTCACATGTCAACAGAAAACCTTCCCAGATCCGGCCGCAATGCCTCCGGCGCGCTCTCCCCGGACTCCAGTCCTGACCCCGCCCCTACCACTCCCACCCAGCAGCTTTCCGACGCCGGTGTTTCCATCTGGCTCGATGACCTCTCCCGGGGCCGCCTCAAGACCGGCACCCTGCAGAAGCTGATCGAAGAGAAGAACGTCGTGGGCGTCACCACGAACCCGTCGATCTTCCACGCCGCCATCACCACCGGCCACGACTACGACGCCGTCATCGCTAGGGAAGCCGCGGCGGGCGCGTCCATCGAGGACACCATCTCCGAGATCACGACGACGGACGTCGCCGACGCCTGCGACCTGTTCGCACCGGTCGCCGCGGCAACCAACGGTGTTGACGGCCGCGTGTCCATCGAGGTTGACCCCCGCCTCGCTTGGGACAGCGCCGGAACGATCGCCGAGGCCAAGCACCTCTACAAGAAGGTCAACAAGGACATCACCGAACTCGTTGCCCCCGGCGTCGTGAACACCATGCCGGAAAAGACCCTGGACGCCACCTTCGACCACGGCGTGGTCACCGGCGACACCGTCACCGGCACCTACGCCGAGGCAAACAACACGCTCAACGCCCTGGAGGCCCTCGGCGTCTCCTACAACGACGTCGTGGCCCTGCTGGAGTCCGAAGGCCTCGACAAGTTCGTTGCCAGCTGGAAGGAACTGCTGGCCGACGTCGAGGGCGCCCTCGCCAACGCACGGAAGGGCACAGCCTCCTCTGCACCGGGAGAAACGCGGACATGATGCACTCAACCAGACATACGGACAGCGGTGACACCAGCGATCCGGTCGCCGAGGACTGGACCTCGCTCCACCCGGGCGACCTCGTGGAAGTCACCGTACCCAGCGGATACACCTACATGGCGAGGATCGAGACCAAAACCGAGAAATCGGACATCCTCTGGATCCGAAGCCCTGGCATGGGCACCCGGCATTTGCTGCACAATCAGGACGGCACCCGGCTGCAGGCCAGGCCAACAATCGAACAGCCCCGGAAGCAATAACCTGCCGACGACATCGCCCCCAGGGGCACGCATTTCGGCCAGCAACCCACGTGGCTGAAGCGAAAGAAATGCGCTATTCACAACAAGCAATACGGAGGAACACATGAGCACGCCCACCAACAGCGCCTTTGACCGGACGCCCTTGATCGCCGGCAACTGGAAGATGAACATGGACCATGTCCAGGGCAGCAGCCTGCTGCAGCATCTCGCAGAGACCCTGTCCGAGGCAAAGCACGACTACGGCCGTGTGGAAGTCGCTGTCTTCCCGCCCTTCACTACCCTTAGTGCGGTGCAGACCCTAATCCAGGATGACGGTTTGGACCTCGTCTCCGGCGGCCAGGACCTGTCCCAGTTCGACTCAGGCGCCTACACCGGCGACATCAGCGGCCAGTTCCTGGCCAAACTCGGCTGCAAATACGTTCTCGTAGGTCACAGCGAACGCCGCACCATCCACAGCGAAACCGACGGAACCCTCAACGCCAAGGTCAAGGCCGCCTACCGCCACACACTCACCCCGGTACTCTGCGTAGGTGAAGGCCTGGACATCCGCCAGGCCCGCACTCACGTCCAGCACACCCTGACCCAGCTGCGCGCCGGCGTCGAGGGACTCACACCCGACGAGGCCGCAGGGCTCGTGGTTGCGTACGAGCCCGTGTGGGCCATCGGCACCGGGGAAGTCGCCGGGCCCGAAGACGCACAGGAGATGTGCGCCGCGATCCGCACCGAACTCAGCAATCTGTTCGATGCAGATGTCGCCGCCAAGACCAGGCTCCTCTACGGCGGTTCAGTCAAGGGCGGCAACGCCGCATCCATCCTGAACGAGACCGACGTCGACGGCGTCCTAGTCGGGGGCGCGAGCCTTGATGCCGCCGAGTTCGCCAACATTGCAGGTTTCGAGCGCCAACTGGCCAGCTGACTCAGGTTCAGTTCCCATGCCCGGCCGACCCGGCCGTGCGGGCATAGCCCAGGCGTGCAGCTGCGCTTGCGGCTGCACCCCCGGGCGTTGTGCCCGGACGGGCTGCCGCTACTTCTCGGTTTCGTGCCTGTCTTCTTCCATCAGGTCGCCGACCCACGGCAGATAGCCCCGGTGGAAAGCCATTCCTTCGGGTAATCCCTGGATGGATACGGCGGACCCGGAAATGTCGATGGTGATCGGGCCAGCGCCCATCGGCGCGTTGGTGATGTGCAGGTTGCCATAGGATTCCGGGAGCACAGGATCCATCCAAACTCCCCCTTGGGAAACGTCCGGGTCGTAGCGCATCAGAGTTGTCACCAGCATGATGGGTGTCGTAGCTGCCCAGGCCTGAGGCGAGCACGCAGTCGGGTAGGGCACGGGAGTGGCGAACTGCTCCCGGCTGAAGCCGCAGAACAGTTCGGGCAGTCGCCCCTCCGAAAACTCTGCGGCCTCCAACAACGCTGTGGAGACTCGCTGCGCCTCCGCGACAAAGCCGTAGCGCATGAGGCCCACTTGGATAATCGCGTTGTCATGAGGCCAGACAGAACCGTTGTGATAACTGGCAGGGTTGTAGGCGTCCATATCGGAAGCCAGTGTGCGTATGCCCCAACCGCTGAACATCTCGGGGGACATCAACCGCTCCACCACCAGCGGCGCCTTGTCGCCATCAACAATGCCGGTCGTCAGGCAGTGGCCCATGTTGGAAGCGCAGGCATCGACGGGCCGCTTGTCTTTGTCCAGTGCTACGGCATAGTAGCCTTTGTCCGGCAACCAGAACTGTTCGTTGAACTGCCGCTTCAGGCGGGCCGCCCGCTCTCGCAACTCGGCCGCCTTAGCCGAGTCGCCGGCATCATGGGCCATCCACGCTGAGGCCAGAAGAGCGCCATATACGTAGCCCTGCACCTCACAGAGCGCAATAGGCGGCTCGGCAAGGGTTCCATCCGCGAAGTTAATCCCATCCCAGGAGTCCTTCCAGCCCTGATTGATCAACCCTCGATCGTTGAGGCGTGCATACTCGACGAAGCCGTCTCCGTCTTTGTCGCCGTAGTCCTGAATCCAGGACCTGGCTCGGTCCGCGTGGGGCTGGAGCGCGGCGATGCTCTCCTTGGCAAACCCCCAGCGGCTCACTTCGCCCAGCACCATGAGGAACAACGGCGTGGCATCCACGCTGCCGTAGTAAACCGATTTCCCGCCCAAGGCTAACCCGCTGGATACGTCCAGCCTGACCTCATGCAGGATCTTGCCCGGCTCCTCCTCGGTCATCTGGTCGACCACCGCACCCTGGCGCTGCGCCAAGGTCTGCAATGTACCAAGGGCCAGAGACGGATCTACCGGGAGTGCCATTGTCGATGCCCACAGCGAGTCCCGTCCGAACAGGGTCATGAACCAAGGCGCCCCGGCAGCCACCACCACCCGGTCAGGATGTTGCGGATCCTCGATCCGCAAAGCGCCGAGGTCGTCGTAGCTGCGTCGAAGAGTCCGCTCGATCGAGCGATTTCCCATTTGCAGCACTGGTATCTTGGCCACCCACTCCAGCCGACGGCGATCGCGTCGGGACAACCCGCCCTCGTCCCGATGCTCAAAGAGCGAGACACTGCCCGCACTGTCCGTTCCCGGGACCACGCTCACCTGCGTCGTCCAGTGGCCGTGCCGCGGGATGCTCACTCTAAAAGTTAAGGCTTCAGCCTCGACTGTTGCTTCGTCAGCGTGAATGACTACAGCCTTAACGACGTCCTGCCACGCTGCATGGATGATCAGCGAGTGCCCGTCCCGTTCGCGGGTTTCAGCCCAGCGACGTTGCACCCTCGCCTCTTTGACTTCGAAGAGATCCGCAAAATCAGATTCGACGATCAGGGCGACCACGCACTCGGCGGATTGTCCCGAGTGGTTCCGAATGGTGATCTGCTCCAAGATGCCGGTGCCGACTTCCCGCAGTCGTTCTACGATCAGCGGGCTGTCCGCCTGCCCGTCAATGCGTGGCACGCGGCCCGCGAAAAGCGCTCGGTAGGGCTCCTTGGTTTCTGCCGCCAGCGGCTCCAGCGACTGCTCGTTCACCTTCAGATTCCAGCGCGAGAGGATGCGCATGTCCTCATAGAAAACTCCGTGTGGGTATTCGGGAAGGATGTCTCCGTTGGTTGAGGAAATGCAAAAGTTGGATCCTTCGACCAGCGTGACTGTCGCGCCTAATGGCCCGGCTGCTGTATCAGCGTTCCATCCTGCCATCGCAGGCTCCTTTGGGTTTTACACCGACGGTTCGCACGGCAAATCCAAGTTTCCAGCCGGTCTCCATCCGTTGCAACGAAGCTACTCCTGTCAGTCCCCAGGTGCCAGACCCGCATTGACTATTTGAAGAGAGGTCTTCCACTCCACGGCCACCGTGCCCTTCCAAGGCTTCAGCGGACGCTACTTACCCTCCGCTTCTGCATCCCCTGCATTGCCACCACCAATCGCACGAAAAAGATAGAAGCATGAGGCCGACGTCGGAGGTCGGAACTGCTGCCTTTTGTGGCAGCGGCGGCTGAGCATTTCTTACCTGCCCGCCCCGTCAGCGACGGGGCGGGCAAGCTCGCTGACTGGCTTAGGCCGCGGTATAGGCCCCGTCCACTACCAATTCGCTGCCACTCATGTACGAGGACTCGTCTGAGGCGAGGAACAGCACGGCGGACGCAATCTCTTCGGGGCGGGCCCACCTGCCGAAGGGGAAGCTCTCCGGCGGCAATGACGTGCCGGGTTCGGCGCTGTTGAGCAGCATGGGCGTCTCGGTCTCACCCGGGCAGACAGCGTTTACACGGATGCCGTCCGCGGCTAGCTCAAGTGCCGCGGCCTTTGTCATCCCCCGCACCGCCCATTTCGAAGCCACGTATGCGAAGTTGTCCTCGAAGGCGACGAGACCGGAAGTAGAACAGATGTTCACGATGGAGCCACCGCCTGCGAACCTCATTGCTGCGATGACACTTTGCATGCCCAGGAACGGACCCACTTGGTTCACGTCAATGACAGAACGATAGGTCTGCTCGGTGGCGCTTTCGACCCGCGTCGATCGAAAAATGCCGGCGTTATTGACCAGGACCGTGGGCGCCCCAAAAGTGAAATTACAGTGGCGTACCACTTCGGCCCAGTCTGATGTTGAGGCGACACTGCGGTTAGCAAGGAACTGAAAGCGGTCGCCGCCCAACTCGTCAACAAGGTTGGACCCCTCCCCTTCCGTGATATCAAAGCCCACCACTCTTGCTCCCTCGCGCACCAAAGCGCGGACGTGCTCTACGCCCATGCCGCTTCCGGCACCGCTAACGATCGCGATCTTGCCTTTGACTCGATCCATGTCTTTCTCCCTTCTGTTCATTGGAGTGCTACTGCGCGGTGTAGGCACCGTCAATGACAAGTTCGCTGCCGCTCATGTAGGACGATTCATCCGAGGCAAGGAATACGACGGCGGCACTGATCTCCTCCGGCTGCGCCCACCTTTTGAAGGGCAGGTTGTCGGCAGGCGGGAGAGCCCCCGAGGGAGTATCGGCAATCGCGCGGATCATCGGGGTGTCCGTGTCTCCGGGGCACACTGCGTTAACCCGGATGCCATCTCGTGCCAGTTCGAGCGCTGCGGCCTTCGTCATCCCCCGCACGGCCCATTTCGAGGCGACGTAAGGGAACAAATCGGCAAACGCCACCAGCCCCGCCGTCGAGGCGATGTTGATGATGGATCCGCCAGCTTCCCGCAGTGATGGAATTAGCGCCCGCATACCCAGGAAGGTGCCCACCTGGTTGATATCCATGACATGCCGGTACTCTTCCTCGGTCACCTTCTCCAGCCGTTGCAGTGGAGAGATACCCGCGTTGTTGACCAGCACGTTTGGGGTGCCGAAATGCTGCCGGCCGGCAGACACCACCCGATCCCAATCCGCGGCTTGCCGTACGTCTCCGCGAAGGAAGAGCAAGTTGTCTTCACCCAATTCCTCCACGAGCTGCGGGCCGAAACCCTCGTTGAGGTCGAAGGAGATAACACGGGCCCCCTCTTGAATCATCCGGCGCGTGTGGCTGACGCCCATGCCGCTGGCTCCGCCGCTGATGACAGCGATCTTGTCGGAGAGGCGTTGTGTCATGTTGATGTCCTTTTCAGTAGTCATGTAACAGGTCGTGACAAATCCGCCTACTGGCGGCCGATTTTTTCGTAGACACCCGGCTTCGACTTCTTCAGCCAGCGCGCGTACACAATTCCACCCACCCAGACCAAGGGGATGAAGAGGGTGAAGGACAGGGAGGCTAGCGGTCCTGCGCCGATGAGTGCGTCAACGTTCAGAAAGCTGAGCACGAGCACCAAGGTCAGGCTGCCCAAGGCCAGCACCGGGGCTACCCTTGTCTTCCATACACCGCGGCCTGGGACGTTGTGCTGTCTGAAGTAGATGAGCACCGCTACCGAAACGAGGACCAGCAGCGCTACGACGACGATCGCTCCAAGTCCGTTCAGGCGGATGTAGACCGTAAAAGCGTCCGCGCCCGTAGCGTCGAAGGCCGTACCTGCCGCAATGGCAATGACTGCTGCGACTTCGAGGGCGCTGACAATGAGGGACGCAACAAACGGGGAATGGTGCCGGGCGTGTGCAACTCCAAGGATGGGCGGCAAGGCGCCATCCTTGCCCAGTGAGTAGGCGTAGCGGGCCACGGCGTTGTGCTGGGCAAGCAGGCATGCGAACGTCGAGGAGATCACGAGAACATTGATGATGCCCGGAACCACGCTGCCGACATAGGAGGCGGCTAGCTCGCCGAACATGGAGGCCACGGCGCCGCCGGCGCGGGCGTCCGCGACGCCCTGCGGGCCCAGGGCAGTCAGCATTACCCATGCTGCCACTATGTAGAACAGCCCTATCAGGATAACGGCAACGTAAGTGGCCCTGGGGATCGTCTTGTTGGGGTCTTTAGCTTCCTCGCGGTAGATAGCCGAGGACTCGAACCCGCCGAAGCAAAGCATGGCGAACAACAGCACCAAGCCGAAATTGCCGGTACTTGCGGCTTCCCAGGTCAAGGCATTCAGCGGCGGACCGTCGGGGCCTCCGTCTAAGAAGACCCTGAGGTTGAACACGAGGACGAGTACGACTTCCAAGATCAGGGCAACGCCCAGCGTCCTTGCCGAGAATTCGATCTTCCGGTACGCAGCTACTCCGGTAAGGACAGCGCCAAGCAGCCCGTAGAGGTACCACGGCAAGTCCGGCCCGTGAAATGTGTCGACGACGAGCTGGCGCCCATACACTCCGAACGCTGCCCATGTGGAGAGCAAGAGCACAAGGTACCCCGACATGGCGAGGAACGCGCCGCCAAGCCCGACGTCTTTTCCCAGTCCTGCGGTTATGTAGGCGTAGAAGGCGCCAGGGCGCTCAACGTACCTGGTGACGGCCGTGTACCCGACCGAGAACAAGAGCAGAATGACCGTGGAGACTGCAAGGGCGGCGATGATGCCGCTGCCGCCGAAGGCAATCATCGACGGCATCAGACCCACAACGACAAGTAGCGGCGCGGCCCACGCGACAACGGAGAACAGAATACTCCCCACGCCAAGTTGACCGCGAAGTTCGCTTGATAATTCTGGGCTGGTGGGGAGGGCCGACTCATCGCGTTCGGCACTAGTGTGTTGGCTCATTTTTGCTTCCCTATCGAATTACGTCAGGTAATTGGGTAGGTCGAGAGTTCCTGCAGGCACATCATCGGACCTGGTGACGACTCTAGGCTAACGAGCGTTAGTTAGGCAACACTTTGCCCCAAATTTTCGATTGCCGGTCTTTAGTGGCACCGCGCCCGGGCACGCCAAGGTCACGCCCTGACATCAGTGCGTGGTTTCAAGGGTTGCGAGTCAGGCGGGGGAACGGCTGCCGCTGCTGACTTCGAGAATGGAGCGGCTCAGTGCGACTGTGGCGTCCAACAGGTCAGGAAGGTCTGCATGGTTGCCGCTCCAGTCAGCCCACCGCCCTGCTCCGTCCAGCAGCGTGAAAATCACACGGGTGGTTTGGGGAGAGAGCTGATAACCCATTTCTTCGGCTGCCGCAGCATACATATCCTCATGAAGACTTGACCACAATTCGACTTCATCGCGGATGTCATCGCTCAAAAAACGCGCCACTCTGTCTGTGGCAACCAAAAGGTCCCAGAGGTCGGCCTCCGGCCGCTGGAGTTGCTGGGCAAGGTGGAAGCGAACAAGTGCTGCCCAGTAATCCTCCGCTGAGTGGGCTTTTTCCGCTGCAGCGAGGAGGTCCTGGGCGAAGCTGTGCGTAAACCATCGAAGCGATTCGGCAACGATTTCGTCCTTGCCCTGAGGGAAGCTCGAGTAGAGGCTCGGAGCCTTCATATTCAGCTCTCGGCCCAAGGTTCTCATCGTCACTGATTCGAAACCCTTTGTCGTCGCAAGCTGCAGGAATGCTGAAAGGATGCGTCGCCTGGCCGGTGTTTGCGTAGACCAATCGCGACTCGACAGAAATTCCCTGACAGCAGCGTTTGCTCGCTCGCGCGGCAACTGGTTCATCTCATCCTTCAACTCTTCGACCCGGTTACCACCATTGTAACTAACGATCGTTAGCAGCTGGCGCATGCCCGGTCGATTCTGAAGAAGCTAACTAGGGTTCCCCCAACCAAGTCTTCTGAGGCATTACGAACCCGACGATGGCGCAGGCATGACGTCCTTGATGTCACGGCCTTCTGCCATCTCCTGAAGTAGGTGGTACACGACCCTTCCGGAGCGCTTCAGCTGATGGCCAGTGCGCTCTCCAGAATGTGTCTCCTTGGGCTGTGCCGATGCTCGCAACCACTCAACGTGCCGTCCTTGTGCGAGCTTCCTGTTCATCATCGAGATCAACTCTCAAAACTAGTGGGACTATTGGGTCCCTTCCAGCATCCGGCCCCGGACGCCGAGCCCACCGTGTCAGTTTGAGACACGACCAGGCGTCAACCGCCGTCGCCGGGAGGTTTACCGGGAGTTGATGCTCGTGGCGAAGATAAATACTCCGGCGGCGGCCACCATGACCGCGGCCGCGCCTGGTGGAATCACGTAGACGGCGCGCATTGTTGGAGTGCTGCGTGTCTCCCGAGTAGGCCTGCGGGAGTGGCGGCCGGCCAGGCGCAGAACGGCCGCCACGAGAATCAGGAAGATTCCGAAGTATTCCATTTACTCCGCCGCACTGGCGCTGTCCGGGTCCAGCGCTACAGCGAGGTGCCGGCTGTAACGGTCAGGATCGACCTGCGAAACCTGCATCGCGCAACTGAACCCGTCGGTGAGCACCAGAGCTTCTCCGTCGCCTCTGTTAAGGGCGGGAACGATGGAGTGTTCCGCAACTTTCATGGACATCTCGAAGTGTTCAGCCTCGAAGCCGAAGTTGCCCGCTACGCCGCAGCATGAGGACGATTCCACGAGGTTGGGCACTCCCCATGCTTCCAAGACCCGCTTCTGTGCACCTGAACCGAAGACGGCATGCTCATGGCAATGCGTTTGGAGTACTGCCGTTTCGGGAGGGATCGTTTTCGGCTTCCACCCGCTCTTGATGGCCTCATCGATCGCCACGGAGAAAGAGCGCACCCGTGCGGCCACGCGTGCTGCGGCAGCACCGCCCACCAGCTTAGGACCTTCGTCGCGGATAGTCGCCGCACAGCTGGGCTCGAGGACGACAATGTCCCGCTCCGTGCCGTCATCGAGCTTGCCGATCAACCGGGCCAGCCGCCGTCGTGCAGCATCACGCTGCCCGGTGGAGATCCACGTCAGGCCGCAACAGGCGTCCGGTGCACATCCCACAGAGCTGCCGGAATCGCGAAGCACCCGCGCTGCTGCCGGAATTACCTCGGGCCGGAAGGCGCGGGTGAAGCTGTCGATGAACAGAAGGACATCGGCGTCGCCGGCGAAGCCGGCTTCCAGCACCCGCCGGCGGATACGGCTGGACTGCGCGAAGTCCGGGAGCCGCCGTCGTGCACTGACGCCCAGCAACTCCCCCACGAACCGGAACGGCCGGATCCGGGTGCCGAGGTTCGCCAGTGCGGAGACCCTGGTCAACAGCGGCAGCCACCGGGGCAGCCAGCCGATGGAGTAATGCGTGAACGGGCGGATCCTGCCGCGGTAGTGCTCATCCACCAACTGCGACTTGGCCTCTGCAATGTCCACACCCGTGGGACAGTCCGCGGAACAGGCTTTGCAGGACAGGCAGAGGTCCAGGGCCTCCCGGACTTCCGGGCTCGACCAGCCGTTGTGGCTGGTTCCCCTGGTCCGCGTCAGTTCCTGCAGGACCCTTGCCCTGCCGCGTGTGGAGTCCTTCTCGTCCTTGGTGGCCCGGTAACTGGGGCACATGAACCCGCCGGTTGTCGCCCTGCAGCGGCCCACCCCGATGCAGGCATGGGTATTGCCAACAAAGGGATCCACCACCGGGAGCAAGCTTCGGTTGTCGGAGGAAGGTACGACGGCGGCACGCGGGACCGCGTGCCGCTCACGGTGGTCGGTCGCGGGCTGGGGTACACCTTCCAGAGCAAGCGACGCAGCGAAAGGCTGCGGGTCCACGATGATCCCCGGGTTGAGGATCCCCGCAGGATCCCACAGGTGCTTGAATGCCTTGAAGATGCCCACCATCCCGCGGGAGTACATCACCTCAAGCAGTTCGCTGCGCGCCCGCCCGTCACCGTGTTCCCCGGACAGCGAACCGCCATGGGCTACCACCAGTCTGGCCGCTTCGCGGGTGAAGTCGGCGAAAGCCTGCCGCCCCGCGTCACTGCGGAAATCGTAATCCAGGCGCATGTGGACACAGCCCGCGCCGAAGTGGCCGTACATGAAAGCGGTGTAGCCGTACCTCTCCACCAAAGGCAGCAATTCCGAGAGGTAGTCTGCCAGCCGCTCCGGTGCCACAGCGGAATCTTCCCAGCCCGGCCAGGTCTGGACCCCGTCGATCCTCCGTGATGAGAGCCCGGCACCGTCCTCGCGCACCCGCCACAGCTTTGCGCGTTCTCCGGGTTCCGTGACGACGGCATGGTCAACCACCCGGCCGTCGGCGCCGAGTTTCTGCAGCAGGCGTTCACAATCGGACGCTGCCTGCTCCAGCGTATCGGCGGAAAACTCGACCATGAGGAAGGCCTTGCCCTGCGGCAGGGAATCCACGCTGGCGGCGCCGCGCCGGTGGCGCATGATGTCCACGATCGAGGCATCGAGGCCTTCGATCGCGCTGGGGTTCGCGGCCAGGATGGTCACCACATCGCGTGCCGATTCAATGGTGTTCTCGTATCCA
Organism: Arthrobacter sp. GQ119; assembly: GCF_059759125.1. Taxonomy (NCBI): domain Bacteria; kingdom Bacillati; phylum Actinomycetota; class Actinomycetes; order Micrococcales; family Micrococcaceae; genus Arthrobacter; species Arthrobacter sp. GQ119. The sequence continues at coordinate 124,586 of NZ_JCAXEA010000011.1, read as the reverse complement.
AGGCACAACAGGGCGGTGGTGCGCGGCCTAGGGACCAGGCCCACCTTGGCCCGCACCACAACGGCGCATGTACCTTCGCTGCCTGCGAGGGCGGCGGCAACATTAAGACCGTGTTCCGGCAGCAGATGTCCCAGGTGGTATCCGGAAACCTGCCGGGGTATGGATTGCAGCTCCATGCGGAGTGGAGCCAGGTTTGCCTGTGCCAACTCCTTCAGGCCCTGCAGCAGTTGGATGGCCCGGGCAACGGAGTGCAGGTCCGTTTCATCCACCGCCCGCAGGAAGTCCCGCCCCGCGTGGAGATGGGCGCCCTCGGCAGTGACGAGTTCCAGTTCCTGCACGTGATGGGTCATGCGGCCGTATGCCACGGAGTGGTTTCCGCAGGCATCATTGCCGATCGAACCTCCGATCGTGGCCCTCGTCATTGAGGAGGGGTCCGGTGCGAACGTCAGCACCCCATGGGTGGCCTTCTCAACGTACGAGCGCAGCTCCCCCAGCACAACGCCCGCGTCCGCCCACACCGCCGCATCGCCGGCGTCGAGCCTTCCCACCGACGTCATGCGACGGGAGAGGTCGATCACCAAGGAGTTGCCGATGGCGTTGCCCGCCATCGAGGTGCCGCCGCCGCGGGCAGTGACGGGGACGCCCAATGCCGAGCATGCCCGCAGGACTGCCCGCACGTCCTCGACAGTCGCCGGGAAGGCAACGGCGGCGGGCCGGATGCGGTAGTTGGAGGCATCGTAGGAGTACTCGGAGAGCCGCCGGGGAGAATCATCCACCTCGATTCCGTGCCCTTGCAACGCGGCAGTCAACTGCCTCAGCTTCGTGTCTCCGCCGCCATCGGGCATGGTCGCGTTCTCCATTCGTCGGTTATCCCAAGGAAGTGTAGGCAGGAAGGTGTGCTGCCGGAGTGTGCCAAAACAGAACGGGCGCAACGGATGGATCCGTTGCGCCCGTTCTGCTGGAAACTGCCTACTTCAGGAATTCGGAGAGGTTTTCCTTGGTGATGAGCGTGAACGGCAGCGTGTATCGGTTGTCGACGTTTGCGCCGTTGAGGAATTCGGTCACAACTTCCACCGCTTTTACGCCCTGCCCTGCAGAGTCCTGGCGGACCGTTGCCGACATGGTGCCCGCCTTGATGTTCTGGAGTGCGGGTTCGGTGCCGTCGACGCCGACTACCGCCTTGAATTCGGCCGTGCGGCCGGCATCGGCGATGGCTGAGGCTGCACCGATGGCCATTTCGTCATTGTTGGCCACCACCGCATCGATCTTGCCCTTGCCGAGGCGCTGCAGGGTGTCTTCCATGTTTCGCTTGGCCTCGTCACGGCTGCCCTTCGCCTGGAATTCCGCCACCACCTTGAAGTTCTCGTTGATCTTGCTGTCGAAGCCCTTCTTGCGCCGATCGGTCCAGGAGGCACCGTAGATGCCCGCGGCGAAGACGATGTTGCCGCCTTCGGGCAGGGTCTTGTTCAGGTACTCCGCCTGCATTTCACCGGCCACGGTGTCGTCCACACCGATGTAGCTCTTGTAGGCCACATCGGCGCCTTCTGCGAATTCAGTGGAGAGGATGAAGAGGGGGACGTTAGCCTCAATGACCCGCTTGGCGGCGTTCTGGCTGCCTTCCCCGTCCAGTGGCTGCATGATAACTGCGTCCACCTGGCGGGTGAGCAGGTCCTCCACCTGGTTGAGTTCGCTGCCGACGTCCTTCTTGGAGTCCGTGATGTTGAGCTTGACGCCCTTTTCGTCGGCAGCCTTTTTCATGGCATCCGTCATGTGTGCCAGGTCCGGATCCTGCAGGTCGAGGACTACAACGCCGATGTTGTAGGACTTACCTGAGTCCCCGGAGCTGCTGGCAGCGCTGTTGCCTGCGCAACCCGTCAGGGTAAGGGCACCAGCGGCCAGCATGGCGGTGGCAGCAGCGAACTTCTGTCGCATTCCCATGGTTGTTCCTTTCAATGGGTTTGATGCTTGGGAGGTTGATTTGTTGATGATTGCGAGAGCCCTAGGTGCGGGCCATCTTGTGTCGCGGTGGTTAGTCCGACTTCCAGCGGTTCAGGAGCACGGCGAGGACCAGGATGACTCCCTGGACGCCCTGTTGGTAATACGAGGAGACGCCCAGCAGGTTCATGCCGTTCATCACGACGCCGAGCAGCAGCACGCCGATGACCGTGCCTCTGACAGTGCCTACGCCACCGAAGAGGCTCGTGCCGCCAATTACAACGGCGGCAATCACCTGGAGCTCGTAGCCGGTACCTGCAACTGGTGCGGCACCATCAAGACGGGCCGTGAGGACCAGGCCGCCCAGTGCTGCTGTCGCGCCTCCAATCAGGTAGACGGTGAACAGCACACGGGAGGTGGAGATGCCCACCTTTTTTGCGGATTCCTCATTGCCGCCCACTGCGTAAACGTGGGAGCCGAACTTGGTGCGGCTCAGCACGAACTCGCAGATAACGGCGGCGATCAGGAAGATGATGACCGGAACCGGGATCGGACCGACAAATCCGGATCCAAGCCATTCCGCGGGTCCGCTGAGTCCGGATACCACCTGCCCGTCGGTGATAACCAAGGCGGCCGTGCGTGCGATCGCCATCGTTGCCAACGTCGCCAGGAAAGGCAGGATGGCGCCCCACACCACCATTGCTGCGCTCAGGAAGCCGACGAGCAGGCCCACTGCAAGGCCCGCAAAGAGGGGTATCCAGAAGGCCCCGCCGCTTGCAGGTGCCATGATGGCGAACACCATGCCGGCCAGGCCGACGATGGACCCTACGGACAGATCGATGCCGGCCGTGATCATGACGAAGGTCATGCCCAACGCGATCAGCCCGATGATTGATGACTGCCGGACTACGTTGACGACGTTGTTCAGCGTCAGGAAGTTCGGTGCCGCAACCGCAAGGAAAATGATGATGAGGGCGAAGAGGATCAGGATCCCGTAGTCCCCGACGAAGCGCTTGACCTTGGTGGACAGGGCACCGTCCGCGAGGTCCGCGGGGCCCAGCTTCGTCTTCAGGCTTTCCATGGTGAGGCTCATGCGTCGCTCCCGTTAAAAGTTGTTCCACGTGCCGCCATGGCGTCCACAACGGGCAAGGAAGAGGTGCTGCCGATCTTGCGGCGCTCCTCGGGAATGCCGGTCCCGTTGTCGACATAGTTGTCCAGGGTGCCGTGGGAAATGAGGTGTGCGACCTCGGCTTCGCTGACGTCTCCTACATTGAAGCGCCCCACGACTTGTCCCTGACGCATAACGGCGAACCTGTCGGCAACAGCAAACGCCTCGTCCAGGCGGTGCGTGATGATGATGACGGCGATACCCAGGTCCTTGAGTCGCTGGGTCACCTCAATAAGCTTGTCCACTTTGGCCACCGACAGGTTTGCCGTGGGCTCGTCCATGATGATCAAGCGGGCATCAAAGGCCAATGCGCGGCCAATTGCGACGGCCTGCCGCTGGCCACCGGAGAGGCGCTTGACCTTGAGGCGGGGGTTGATGGGAATATCCAGCCGTTCAAGCACTCGGTTGGTCTCGGCTTCCATCTTCTTGCGGTCGATAATCCGCAGGAATGGACCAAGGATGTTCTTCTGTGGTTCCCGTCCCAGGAACACGTTGGTCCGGACGTCCAGGTTGTCTGCCAGCGCAAAGTCCTGGTACACCATCTCCACCCCCTGGTCGCGGGATGCTGAAGGCGTAGGGAATTCGGTCTTTTTCCCATCCAGCTCGATGGAGCCCCGATCGGGCTGGTAGACGCCCGTCAGTACTTTCATGAGCGTGGATTTGCCGGCGGCATTGTCTCCAAGGAGCGCGAAGGTCTCGCCGGGCATGACATCGATGCTGACTCCGCGTAATGCGGATACCGCCCCGAACGTCTTATGTATGTCTTTGAGGGCGACCAAGGGAGGGGTCGCTGGTGGTGCGTCGGTCATCTCATCCTCGTTAGATAGGGCCGTGCAAATGAACCGGTGAAAAACCCTGACGAAGGAGAGTCAAACTACGTTGTTTGATTCTGCAGGCTCGGGGGTGACTCCAAGGAGTTCCCATCAGCCCGTGACCTTCGCCACACTGTTTCACTTACTTGAACTTTGACGGATGGGGGAATAAGACATGTGTGCCAGTTTGGAACAGGCTCTTTGAGACGATTCAAAACGAGCGGCTTTTGCATAAAAAAGCCTGCTCCGGGCTTCTGACGTTGTTGCGAAAACGTCAGAAGCCCGGAGCAGGCGGCATTTTGAACAGCTAGCTGAGATCGACCGCTATCGCCTTACCGGTCCTGGCGGATTGCTCCGCCGCGTCGGCAAGAATCAGCGCAGCGCGTCCGTCCTCGAATCCAGGGCTTCTTGATGGAAGCCCACGGACTGCCCGGAGGAATTCGGCGACTTCCAGACGGTAGGCCTCCGCATAGCGTTCCAGGAAGAAGCTCTGGTAGGGGCTGATCCCCTCGACGGACCTGGCGCCCCAATGCCGGACCAGGCTGTCGTTCTTGTTGGCTACCTGGAGCAACCCCGTTGAACCGAAGGCTTCGATGCGCTGGTCATAGCCGTACGCGGAATGACGCGAGTTAAGGATCGTCACGAGTTCATCCCTGGAGCCCCGCAGGGTGACCACAGTCGAATCGAAGTCATCGGCCTGGCGGATGTTGTCGCTGAACACGTTCGCACCCCGGGATGACACCTCAACGATGTCAGGAATGAAGTAGCGGGCCATGTCCAGGTCATGGATAGTCATGTCCCGGAAGATGCCCCCTGACTGCGGAAGATAGGCCCCCGGCGGTTCCCCTGGGTCACGGCTGGTGATCACCAGTTGCTCCAGCACCCCGATTTCATCGGCCGCAACGCGACGTTTGAGCTCCACGAAGTGCCTGTCGAAGCGCTTGTTGAAGCCCAAGGCAATGGGGACGTCCGTGGCGGCTGCCTTGGCCCGGAGGGCGTCCACACGGGAAATCTCCAGGTCGATGGGTTTCTCGCACAGCACCGGAATGCCGGCGTCGATCGATTTTTCCATCAGGTCCACGTGGGTGGCGGTTGGGGAGGCCACAATGACGGCATCGACTTCCCCAGAGGCAAACACTTCCTCGGGGTCATCACTGACCCTGCCACCGAACTCGCCAGCCGTGCGCTTGGCGCCTTCGATAAAGGGGTCGCATACCCATGTCAGCGTTGCTTCTTCCAAGGTTGCCAGACTCATGGCGTGTACTTGACCGATCCTGCCGGTCCCGAACAGGCCAACTCTGATCTGTTGCGTCATTGCAGATCTCCAGATATTTAAATCGGGGGGAATTTTTAGTCGATCTTTTGCCGGCCTAAGCGGGCATAAACATCCGGGCGCTTTGAGCGCAGGAAGTAGGCATAAACAATTCCGCCAATGAACAACGCGAAAGTGAAGGTCATGAAAATGACCGTCATAACTGCGGAGCCGCCGATCAGCTCGGGGTAATTCGCGATGGCCAGGTAGGTAATCAGGCCGAGGAAGATCACGCTGACGATTGGCGCCACGATGGTCTTCCATACCGATTCCGGAGCGAAGCTGCGGCGGCGGAGGAAGTACACCAGTACAGCGAAGCTCGTGATGAACATCAGGAGCAGGACGGAGAAGGTGCCGCTTCCGCTGGCGATCGGGTACAGCGCCTCAGGGGCAACCCCCACCACGGTGAATACCACTGTGGCCACGGCCCACAGGACGCCGACGGCAAGTGCGGACACGTAAGGAGACTTGTGCCGGGGGTGCACCAGGCCAAGGGCCTTAGGAAGCGCTCCATCAGCCCCAAGCGAGAAGCTGTACCGGGCCGCGATGTTCTGGATCGAGAGCATCGACGCCAGGATCGATGTGACGAGCAGGACTACCCCGATATCTGCAAAGATCCTGCCGACCAGTGCAGTGGCGCCGTCGTTGAACAGGTTCACTGTGTTGGCCTCGGCCGCGGCCTGGACGTTATCCGCACCCAGGAACGCCGTGTAGGCCCAGGCCGCCACTGCATAGAACAGGCCGATACCGACCACGGCCAGGTAGGTGGCCCTGGGGATGGTCCGGTCGGGGTTCTTGACCTCGTCCCGGTAAATAACCGTGGCTTCGAAGCCGAAGAAGTTGCCAACGGCGAACAGCAGCGCGAGGCCCAGGCCGGCGTCGGTGATCCATGGCATGGAGAACCCTACGCCTTGTGCGACGTCACCCGAGGCGAATGCGGCAACATCGAAGACGATGACGACGGCGGACTCGAGCAGCATGACCACGGTCAACACTTTCGCGGAAAGGTCGATGCGGTTGTACGCCAACACGGTGGTGATGGCAATGATGCCGAGCCCGTACCAGTACCAGGGGACATCCGGACCGTTGAGGGTGTTCACCACAAAGCTTTGCAGCGTCAGTGCGAACAGGGACGGTGCGAAGAACCCGATGAAGACGTACCCCACCAGGGCCAGGAGCGCCCCTCCCAGGCCGGCTGGCTTTCCCAGGCCTGCTGTAACGAAGGAGTAGAAGCCTCCCGGGGCCTCGACGCTCCGGCTCATTCTGACGAAACCTACCGAGAAGATCAGCAGCATCAGGGTCACCAGAAGGTAGATGCCCGGAGCAGTGTGGCCGCTGAAAAGGAGCAGCACGGGCAGGGTGCCCGCGACGGTGGTCAGCGGGGAGGAGAAGGCGAGCACGTTCATCACGAGCTCGCCCACGCCCATGTTTCCGCTGAGCTTGCTGTCCTGGGTTTGGGTCGGCGTTATCGTCGTACCTTTTGTTGTGCTTGACATGTAATCCTCGTCACTGAAGTTGTAGTGCAGAATCACACTACCGACGCGGATTGTGGGAGCACTGTACCAGCCTGGGACACGATTTTTGGAGCAGCTGGACCCAGCTTTTTCAGGTCAACGACGTCGTTGAGCGGCTGGCCTGTCTTCCAGTTCAGCAGGTTCCGTGCAAAGCATTCCACCACCCGGCCACGCCATCCGATCAGGTCGCCGGAGGCATGGGGGGACACCAGGATGTTGTTGCGGCTCCACAGCGGGTTTTCCGCTGCCAATGGTTCATGTTCAAAGACATCCAGGGCTGCTGCACCCAAATGTCCTGCGTCGATGGCGTCGAGGAGATCCTGTTCCACCACTACAGCGCCGCGGCCAACATTGACCAACCGGGCGCCCTGCCGCATTTTGTCGAACCGCGCCGCGTTAAACAGGCCCCGGGTCTCCCCGGTCAGCGGAAGCGTCAAGACCACATCCTGGGCCTCCCCGAGGAGTACGTCGAGGTCGTCGAAGGACGCGATGGCCCCAAGCTGCGCGTCGTCCCGGGCAGTCCTGCCTACGACGGTCACCTCCATGCCTGCCGCGCGCAGCAGGAGGACCGTTTCCCGCCCCACCGGCCCCGGGCCAACTACCAGGACCTTTCGGTCCAGCAGCGGCTCTGTTTCGCGGTGCTGCCATGTTCGCGCCCGCTGAAGTTCTATGGTGCGGCGCAGGTCCTTGGTGAACATCAACAGCACGCCCAGCACCCACTCTGCAATGGGCCGCTCGCACACTCCCCGCGAGTTGCTGACCACGATGTCGCTGTTGATGATCTCATCGGTCATGAGGCTGTCGACGCCGATGCTGGAGGTGTGAATCCACCGCAGATCCCCGGGGCCTACTTCGCGCAGGAGCTTGGTGCGGAAATCGTTGAGGAACAGTATTTCAGTTCCGGGCTGGGCAGACCGGAACTCATCTGCCGTTCGAACGACGACGACCTCGGCCTCCTCATCCAAGCGCTCTAGAGGAGGAACCGGGCGGCCCTCCTGGACAATCACCATCACTGTTGGTCGTGACACGCCGTCTCCTTCCGGGCCGCTCCCGCAGGAACTGCCCTCAATCCTTTGTTCGTGATTGCGGCTGTTTACCAGCCGCCCTGCCAACCGCTCATCAGTCCATAGGGCAGCCGTTGCGGCTCCTCATCCGGCAAGCCCTTCAGGAAGTCAAAATCACAGCCCTCGTGCGCCTGGTTGACGTGGTCTATGAAGAGGCGCCCGTATCCGCGCCGGTACTTTGGCTCGGGGAGCTTGAGTCCGGCGAGCCGGGCTTCGATCTCCTCAGCGGGGAGGTCCAGGTCCAGGCGCTGGTTCTCCACGTCCAGCACGATCGGGTCTCCGTCGCGGACAATTGCAAGCGGTCCGCCCACGGCAGCCTCCGGCGAGACATGCAGCACGGTCGTACCGAACGCGGTTCCGCTCATCCGGGCATCGGAAATGCGCACGATGTCGCGCACTCCCCTGCGCAGCAGCTTCTGCGGGATGGGAAGCATGCCCCACTCCGGCATGCCGGGCGCTCCGACGGGACCGCTGTTGCGCAGCACGAGCACAGAGTCCTCTGTGATATCCAGGTCCGGGTCGTCGATCCTGCGTCCGAGGTCGTAGATGTCCTCGAAAACAATTGCGGAGCCTTTGTGCTGCAACAGGTCCTTGGACGCAGCGCTCCGCTTGATCACCGCGCCGTTCGGGGCCAGGGAGCCGCGGACGACGGCGATGCCTCCTGAGGCATCGAATGGCGCCTCCAGTGTACTTACGACGGCGCCGTCCGGCTCGGGCGCCGAACTAAAGCCTTTCTCGAGGGACTCGCCAGTGACGGTGATCGCGTCCTTGTTGAGCAGCGGTGCCAGGGCTTTAAGCACCGTGGGAATACCGCCTGCCTGGAACAATTGCTGTACAAGGTATTCCCCGGAGGGGCGGACGTTAACTATGCGCGGTGTCCGCTGCGAGATCTCGTGGAATCGGTCCAGCTGCAGTTCGTAACCCACCCTCCGGGCGAGCGCAAGGAGATGCACAACGGCATTGGTTGAGCCGCCCACGGCCATGAGCAGTGTGATGGCGTTGTCGAAGGCTTCTTTCGTCAGCACCTCGCTGGGTTTTGGACCCTGCGACAATGCCATTTCCACTGCCCTCCGGCCGGTCGCTTCGGCTGCTGCGCCGCGACGCGCGTCGACTGCAGGGATGGACGCGGTGCCGGGCAGGCACATGCCGAGTGCCTCAACAAGGGACGTCATGGTGGACGCTGTGCCCATCTCGCTGCAGTGTCCGGCAGAAGGCTTCGCGGCCGACTCAAGTTCGTCAAAGTCTGCCTCTGTGATTTTGCCTGCCCGCAGTTCGTCCGCGTACTTCCACGTATCCGTGCCAACCCCGAGCTGCTTCCCCCGGAAGTGCGCAGGCTCCTGCGGCCCACCGGTCAACATGATGGCCGGGATATCGGCACTGGCTGCGCCCATCAGCTGGGCGGGAACAGTCTTGTCACAGCCTCCCAGCAGCACGATTGCGTCCAGCGGGTAGGCGCGAATGGATTCCTCTACGTCCATGGCCATCAGGTTGCGGAACTGCATTGCGGAGGGCTTCATGAGGCTCTCGCCCAAAGAGATGGTAGGGAACTCAAGCGGCAGGCCGCCGGCCATAAGGACACCACGCTTCACCGCCTCAGCAAGCAGCTTGAAGTGGATATTGCAGTTGACCAACTCGGACCATGAATTCGCAATCCCGACAACGGGCCTGTCCTTAATGGCAAACCGTGAGAAGCCTTCGGCCTGAATGGCCGTGCGGTGCACGAACCCTGTGAGGTCGTGCGGCGCGAACCAGCGCGCGCTGCGAAGGTCGTTGTACTTCGACTCTGGCATATCTTTCAAAGCTCCTTGGCTTGTCTGAGTTTTGTGAGGTGTTGGCGAGGCAGCTACGCGGCGGAAGTGCCGCCGTCGAACGCCATGCTTGTTCCGGTCGCGAAGGTGCCCTCGACCGCAAGGAAGTAGATGGCAGCGGCAACTTCTTCCGGGTCCGCGAGGCGGCTCAGCGGCACAGTGCTTTCTTTCTGCTGCAGAGCCAGGATCGGGTCCGGTTCCGCATCCAACCCAGCCCGCAGCATGGGCGTGTCAATTGGGCCTGGGCAGACGGCGTTGACGCGGACATCGGGCGCCAGTTCCAGAGCCAGCGCCCTGGTGAGTCCCACCACGCCCGCCTTGGCCGCGCAATAGTGGGCCAATCCGGGAACCCCCATGCCAGCGAGGTCCGAAGCGACATTAACGATGGCCCCTCCCCCGGACTTCCGCATGTGGAGGCCGGCTTCCCGCGCGACGTAGAACGTGCCGGAGAGGTTGGTGTCCAGCACCTCATGCCAGCGGTGCTCATCCAAGTCCTGGAGCGGAACGTAGCTGGCAACCCCGGCAGCGTTCACGGCCACGTCGAGGCCACCGAGGGAATGGATCGCCCCGCGGACCCCGTTCCTGACTGATTCGGCGTCGGCGACGTCGGTTACTACCGCGTGCGCACCGCCGTCGATCTCTTCCGCAACGCGCCGGAGTTCCGCCGGCCGTCGGCCCAGCAGCGCCACCCGGGCACCACGCTGGGCGAATAGCTTGGCCGTCGCTTCCCCGACGCCGGACGTGGCGCCCGTGATGAGTACCCGGAGGGGTTCCGTTCGGGTCTTACGGTTGCGGTGGTCCATCATTGTCGACGGGCTCCTTTGCTGGCGTGGGCTGATGTTACGTACCACTCCATCAGCGCAAGGCTGCCGCCGGATGTCTCACATTGAGACACAGTGCGCACCCTCCGCGTTCTTAGGCTGATCGCAGGTGCCGCCACTGTCGGCACGCTACCGCCTGAGGGCGGCAAGACTAAGGAGTCCTCTTGGAACAGAAAAACCGCATTGGGGTTGGCCTTGTATCGGTGGGGTGGATGGGCCGCCTGCATTCCCGCGCCTACCTCGCCACCAGGCAGTTCTTTCCGGAACTGCCGCGCCACCCCGAGCTGGTGATCGCCGCAGATCCAGACGACGCCGGCCGTCAGCACGCCGAGGACGCGCTCGGTTATAAGGAGACGGCCACGGACTACCGCAAGGTCCTCGAAAACCCGGACGTGGATGTTGTATCCATCTGCTCCCCCAACTTCCTGCACCATGAGATAGCCTTGGCAACCATCGAAGCCGGCAAGCATTTCTGGATCGAGAAGCCGATGGGCCGCAGCGCGCAGGAGTCCCGCGAGATAGCCCAGGGAGCCGAGACCGCCGGACTCATCACGTCCGTGGGGTTCAACTATCGGCATGCTCCCGCTGTGGCTGAAGCCCGGCGTCTCATCCGATCAGGCTCGCTGGGCCGCATCACAAACGTACAGATCCGCCTCCTCACCGGATACGCCTCGGATCCCACCCAGGTTTTCACCTGGCGCTACGAGCAGGCCCGCGCAGGATCCGGCGTGCTGGGCGACGTCCTCAGCCATGGGTTCGACCTTGCCCAATTCCTGGTTGGCCGCATCACGTCACTGAATGCCGTCACCGAAACCTTCATCACGGACCGCCCGCTGCCCGCAGGCAACTCCTCCAATTCCTTCGACATGGGCCAGGCCTCCGACGTCACCCGCAGGGTGGAGAACGAGGACTACACCGCCATGCTCGCCCGCTTCGAGGGCGGCGCGATCGGCATGTTCGAATCCACGCGCGTCGCGATCGGCCCACACGCCGAATACATCATCGAGGTGTACGGGACGGAAGGGTCCCTGCGCTGGAACTTCGAACGGATGAACCAGCTGGAGCTCGCCACGGACCGCAGCGGCTACCGCACCATCATGACTCCCCCCACATTCGGGGAGTTTGGACGCTTCCAGCCTGGTCCGGGCCCTGGTATCGGCTTCAACGACCTCAAGACCATCGAGGCTGCACTGTTCCTGCGGTCGGTGGCCGAAGGCAGACAGCTCGGACCGTCCGCGGCCGACGGCTGGTCCGCATCCGAACTGGTGGATGCATCGCTGCGCAGCGCTGGCTCCGGCGGCTGGATTGAGATTCCGGAAGTTACGGGCCACACGACCTACCAGGCCTGAACACCTGGGTTCCCAGGCTGCTGAGCTCTCCTGGACAAGGAAAGGGAGGCCGGATCGTGACGATCCGGCCTCCCATTTTCTATGTTGTGGCTGCCTCAACGAAGCCCTTGTTCAGAAGGTTGAACCACTCCGCGGCGGTGGCCACATCCTTGTCTCCCCTGCCGGACAAGTTCACGATCACAACTTTGTCGCCCGCTTCGACGGCGGCGCCGCTCTCAGCCGCCAGCCGTTCGGCTTTCGCCTTTTGGAACGTGTCGTCAAGCTCGTCGAGGGCGGCGATCAGTGACTCGGGCATCCAGCGTCCGCCGTATGCTCCGAAGTAGGGTCCGGGGGCGTGACGCAGCGAGGCGCCATCCTCTACGCAATCATTGGCCTGGTCATCGCCAGAGCCGGCTGCTGGAACATGCGCCACTAGTCTTACCATCCTTCGTTCATTCTCGTGGATGATGCCCGGCACCAGTCACCCGCACGGCATGCGGATGCATGGTGCCGCAGGCCCATCCCCGCCCTCGGCCCGCAGCGCGGGTTTGCGCTACCTCGCGAAGCGGAACAGCTTCTTGTTGGCGAACTCCAGCATGCCGACCTTGCCAAGCTCCCGTCCGTAACCCGATTTCTTGACGCCACCGAACGGAACGTCCGCACCGCTGAGGTCGTAGGCACCGACGAACACCATCCCGACGTCGAGCTGGTTGCCGACTCGCTCGGCACGGTCCAGGTCGTCGCAGATCACCACCGATCCCAGGCCGTAGGGCGAGGAGTTGGCAAGCTTGATCGCTTCCTCGTCACTGCTGACCTTGTACAACTGTGCGACAGGTCCGAAGAGTTCCTCGCTGTAGACGTCCATGGACGGGGTGATGTTGGTGATCACCGTCGGGGTGTAGACATTTCCCTCGGGCTGGTTGTTGCCCACCAGGATTTCGGCGCCCTGCTCCAGGGCACCCTGCACTTGTGCGGTCAGGAACCTGGTGGCCGAATCCGACGAGAGCGGGCCGAAATCACCGTTCTCGTAGGACTGGCCGGCAATCGCAGTCTTGAACTTCTCCGAGAATTCGTCGAAGTACTTGTCCATCACCACGATCCTCTTGGAACCGTTGCAGGACTGGCCGGTGTTTCCCATACGGCCCATGACGGCCTTCCTAACCGCGAGGTCAACATCGTCCGTGTCGAGCACCAGGAACACGTCAGCCCCGCCAAGCTCAAGGACGCACTTCTTCAATGCCCGTCCGGCCTGCTCACCCACAATGGCGCCTACCTGCTCCGAGCCCGTGAGCGAGATGCCTTGGACGCGGTCATCGGCAATGATGTCCGAGATCTGCTGGTGGGTGGCGAACAGGTTGACGTAGGCCCCCTCGGGGAAGCCTGCATCGCGGAAAAGCTCCTCCAGAGCGAGCGCCGATTCAGGGCACTGGCTGGCATGGCGGACAATGACGGTGTTGCCCAGGATGATATTGGGGATCGCGAAACGGGCCACCTGGTAGTACGGGTAGTTCCACGGCATGATGCCCAGGATTACGCCAAGGCCCTGGTACCGGAAGAAGCTCCTCAGGCCATCAGCAACCTCCAGCTCCTCGTCCGCGAGCCATTCCTCTGCGTGCTCTGCGAAAGCAGCTGCAATGGAACCGGAAAACTCTGCTTCGCCTGCTGCCTGCTGAAGCGGTTTGCCCATCTCCCGGTTGATGATGGCGGCGAGCTTGTCCTTGCGTTCAACAAACAAGTCAGCCAGGCGCTGGGCCAGTGCTGCACGTTCGGCCACGGTGGTGGTGCGTGACCATTCCTGATAGGTCTTCTGGGCTGCGCTGAGTCCTGCTTCCACGTCTGTGTCGGTGGCAGCGGGGTATTCCGCGTGCGTGGTTCCCGTGGCCGGGTCAATAACGGCAAATGCGCTCATGAGAATGCTCCTTTGTCGGTTAATTCGAAAGGACGGGGTTTACCCGTAAAAAGCCGGGCGGGACCGCTGCAGGGCGCCGCGGTCCCGCCCGGTGCGCGTCAGCGCGTTTCAGGTGCGGTGGTGGCTGCATAGAAGCGCTGGCGGGCGCGGCCCTGCAGGTGCTTGGCAGTACCTTCCTGGTTGCCGGGCCGCTGGGAGGTCATGGGGACTCCAACATCCCAGAACGCGCCGTTGCCGCTCAGGTAGCGCCACGGTTCCACGCGGGCGACGATCACAGCGGGCCCGTCCGCTTCCCTGGCCTCGGTGAGCGCTGCCTCAAATTCCTCAATGGTGGTGGTGGACCAGGCGGCGCAACCCATGCTGGCAGCGTTGGCGGCGATGTCGATGTCGAGGATCGGTCCGTCAAGGCGGCCGGACTCCTTGCTGCGTGCCCGGTACTGCGTACCGAATTCGCTCCCCGGTCCGCCCTTTGCCACCTGAAGCGGCCAGATGCACTGGTGCCCGCGGTTGTCGATCACGATGGTGATGATCTTCTTGCGTTCCTGGACCGCGGTGACCAGCTCGGTGGGCTGCATGAAGTATGTGCCGTCACCGATCAGGACGTACACCTCGCCCGGGGCCTCCGCGCGTGCCAGGCGGTAACCCAGGCCGGCCGGGATTTCGTGGCCCATGCAGGAGTTGGCGTACTCGAAGTGGATTTCGGTGCCGTTGGACGCGTCCCAGGCCTTGTGGATGCCTTCAACCACGCCGCCGGAGCCCAGGATCAGTGCGTCCTCGCTGGTGGTGGTCCGGTTCAGTACGTCGATGACCTGCGCCTGGCTCATGTTCTCGCCGGGGAACGCCTGGAGGTCGTGTTTGCGCACCTCGAGTGTGGCTTTCCGCGCGTCCGCGATGTCGCTGCGGAAGTCCTCGGACGTCGAGTATCCAACTTCCGCGAGGCGTTCCCGCACGGCGGCCAGGTTCAGCTTGGCATCACCGATCACGGGGAACGAACCCATCTTGTGCGCATCGAACGAACCGACGTTGAGGTTCACGAACTTCACGTTCGGGTTCTGGAACAGCGAGTGTGAGGCGGTGATGAAGTCCTGGAGGCGGGAACCTACGGTAATCACAACATCCGCACCATCGGCGATCTCGTTGGCGCCCACGGTGCCGGTCACACCCAAGGCACCCAAGTTGAGTTCGCTGATGGGGCCGCTTCCCTTGCCCGCGTAGGTCTCGGACACCGGGATGCCGAACTCGGCGCTGAAGCGTGCCAGCTCTTCCTGAGCCTTGGAATAGCGGACGCCGCCACCTGCGATCAACACGGGACGTTTGGCATGACGGATGATCTCGGCTGCATCGCTGATCTCGTCCACCACGGCCGGACGACGGCGGATATGCCAGACGCGCGGGGTGAAGAAGGACTCCGGGAAATCGAACTCTGCGCCTTGGATATCCTGCGGCAGGCAGACCACCACGGCACCGGTTTCCACTGGATCCGTGAGGACGCGCATGGCCTCCGGAAGGGTGGACAGCAGCTGTGCAGGGTGGGTGATCCTGTCGAAATAGCGGCTGACCGGACGGAAGCAGTCGTTGGCGGACACATCGCGCTCAACCGGATGTTCGATCTGCTGCAGCACGGGGTCACCGAAACGGTTGTTGATGATGTCCGCGGGGAACAGCAGCACCGGAAGACGGTTCGTGGTGGCCGTCGCGGCACCGGAGACCATGTTGGTGGATCCGGGACCGGCGGAGGCCGTGCAGGCCAGGGTGGCAGCACGGTTTGAAGCCTTCGCGAAGCCGATGGCCGCGTGGACCATCGACTGTTCGTTCTTGCCCTGGTAGTGCGGGAAGTCCACACCATACTCGTCGATGCCCTGCGCCAGGCCGACGGAGTTGCCATGCCCGAAAATGCCGTACATGCCGGCAACCAGGCGCCTCCTCTCGCCGTCCAGTTCGCTGTACTGGACCTGAAGGTATTCAACGATTGCCTGTGCCACAGTGCGGCGGCGGACGGACTTGATGTCGACGTCGGTGCCGATATCAGCAGCGGCTGTGCTAGTCATGCGTTCTCCTAAATTCGTAGGTGCGTCGGCATTTGCAAACCGATTCGCCCGAACATCAGGTTGTCACCGTGGGGAAGGAAAGTTGTGTCCCAGTTTGATACGCACCCACACCCGCCCGGGGACAACAAAAACAGCAGTCGACGGCGGCACGTAAGTACCGCCGTCGACTGCTGTTTTGCTGTTTGGTCTTGCCCCTAGTCGAACCGGTAAGGCTCCT
The DNA here is from genome assembly GCF_059759125.1 of Arthrobacter sp. GQ119. Taxonomy (NCBI): domain Bacteria; kingdom Bacillati; phylum Actinomycetota; class Actinomycetes; order Micrococcales; family Micrococcaceae; genus Arthrobacter; species Arthrobacter sp. GQ119. Next base: position 108,650 of record NZ_JCAXEA010000011.1, on the reverse strand, counting down.
GCGGGCCGACCGAGGGAAGCGGCCGGGGCCGCTCGCAGGTGCTTTCGATCCGGACGTGACGGCCTTGCTCCGAGGATGCTTCGAAAGCCAGGAGGACTTCCAGCACGTGGTAGGCGAAGTCACCGCCGGTGCGCGGCTCCACCCCGTTGCGGATGGCGTAGCCGAACTCGGCCAGGCCGATGCCCCGGTAGGCGTCGTCGCGGTGGGTAATGGGTGTCTCCCGCCAATCACCGCCACCGGGAGGGGTCATGTCCAGCGCGAGGTCGCCCGGCTCACCGCGTCGCAGCACCGGCGCCCCGGAGAAGTGGTCCGGGTTTGGCGCTGACAGGGAACCTCCCGTGCCGTAGATCTCAAGATGCGGCAGGTTGTGGTTCCAGACGTCCCAGCTGACGATCACGGTGGCGGCAGCGCCGGACTCGAAGTCCAGGATGCCGGTGACATGCGTTGGCGTCTGGATCTGAATGACGTCGCCCTCTTTGCCAGGACGGGGACGGGTCTCCGATGAACGCGGCGCCGTTGCGGAAACGCGCTTGACCGGGCCGAAGAAGTTCACGAGGTTGGTGATGAGGTAAGGCCCGATGTCGAGCATCGGCCCGGCACCGGGGCTGTAGAAGGGGTCAACGTTCGGGTGCCAGTGCTCGTAGCCGCGGCATGCGAAGGACGCGAAAGCCGCCACCGGTTCGCCGATCCACCCGTCGTCAATGAGCTTCCGGCTGGTCTGCATGCCCGAACCGAGGAAGGTGGTGGGAGCCGAGCCCACCTTGACCCCTGCATCACGGGCGGCATCCAGGATTTTCTGGGCTTCCTCAAGGGAAGTGGCAAACGGCTTTTCAGAGAGGACATGCTTCCCGGCTGCGATGGCCTGGAGAGTCACCGGGGCGTGGAGCTTGGGCGGGGTGAGGTTGAGGACCAGCTCCACCTCGTCGTCGGCAAGCAGCTCCTCCGGCGAGAGGGCCTTGGGAACCGAATATTCTGCTGCCCGTGCTTTCACGGCCTCCGCGTTCACGTCGGCGAGCGCTACGACATCGACATCCGGGTGGACGCCGATTTTGTCCAAATACTGGTTGAGAACGTTTCCGACGCCGATGATGCCGACTCGAATGGGTTCCATGTGAATCTCCGTTATTAGTTGGTGAAAGATCCCGGGGCGAGGAAATATACCCCGCCCCGGAAACAGTTGCTATGGCTGGTGCCTCTAGCCGGCCCGGCGCTCTTCGCGGGTCTTGGCCGTGGCTTCTTCGTCGATGGCGCCATCAGTGATGACGACGCCATAATCGGTCGCCGCTGCTTCGAGGGTCACCCTGGACTCGCGGTAATCATCGAGCACGGCCAGCACGTCGCGTTCTAGCGGGTCGCCATATCCGCCACCGCCGGGGGTGATCGAAACCACCTTTTCGCCGGACTGCAGGTCGTAGCGGCCCACCACCGGGATTTCGCGTCGTTCGCCAGTCTTGACGTCTTCCACCCAGGCCGATGGCACAGCGCCATCGTGTCCGCCGCGGACGCCCTTGGGCGGGTTGAGCTTACCCTCGATGCCGTATGTGAGGGTGACGCTTTCCCCCCGGGGTTCCATGGTGACGCGGGTTGCGAGTCCGCCGCGCTGCCGGCCGGCACCGCCGGAGTCGGCTACCAAAGTGCGTTCGTGGATCAGGATCGGATAACGCTGCTCATCCACCTCCACGCTGTCGTGGTAGAGAAGGGCGCCGCAGACGGGACGCTGATACGTCGGCCAGCCGTCAACGTAGGGGGTGGCAGGGCCACCGACGCCGCCCACCAGGATCTGGTTGACGTAGGCGTTGCCGTTGCGTTCGTCGATGCCGGAAATGACGGACTTGGCGGGCGCTTGCCCGGCTGCTCCTTCAGCGGTGCCGTATCCATCGTCGATTTGGGAGAAGGCGGCCTGGACGATGTTGACCACCCGGTCGGCGAGGTTGGTGGTTCCGGACGAGCAGGAGTGGGGGTGCTTCGGGACGCCGACGGCGCAGCCGTCACGCAGCAGCACCTCCACCCGCCGGAAGGTTCCGGCGTTGCTCGGCAGGTTTTCCGGGATACCGGAGAGGATGCCTGCCAGTGCAGCACCGGTGGCCGTTGCCCTCGTGAGGTTCAGGCCGTTGGGCAGGTTATCCGGGTTGTCCCGTAGGTCGATGGTGATCTTTCCCTGCTTGGGCTTGACCTCGATGGTGGCCTGCAGGCGCACACCGTCTGGGCCGGTGCCGGGGAAGGGATCGTGGGCCGAGGCGCCGTGCAGGACATATTCGGGCAGCGTTTCGATGGCGCTGGCGGTGAGGCGCTCGGAGTAGTCGAACCAGGCATCCACGAAGTCCACCAGGTCGTCGACGCCGAACTTCTCGGCGAGTTCATGGATGCGGCGCTCGGCGATGCGCGATGCGCCCACCGATGCGAGGTAGTCGCCGTACCACTGGTCAGGAACGCGGATGCGGGAGCGGCACATGCGGATGATGTCGTCGATGTCCGTGTAATCGCGCTGGATCCTCACGCAGGGGAAGATCAGGGCGCCTTCCTCATAGACGTCCCGGGCGGTCGCGAAGAACGTAGTGGGCAGCGAGTTGCCGCAGTCGGCTTGGTGAGCCTTGGTCACGGCGGTGAAGAGGTGGCGTCCTTGGATGAAGATGGGCACCAGGATGACATGGTCGGCGGCGTGGGAGTTGCCCATGTAGGGGTCGTTGTGCAGGAACGCATCGCCTTCACGGATGTCATTATGCAGCTCGACCATGTCCTCGCCCAGCGGGCCGGCGCCGAAGACGTGAACCGGGACACCTTCCGCTGCTGCGAGCAGCTGGTTGTCCGCCGTCAGCACGGCGCAGGAGAAATCGCGGGCCGTGTTGATGACGGAGGAACGTGCCGAGCGCAGCAGGCCGCTGGTCATCTCGCGGACGATGCCGTCGAATGCATTGGCAAGCACCGAGAGCTTTACTGGATCGAATTCGCGCGTCACGGTTACGCCTCCTTACGGGTGAGGTAGATGTTGGATCGTTCGTCGAGCGTGGCATTCCATTCCGGTGGAACGACGATGGTGGTGGTGGGCTGGTCGATGACGGCGGGCCCCAGGATCTTGTCCCGCGGGGCCAGGGTGACACCGCGGTAGCGCTGGGTGCTGAACCTCTCGCCGCTGAAAACGATGTCATCGGTGCGGTGGATCTCGCTGGTGCGGGCCGCCCCGATCTCATCCTTAGTGTGCTCGGGCCGCGGGATTTCCACGCGGACGCCCCAGGTGATGATTTCGACCCGGCTGTCCGGATCGTGGGTGCCGTTGCGGCGGTCGTGCTCCTCGTGGAAGGCCCGCTCAATGATTCCTGCGGCGTCGCCGGCGGTATCGGGGGCGGCATCCAGGTAGACTCGCAGGTCCCACGCCTGGCCCGGGTACCGGGCGTCGACAAAGTAGGTGACGTTCGGGGCATCGCCTACACCATCGAACCGCTTCCCAAAGAGCTCTGCTTTGGCCGTCAAATCCTCCACCGCACGGGTGGCGGAACCGGAGTTGAAGCTGCGGGTGTCGTTGTGCAGCGGCGAGAGGAATTCGGTAGCGATCGGAGCGCGATGGGCGCCGTAAGCGGCCAGCACGCCAGCCGTCGCGGGGATCAGGACGGTGTCGGTCTCCAGCAGGACACCGATTGCGGCTGCGACCATGGCACCTGCGCCACCGCCGGCAACAATCAGCGCGCCTCGGGGATCAACGCCCTGTTCCAGTGAAGCCTGACGGATGGCCGTGGCCATGTGGTTGGCAGAAACGTCCAAAATGGCCTGTGCGGCCTGCAAGGTATCCATGTTCAGAGGACCGGCGATGCGAGTATCGATGGCTCGGACAGCGGCCTCGCGATCCAGCGTAAATCCGCCTTCGAAGCCATCGGCGTCAAGGTAGCCGAGCGCCACACAGGCGTCCGTGACGGTGGGTTCTTCGCCACCGCGTCCGTAGGCAGCGGGACCGGGGGTGCTGCGGGCACTTTGCGGACCCACGCGGAGCAGGCCACCGCCGTCGATCCATGCGATGCTGCCGCCACCGGCGCCGATGCTGGAGACAGCCACGGAGGAAAGACCGGTGAGGTGTCCTACGAAGGGCTCACCCAGCCAGGCTTCCCGGGTGTGGCGGACAACGCCCTCTTCGACGAGGGACACGTCAAAAGTGGTGCCGCCCATATCGCAGACCACGACGGTGTCCCTGTCCGGCGCGGCTGCCGCTCCAACCAGCGGTGCCATCGACGGACCCGAGTTCAGCAGCAGTACCGGTCGGTCCAGGACATCGACGACGTCGAGGACGGCACCTTCGGAGGTGACCACCAGCAGGTCACCGGCGAAACCGTACTTCTGGAGGTCAGCGCGCAGCTTACCCAGATGGTCAGCCATCAACGGCTTGAGGGAGGCGTCGATCGAGGCTGCCGAGGAGCGGCGGTATTCGCGGATAGTAGGGTTGGCCTCGTTGGACAGCGTGTACGGAACACCCGGCAGGATCTCGTGGATGAGTTCCGCGACGCGCTTCTCGTGGGCGTCGTTGATGATCGACCAGAGAAAGGAAACGGCCACCGCTTCGATTCCCTGTTCCTTGAAGGAACCCAGAACCTCACGCACTTGCTCTTCATCCAACGGCACCAGGACATCGCCTTCAGCGGAAATGCGTTCGGTGATCTCAAAGGTCAGGTGGCGGGGAATGTAGGGCGGCGGGTAGGCAGCTTTGGAGTCGAAGGCGTCCCGGCGGCCTCCCTCGCGGAGCAGCAGTGTGTCGGCGAAGCCGTCGGAGGTCAGCAGGGCGGTCTTGGCCACCTTGCCGGTCAGTACTGCGTTGGTGGCGTGCGTAGTGCCGTAGACGATGACGTCCGCGTTGCGCAGGACGTCATCCCCGCTCCAGCCAACCGATTCGGCGGCCCGGCGTACGGAGGCTTCAAAGCCGGTGAAGACGCGGTCATAGGTGGTCAGGGCCTTGCCGACGGCCATGTCACCGTTGTTGGAATCGACGACGACATCGGTGAACGTGCCACCGGTGTCCACGGCGATGCGGTACCTCGCTTCACGTGGGTGTGTCTGTACTTCACTCATGGGTCTTCTTACTTTCGTAGAGCTTGCAGGGGTTAGAGCTGGGGCTTGCCGACGCGGTTGCGGAGCAGCCCTACTTTGTCGATCTCGATTTCCACCGTGTCGCCCGGCTCAAGCCAGACGGGAGGGTTCCGCTTGGCGCCGATGCCTTGCGGGGTACCTGTGGCAATGACGTCTCCGGGCTCCAGAGTGAGGAAGCCCGACAGGTAGGAGACGATGCGGGCGATGGAGAAGATCTGGTAACGGGTGTTGGAGCGCTGCACTTCAATGCCGTTCACCCGCGTCACCAGGTCCAGTGTCTGCGGGTCTCCCACCTCATCCAGCGTCACCAATGCCGGACCCCAAGGAGTTGAACCGTCAACAGCCTTACCCGCAAGCCACTGGGTCCCGCGATATTGGAGATCACGTGCCGTAACATCGTTCAGCGGGGCCAGGCCTGCGACGTATTCGAGGGCTTCATCTTCCGTTACTTCGCTGGCACGGCGCCCCATCACTACGGCCACCTCACCTTCGAAGTCGAGGTTTTCGCTGACCCTGGCGCCGCCGATCTCCTCCTCGGGACCAACCATGGTGGAGTCGAATTTGGCGAAAACGTCCGGGTACTCGGGGAACGCACGGCCCGTTTCGGCAACGTGGTCCTTATAGTTCAGCCCGATGCAAAGCACCTTGGATGGGTTAGGCACGGGCATTGTCAGGCGGATCTCGGAGCGAGCACCCACGCGGGCTTCCGGGTCCTGGGCCGCGGCCTCGGCGGCTTCGTCTGAGATGGCATCGAGACGGTCGCCGTAGAGCTTCAGGAACTCCCGGACGGAGGATGTTGCCCCGTTGACTGCCCCGCTTGAGCCTTGCAGGAGCAGTTCCAGATCGTAGACCGAGTCTTCGATGAGGACACCTCCGCGGACGCCGGATTCGTGGTCATAGGAAACGAGCTTCATGGTTACTTGCCGCCTTCTGTTGCTGGGGACTGTGCCGCGACTGCCAGCACGGCGTCCGCCAGCCGGTCAGCGATGTCTTCGGTCACTTTTACGTCCATGGGCGTGGAAAGGGACAACAGGTTTGCGGGAGATCCGAGCAGCCCCCGCTCGTAGGACGCCCACCACAGCTTGTGCTGCGTCTGCTCGTCAACTTTCTCAGCACCGGCAGGAACCGCGCGGAGCAAAGAGCCACGTCCGCGAACCTCCCAGCCCGCCTCAGCGATCCTGGCGTTGACCATGTCGCGGGCGGTATCGCCCAAGTGATTCAGCCGCTTTACTTCCTCTTCGTTATAGAGGCGCAGGGCGACAGCACCGGCAGCCATGCTGACCGGGTTGCCGGAGAAGGTGCCGCCGTGCGGGAGGCTGCCCTGACGGGTCGGATCCACCTCGGCCATGAGCTCGGCCTTGCCGCAGACTGCGCCAACGGGGAAGCCGCCTCCGATAAGCTTGCCGGTGGTCAGCAGGTCGGGGGAAACCCCGTATTGACCGCTGAAGCCGTTGTACCCGAGGCGGAGGCTAATGACCTCGTCGATAATCAGGACGATGCCGTGGCGCGTTGCAAGTTCGCGTGCGCTGCGGACGAAGTCCTCCGAAATGTGCAGGAGCCCTGCACGGTTGGGCAGCAGGTCGAGGATGATGGCGGCGTAGGCGTCGGGGGCGGCCTCTACCGCCTGGCGCAGGAACTCGACGTCGTTCAGCGGCACCGCAGTGACGTCGTCGATCACGCCGCGTGTCAGGCCGCGCTGGTAGGCCGGTCCACCTGGTACCAGGGCGACCTCGGATGTCCCGTGGTAGCCACCCTTGGTGACGATGACTCGTTCACGGCCGGTGCTGGCCCGTGCGATGCGGATCGCGGACATGACCGCTTCGGTGCCGGAGTTCGCAAAGCGGACCTGGTCCAGATCAGGGAGGCGGTGCAGCAGGAGTTCAGCAAGTTCCCATTCGTAGAGGTTCGGGATGCCCCAGCTGGCTCCGGTGGTGAGGGCCTTGGTGGCGGCTTCCGTGATCTCCGGGTGCGCATTGCCGTGAATCAGGGACGTGAAGTTGTTGTTCGCGTCGATCAGTTCACGGCCGCGGTCGTCCCACACGCGGTAGCCCTCGCCGCGGATCGCATATGGGCTGGGAGCTCCCGTGTAGTACGTTGAGCGCCCATAGCCGCCGGGCAGCAGCGGGAAACCGCGTGGCCCGCGGCGCAGATGGGGATCCTCCGCGGGATGCTGCAGATCCGCAATATTTTCCAGATGGTTGGATGTTGCCAATTGGGGTTTCTCCAGTCTTTTCAGTTCACGAGGTCGATGAGCGGCTGCCCGGTCAGCGCAAGGCGGACCCGCTCCACAGCGCCGTCCTGCAGGGCCCCCGTTGACCGGTTGGAACGCCAGGCGATGTGCGGAGTGAGGATGGTGTTGGGCGCCGAACGCAGCGGATGTCCCTCCCGCAACGGCTCTTCAGCGAAAGTGTCGATGCCTGCGCCGGCGATGTGTCCGAAGGTCAGTGCTGCAGCGAGCGCAGCTTCATCGATAAGGCCGCCGCGCGACACATTGACCACCACTGCACCCTTCCGCATACGGGCCAGGACATCTCCGGAGAGGAGGTCCGCCGTGTCCTGGTTAAGCGGCAGGTGCAGCGAGACGACGTCGGAGTTCTCCAGGATGTCGTCGAGCCCGGTCATCTCCACGAAGCTGTCCGTGACGAAGGGATCGTAGGCCCGGACACGGGCTCCCACGGCCGAATACATCCGGGCAACGTGCTGACCGATGCGTCCCATTCCAAGCACCCCGACCTCAAGCTCGGAGAGCACCGGCGTGTCGTAGCCGATGGTCCCGGCCCAGCCCAGGTTCCGGATGGAGGCATCACCGGCAGGCAGGCGGCGGGCCAGCGCCAGGCCCATGGCGAAAGCGTGGGAGGCCACTTCCTCTGACGCGGTTCCCGGAACGATCGAGACTGGGATACCAGCCTCCGTGGCGGCGGCAACATCGATGTTGTCGTAGCCGATTCCGTAACGGATAACTGCCCTGCACTTCGACATCACGGGGAAATCAGCTGCGGTGAGCTTTGCATAGGGGGTAATCATCACAATGTCGGCTTCGGGAAGCCCTTCACGGAAGGCGTCGGTGTTTGCCGCGGGGTTGAGTGTGTAACCGAACTCCTCCGCGAGCGCGTGCTCGCGGTCCAGGTTCGGAAAATGGTGAGGGGCCACAAGAATGGTTCCCTGGGCATCGCGGGTCATAGTCTGTCGTCCTGTTCGTGTCGTACCCTCGTTCGCTGCCGGACACTCCATGGGACGGGTGCCGGTGTTTGGGTAATTTCAAGTACAACGCGATATGGGAGCGTCCATCCGTGCCAGATCGAGACACCGTGGTGGGACACGTCCCACTCGGCAGACCTGCGCGACAGCAGGCAGGAGCCGACCATCATTTGGATGGCCGGCTGCTGCAAATGGGCGGGTATTATCGTGCGGGGATCAGAGGTCGAAGCCGCGGCTGCGGAAGTAGTCCATGCGCCGGTACAGGGTAGAACGGCCGATTTGCAGTGTTTCCGCTGCGAGGCTTCGGTTGCCTTTGGCCTCCTGGAGGGCAGTGCGCAGCTCGCTCAGTTCTGCATCTTCCAGCCGTGAAAGCCGGCCCTTTGTCAGAACACGGTGGAAACCCTGTGGCAGGTCGTCCACAGTGACTTCTGCGCCTTGGGCCCGTTCCACGGCGTTGGAGACTACAGCCCGGAGCTGGTCGATGTTCCGTGGCCAGTCAGCATGTGTGAGTGTGGTGATGAGCCTGCGGGAAAGCCTCCGCTGCCCGAGTTCCTCCGCGATTGCGTTGGCCAGCTGGGGGATGTCTTCACGCCTGTTGCGGAGGGGCGCCACTGAGATTTCCAGGACATCGAACGCTTCAGAGAGCAGCAAGGTGGCGTCCGTGGGTCGCGCAATGGTGAGGATCAGCTTGGTGGTGGGATTGCCACGCAAATTACGTGCGATCTCACCGGCTTCGTTCTGCGAAAGTTCATCGGCGTGCTCGACGATCAGCGTGGCCGGGAGTTCAGTAGCCACCCGGTGCAGCACATCCCTGAAGTTGGGGTTCCTGAGTGCTCCGCTACGGGCGTCAACCGCCATGTGGCCACCCCGCAGTGATGCGATGGCACTGGCCAGGCGGAGTTTTCCGCTGCCCAGTTCACCGATCAAAACAACGGACCTGTCCTGGTCAACAGCCTTGCGGGCCATGTTTAGGGTGCGCTTGAATTCCGTGCTCGTCCCGTCCACGTGCTTCATTAGGCGCTCAGCAGTTCCCTGCGGGGAAGATTCCAAAGTCAGAGGCGCACTTGCCGCGGTGACGACCCGCTCCTTGGCCGGCGAGTGGGGCCGGACCACAACGATTGCCCCCACATTCGCAGATGAGAGGGTCACTGGGGAGATCTCCAGTGTGGACAACCCCGGCCCCTGAAGCATCACCTCACAGTTCAGGTCACGCCCAGACGCCATAACGGCCTTGGCATAGCCGGAGATAACCGAGAAGTCGCTGTCCTCCAGTGAGGCGGTCGCCGAGGCGTTAAGGAGTGAGTTCTTGCCGTCCAAGGCAAGGACGGCGCGGTTGCCCCTCCGACGGGAGATTCTCAGGTACTCATTCAGAAGGGCACGCTCCCTGGAGGAAGTCCGCACCTCGATGTCGCGTTCGATTCGGGAGGCGACACCCTCAAGCATCAGCAGCGTTGAGGACGGTTCAAGAGTCGATACCCGGTTTGCGGGAAGTGTCAGCCCAATGACGGCACGGATTCGGTTGTGGAACGGGTCCCGAACGAGCGAAGCAAAACACCAATTCCCCCGCATATCCTCGCGGAAGTGTTCCTCTGGTGCCAACCAGACGCCGCGCCCTTCTTCGAGCGCCAACCCTTCACCGTTGCTCCCGCAGCTCTCCTCCAGCAGCGAATATCCGGCAGGAAATCCGTCGTCGCGAAGGAAGTCCGCTTTGACGAGCACCCCATTCGGCGCCGTCAGGTTGACATATCCACCCAGGTCCGCTGCAACCTCATCCAGCTTTTGCAGATGCGGACCCGCCGCATGGATCGTGTATTCATCTACCCTGCCTTCGTCGAAAAAGCCGCGATCTGCCACGGCATCTACGCCGGCAGCCCGGCTACGGTACCAGGAGCGCGCCACCATCGGCCGGATTCCTGTGAGATCAGCGTGGGGTTGCATCAGGAACAGCTCACGAAGGCGGTCTGTCTGGCGCAACGACTCATGGGGCAAAGGTGAAAGCACTTCAGCGGAGGCCATGGACATGATCTTTCTGGAGAAACTATGAAGGTCTAAGAGACGACGGTGGTGGTGCCGCCATGGGAGGCACGCCGCCGTACCCGCCAGGCTCGGATCCGCGGCCGGAAAGCCTGCTTTGCCTGCCAGGCATCGTCGTGCGCCGCGTTGTCCTCCAAGGCTCTGGCGCTGATATAGGCGGCGACCATGCCCGAAAGGCCGCTTCCAAGGATGATGTCGCTCCGACTGGCCCCCAGGCTCGAATTTTCGGTGACCATTTTCCGCACTTCCTGCTCATGTCACATTGGCTATAGAGCGCTCAAAGCCGGTGCCTCTTCGCGCCACTCCAAGTCTACCTAACTAATGATCGTTAGCAAGGGTTTTGGCTACTCCATTTGCTGTAGGGTCGAGGTATGAGTGGTACGTCCTATGAGACTGCACGCGACGCTTTCGCACACCGTCTCGAGGAGTGGGACTGGGCCGGACAGGGGGCCTCACGCCGGCACATCCTTGAGGCTTTCCTTGAGCTAGCCATAGCGAACGGCTTCAGCTCAGTCTCGATGAGAACCATCGCGAATGCCGTGAACATCAAGCCTCCGAGCCTTTACTCTCATTTCCCGGATGGTCGGGACGAGATTGTGGCTGAGTCACTTCGCTGGCATTTCCACCGGTTTGGCATCGCCCTACTCGACGCTGTTAGCCAGGCGACCTCCGCGGAGGACTTCTGGGACGCCATGGTCAGGCTCCATTTCACCCGCCAGGTACGTCTCCCTGAAAGCAATTTGTGGGATCTACTGGTTGCCACGGACAGAATGGCCGGCATCCTTCCGGCCGCCCTGCGCGCACAGGTTGACGACTGGGTGACCCTCCACCAGGAGATGTATGTGGCCGCCGCCGTTGACATGGGTTTTCCGCAGGCCGAGGAACGAGTCAAGGTCGTCATGACCATTCTTGAAGGCGCCACCCGATGGGCCTCACCCAAATCCGACGACGAAGAGCTCAAGGACCTAACAAACCGGGCAGTCCTGCTTTCCCGCGCCGTGCTCGAAGTTGACTTCTAAGTTCGGGGCGACGTTTTCCTGAAAGGAAAATTAGCGTCTCATAACAAAAACCCCGTCCGACTTGAAAAAAGCCTGGGTCTGAGCTTTCTCATCCACGATCCACAGCACTCCCCCGCTCCCTGACACTTCGTCCACTCGTCCTTGAGCAACGATCTGTGCATTCTTCAAAATATTCACTACGTCGCCGTCACTCAGTTCGCACCAGTCGTTCAGCGCGGACTGCTTGCTGCCTTGGGAAGTTGTTCGGGTCTTCATTACTTTCACCTTGATCTTGTGTGTAGGAGCCAGTCGGATATAGCTGACAAATCCTGGCAGCCAACCGATCCTGAATCGGACCGGCAGCCTTCCTGGGCTTCCGATCGACGACTTGGGCACGAAAACGAAGTTGAATTTCTCCCGGACGGCGACATTGTTTCCCGCTTTCATAAAGCCTGAGGGTGCACCGGAGCACCGCAACGCGGACGGCCTTTGGGCGAGCGTCCGGTTCATCATCGAGATCAACTCACTAAAACTAAGAGGTCAAATGGCCTCTTCCAGCATGAAACCAGGATCAACAGGGAAAGCGTGCCAGTTTGAAACAGCGCCGATTTCGCCTAGAAAATGACGGGCAACAGGGGCGGTTTAGCCCATCACGGGTGACCGCACTCAGCGTTGATGCCATTGAACCCACGGGATCTCGGAGAAAAATGAAGTAGCCGGCGCAGCCGCCCTTGAGGATCAGCAGCCGCCGAAGAGTTACTGCGGTTGGTCCCCGGCGGCCGAGACTGCCGGGGACCACCAGAAGAGGGGTGCCGCATTTGCATTCTTATCTATGATGGAGTGTCCGAGAGGCCCAATCGTGTAGCCCCAGGACAGATCCGGAACTCAGTCAACTGCTCGACCTATGCGCTTATAGGTGTCGGCATTTCGCCGCCGAAGCACCAGCGCCGTCACAATCCCTACGATGATCGACGCATAGGGAATCAGGAGCAGAACTGTAAGCAAGAACTGGTCACCGACCACCAGCAGCCCCATATTGAATGAAGCCGTGAGCAACGCAAATCCGATTCCGATGAGAGCGATGCTTGGTGCAATCAGCGTTCGCCAGAACGACATTCCAGTCTTGTTTCGGCGGAAATAAACAATCACGGCCACTGCCGTCAGACAGAGCAGAAGCAGCATGCCATAGAAGGCAACCCCTGCAGCTGCGGCGTAAAGTGCGTTTTCCTCGCCGCCAGAAAAAATCAGGACAAGAAGAACCAGGAGAAGGACCGCTCCGACTGTCACGGCAGCCCGGTGTGGCGACCCGTGCTTCGAGTGGACCTTCGCGATCGTGCGGGGGAAGATCCCGTCGACTGCCAGTGAGTGGGTGTAGCGAGACAGAATGTTCTGGAGCGAGAGTCCGGAGGCGAAGAAGCTGGTAACCAGCAAAATTGCAATCACCTGATTCGCGAAGGCTCCGAAGTATCGCAGGAGCGCGTCCGGCATCATGGCCGTCGGATCTGCTTGAGCGACAGCCACAGCGTTCGACGTGCCTGCCGAAAGGATCAGGGCAAAGGCGGAGATCGCGTAAAAGACGCCTAGGAACACAACCGCAAGGAAGGTCGCCCGGGGAATAGTGACGTTCGGCTTCTTTACTTCGTCTCGATAGATGGCTGTCGCCTCGAATCCATTGAAGACACCGATGCTGAAGAGCAAGAGGACACCGATGGTAGGAGTGAAGAGGTTGGTCGGGTTCCACGGTTCGAACGACGGTCCCTCAGGGCCACCATTCGCGATAATCACAGCGTCAAAGATTGCCACAGAGATCACTTCTACGGCCAGGATGACCGAGAGGACCTTGGCGGACAACTCGACGTTGAAGTAACTGAGCACCCAGGCGACGGAGAACATTACTAGGCTCCAAAGCCACCAAGGGGTGGTCACGCCTGGCAGGAATGCTCCCAGCAGGTTGTTCACGGCGATACCGGAGACAACGATGCAGGAGGTGACGTTGAACCCGTAGGTGACGAGAGCGAGGAATGATCCACCGAGCCCCAGCGGACGGCCAAGTCCCTCCCGGATGTAGGTGTAGAAGGCACCGGGCCGTGGGACCGCTTTCGTCATCCCGGTGAACCCCATCGCGAAAAGCGCCATGAGAATGGCGACAGCGATGAAGGCGATGGGCACACCGATTCCGAATGAAATGTTCACCGAGACGAACCCAAACACCACGCCCAGCGGGGCGGTGAATGCCAGGACCGTGAAGAGGAGTCCAACCGTCCCCATCCGGCCTCTGAGTTGGTATGTGGACGTTCGGAATTCGTCATCTTGAAAGTCGTCCGCGACAGGTCGCTGGACGTGGAGGTCTTGATTCAATGTTGCTCTTTTCGGAAAGTGAAGTCTTCGTTGACTGTCACTGTGTCGGATGGATGCGAGCCGGGCCGGCCGCACCGCGCGGGAGACGGAATGGGTTGCCCCGACCCGACTTCACCGTCAATCTTGATTGTTATATCGGCGGCACACTGGAACTGTGTCACCTTGATGCAGTCCTCGCCGGGCATCCCCGCGACCAGGGAATCACCCGAGCTCGAGGTCGAAGCCCCTTCCCTCGTAGGCTTCGATCTTGCGGTACAACGTGGACCGTCCGATTCCGAGCAGCGTCGCAGCTCGTACTCGATTCCCAGCTGCCTCGGCGAGCGCCGCGCGAATCTGCTGCAGCTCTGCCTCTTCAAGACGCGTGAGGCGGGCGGTGTTGAGCCCTCGGAGCTGCACCGCCGTGAGGTCGGCAGGACGCAATTCCCCGCCGAGGCACTGAGAAGCAGCAGATGCAACGAGTTCACGGAGCTGTCGAACGTTACCGGGCCAATCAGCAGCGACGAGAGCATCGCGCAACTTCGGCGACAGTCGGACTTCCCGACCCAACGCGTTCAGGAGAACATGCGAAGCCAGCGCCGCAATATCCTCGCGTCGGTCGCGGAGCGGCGGCATGACCACCTCGATCCCGCGGAGCGCGGAAAGAATCGGCAGAAGGTCGTCACTGATCACGCCGGCGGTCAAAACGAGCTGAGGCTGCTCCAGGACATGCAACAGTGCTGCGAGGTCATCCTTCAGTTCCGGCCCGCATCGATCGATACGGTGCAAGACAACCGCTGCCCCCTGTTCCAGCGCTGAGTCAATCTCCTCCACGGTACCCTCGGCGGTAGACCGGTGAGAGAAGTCGAACAGTCGCGTCTGATCAGAAAGCTGCTCGGCGACGGCTTCCGCCAGAGTTCGTTTTCCGCTGCCCTGCTCGCCGACAATGTATGCGGGCATCCGACGACTTATCGCTGCACTTGCCGCGTCGATCGCACGTCTTAGCGCCCGGCTCGATCCGACAATGCATTCGAAGCGTGCCGGGGCTTCGCGCCTTCTGGTGACCGGTCGCGATCCCGACAATTCCGATGGCACCTGAACGCGCATTACAGCTGCGCCACCGGTGCCGAGGTCACGGAGATCCATGGGCCGAATATGGAGCTGCACTTCGCGGCCGGCACTGACGTTGAGGCGATGCTGAATTGACCCCTCGCCCTGCTCGACCTCGCGGGCCAAGGCGGCGAGCACAGCGAAGTCAGTCTGATCGAGCATGCTCAATGCGCTTCGGCTTGCAATTGTGGTGCGATCATCCATCGCAATCACCGCATCGGCACCTCGTTTGCGGACTTCCCTCAGGTACTCCGACATGAGTGCCTGCTCCCGAGCGGCCAGCCGTTCCGCCAACCTCCGGGTGATATCAGCAGCCGCTCCGTGGACGGTCAACAGAACGGAACGGGGATCCGTGTCGCGCGCAAGGCGCTCCGGTAGCATCAACCCCAGGACACCACGAACCGACCTGCGGATCGGGTCACGGATCGGGACGGACGTGCAGTAGCTGTTCTGGAGCGCCTCGTTGAAGTGCTCGGCTCCCCAGACTTGTACAGCTTCACCTTCTTCCAGCACAGTGCCGTCGGAGTTCGTACCGATGAGGTCCTCTCCCATGCGCGCGCCGAAAGTAGGAAAGGCGCGCTCCGCAGTGCGCCGCTCCACCGCATTACCCCGGAACACGGCGAGCGTACCTTCCGCATCAGTGAGGACGACGGATCCGCCGGCATCAATGCAGAGGCGCTCAAGCTCGGTGAGGACCGGCTCTGCGGCCATGAGGAGCTGCTCGTCGGCTCGAGCATCAGTTGACTGCAGGAAGGGGGCGACAGAGGTGACATTGCAGGCCAGGCTCCGCTGCCATGACCGTGCGATTACAGGACGCACGCTGCTTAGATCTGTCAGCTCCGGTTCCGCGAGGAAGCGTTCCCTGAGAGACTGGAGCTCCGAATTCGGCAGCGCACCCACGCGGTGCACTTGAGCATGGACGAATCTCATCGCATCTGACGAAGACATGTCGCAACCGCCTTTCTTTACGCCGAGCGCAAGCTAGTACGTCAGCAGATGTTCCAACTCGCTCGGCAGCTTGCGGGCCTGCTGCCGGCCGAACAGCTGGAAATACCACTTCCCTAGCGTTTGCTTGCCCGTTGTGCCACTGGCTTTCCATCCACCAAAGGTCTGGGGTCCAGGCCACCAGCCCGTGGTCGCGTGGCCAGGAACGTTTACATCCACGCAGCCGGCCTCGACTCGATCGAGGAATTCCTCTGCTTCTTCGGGCTCCCCGGTGTAGATCCCTGCGGTCAAGCCCATGTCTGTGTCATTCGCGGCGTAAAGAGCTGCCTCAAATGAGGGCACCTCGCTGATCGTCAGGAACGGCAGGAAGTGCTCCACTGTTGCGAGCTCATGTGTGGCAGGCACGCCGGAAACGACCGCCGCCGGAACAAAGTAGCCGTCCCCTTGCGTCGTGCCGGCTTCAATCTGAAAGCCTGCAGTCCTTGCCGCCGATACAAGCGACGCATAACGCTCCACCGCATCGGCGGAAACAACAGGACCAGCAAAGACGTCGGCGTCGATCGGGTCACCCGACTTCAAAGCCTTCACTCGCTCCTCGACAAGTTCAACCAGGCGGCCGTGGGCGCCGGGCGTGACCAGTACACGAGAGAGCGCGCTGCATTTCTGGCCACCCAGGTCGAACGCAGAGAACACAATTCCGTCGGCGGCCTGCTCCAGGTCAGCAGTGTCGGTCACGATGACCGGGTTCTTGCCGCCCATCTCAGCGATCACGGGTCGCGGGTACGGTCCCTCGGCGAAGTCGCGGACGATTGACTTGCCGACCGCGACGGACCCAGTGAAACACACACCGTCGATCCCGGACGCGACAAGGGCACGGCCAGGTTCGTCGCCGCCGTGGACCACATTTACCAGTCCAACCGGGAGGCCCATGGCCTCGCAAAGTTCGTAAACCGCATGGCCGGACCACGGTCCGTCATGGGATGTCTTCACAACGACCCCATTGCCAGCGAGCAAGGCACCGATCGTTGGGCCAGCTGCCTGAACAATCGGATAGTTGAACGGGGTGATAACGCCGAATACGCCATAGGGCCGCAGGACAGAGTCGTTGGCCAGCCCTGCCGGGTCCTCCGTTCGCTCATCCTCGAACGCCCCCGGAGCCGACGCGTACTCGGTGTATTGTCGAACGATTTCCAGCACCTCGACGCCCTCAGAATAGGCCCCTCCGTACGGCTTGCCGATCTCCAGGGCAACGCGCACGGCCCATTCATCGAGGTTGGCCTCGATGAATGGAATGGCGCGGCGAATCCGTTCGATGCGCTCTTTGAGAGGAACGCGTGCCCATTCACGCTGGGCCCTGCGGCTCGCTTCGACGGCCCGATCGACCAAAGCCGCCGGCGCATCGTGACACGCGCTGATGATCAGGTTTGGATGACTGGGGTCCTCGCGCTGCAAGAGCGCCCCTTCGAAAATGGCATTGCCCGCAATGACGTGAGGGACAGTCGTGTGGGGCGTGCGTCGTTGCTCCGTCACCTGGGCTGCAAAAGCTTGCTGCGCGTCAGTGGCCATCGCCAAGAATCTCCTTTGTAGATCGCTCCGCCGAATGCGGCGGTAGGTCTTGTAGAGACTACGCACCGCCCTTGGCGGCGACTGTCCCAAGGTGAGACATTTACCCACCGTTCACGAAACAAGAAAGGCCCTACCCGGCCAATGCGCGCGCGCCAGGTCAGGGCCTCCCTCGTGCGAGTCGTCCCAGAACTCGACCGGCCTAGAGGGCCGTGTACCCGGCGTCCACCACAACAGCAGACCCCGTCATCTTGCGCGACTCATCCGAGACAAGGAAAACCGCTACATCTGCTACCTCCTCGGGGCTGATCAGCCCTAAGGGCTGGTACGCGCGCTGTGCCTGCTCGTCCTTGAGGAACTCATCGTCGAAGAAGCCTGCAACCATTGGAGTGCGAACCCCGCCCGGGCAGAGGCAATTCGCCCTGATGTTGTCTTTGGCATATTCCACGGCGACAGACTTCGTGATCATCAGAACCGCACCCTTCGAAGCCGAGTACGCCGCGATGTCTGGCTCAGCCACCGTGGAGTTCACAGACCCCCAGTTGACGATCGATCCGCCTCCGGCCCGTTGCAAAGCAGGGATAACGAACTTGCAACCGTAAAACACACCCTTCAAATTGACGTCAACAATGCGGTCGAGCATGTCGTCTGTCGTCTCCAGTACCGAGGCGGTACGAAGGAAACCGGCGCAATTGAGCATTGCGTGAACCGCCCCGAACCTCTCCTCAGCTGCTCCTACTAGCCGCTCGACGTCGCCAGCCTTACTGACGTCGCACCGTTGGGTGGCAATACGATCATCCTCTTTGGCCAGCACTTCTAGACCAGCTTGATCGACGTCCGCCGCCATGACGTTGGCCCCGTGCCTCACGAGCGCTCGTACTGTCGCCAGCCCCTGGCCGGAGGCCGCGCCAGTGACGATTGCAGTTTTGTCTTCAAGCCTTCTACTCACTTGGTCCCCTTCGATCACGCGCAGCCCAACGCTGCGCTTCCGCCCATACTGGCGTGGACCGGAGGCAAAAAATGTATCTTTCTGACACAAAGCCGGGCGGGTGGGCCCAGTAGCGTCTTCCAAAGCGTTATGCGCAGCATCAACTCATCCCCGAGAAAAAGGACAGAATCATGGGCCGTGTACAGGGCAAGGTAACGATCATCACCGGCGCCGCCAGGGGGCAAGGCGAGTCGCACGCCCGACTATTCGCTCAAGAGGGCGCATCAGTGCTAATCACCGACATGCTCGATGAGAGCGGCGAGGCCGTGGCAAAGGAGCTGCGGGACTCCGGGTACGACGCGCAGTACATGCACTTGAATGTCGCATCGGAGGATGAATGGAAGTCCGTGATCACGACCGCCGAACAACGCTGGGGTCGCGTCGACATCCTGATCAACAACGCAGGGATCGTCGGGACGATGAAGTCGGTCGCGGATGAGGGACTGGACGGGTGGTCAAAAACTACCGCAATCAACCAGCAGGGCGTCTTCCTGGGCATTAAGCACGGAGCTCCAGCGATAGAGCGGAGCGGGGGCGGAGCCATCGTCAATACATGCTCCATCAACGGAACCGTCGGCAATCCTGGCGGGTTCTCGTACCAGGCGTCCAAGGGCGCCGTAAAGATGATGACGCGTGCTGCCGCCATGGAGTATGCAAATCGAGGCGTCCGGGTCAACTCGGTTTCCCCTGGGCTTGTGATGACCCCGATGGCAGTGGAGGAAGGCGAGGATTCAAATCGCGAGTTCAGCGAGGCAACGCCCATGAAGCGTGCCGCCCAACCCGTCGAAGTGAGCTACGGCGTCCTCTACCTCGCCAGTGACGAGGCCAGCTACGTCACCGGCACGGACCTCCTTATCGACGGCGGCTACACCGCTCAGTAGAGCAGCGGCGTGTCCCAAAGTGAGACGGTGCGCAGCATCAAAACGCGCGATTCTGGTCCAGTAATGGCGTGGAGGACGCACCTACAGATCCGGTTCCAGGCCCTCCCTAGATGCAAATCAACGACCGATCTACTTCGAAGGAACCGTTCAAATGACTCACAAAGGAACCACTTCAAATGACTGATGTAGCCGTACCAACCGCAGCCAACGCGCTCGGTGGAATCAACGCCCACGAGGAGATCGTGTCCGAATGGGTCCGCGCGCTCGACACGGCAATGTCATCGCGAAACTCGCTCGCGGTGGCAGAACTGTTTCAGCCAGACGGGGTCGCTCGGGACCTGTTGGCTTTGACATGGGACTTCCGCAACGCGGTCGGCCGCGCGGAGGTAGCGGCGCTCCTCACCGGATCTGAGGCTGCGACACCTGCTGCGCTCAAGCTGCGAGCCGGCACGTCACCCGTTTTTGCGGAGGAAGACGGCCAGGCCTCGCTCTCGTCATTCCTCCAGTTTCGGACGAGTACAGGCGCAGGTTTCGGCCATGTGAGGCTCCTTCAGAATGAAGACGGTGCATGGCGTGCATCGAGTTTCGTTCTCGCCCTCGACTCGATCGACAGCCATCCGGAACGGGTCCATGATGACCGTCCGAGCGGCAAGAACCATGGTCCGGTTCAAGACCGCTTGAGCTGGAGTGAGGGGCTCGACCCGGACTTCGTGACGCAGGAGCCAGCAGTTCTCATTCTGGGAGCTGGTCACAACGGCCTCATGCTGGCGGCGCGCCTCAGGGCGCTTGGTGTCCCCGCCCTGATCGTGGAGCAGAACGACCGGGTAGGCGATAATTGGCGCAAGCGCTACAGCTCTCTCGCGCTGCACACCCCGCTCGCTTCCGATCATCTGCCCTACCTCCCGTTCCCATCCACTTGGCCGCGCTTCACGCCGAAGGACAAGCTTGGCGATTTTCTGGAGAGCTATGCGACCCTGCTGGATCTGCCCGTCTGGACCGGCACCAATGTGGCGTGCGCTGAGTTCGACGATCTTGCAGGGCGTTGGACCGTCGATATTGAGCGCTCGGATGGCACTCGCCGGAAACTTCGTCCAAGGCATCTCGTGTTCGCGACTGGGATGAATGCCGCACCTTACCTCCCCAGCATGCCCGGGCAGGATGCGTTCGAGGGAAAGGTGATTCATGCAGTGGATTATCAGGGCCACGCCGAATGGCAAGGAAAGCGCGCCGTGGTCGTTGGGTCGGGCGTCAGCGGGCATGATATTGCCCAGGACTTGGCAGAGCATGGCGTTGATGTCACCTTGATTCAGCGCTCCGGAACATTCGTCATGAACACCTCGACGTTCCACGCGGTTATGCACTCAAACCATACCAACGGCCTTTACACCACCGAAGAAGCGGATTTGGTCAATGCCGCCACACCCTTCGGAGCACTCCCAGCACATGGCCCGAAGCACGTCGAGCTTGTAAAAGCAATGGATCACGAACTCCTCGAGGGCCTTACAGCAGCCGGTTTCGAACTCAGCGATGGCCCTGACGGGCAGGGCGTACTCGGGTTGATTTTCGGTCAGAACGCGACCGGCTATTACTACAACGCTGGCGCATCCGAGCTAATCATCGACGGCACGATCAAGCTTCGCAACGGGAGCGTCGAAAGCCTCACTTCTCATGGTGTGATGCTCGAAGGGGGCAAAACAATCGATGCCGAGCTGGTGGTCTTTGCCACTGGCTACCGCGGCGCCTCGACTGTGGTGCGCGACGTACTCGGTGACGACGTCGCCCAGCAAGTAGGTGACTTCGCGAAAGTCAGTGACGACCGCGAATACGGGCGGCTCTGGCGGCGCACCGACGTCGATCAGTTGTGGTTCATGATCTCGCTCGGCATCGGCGATGGAAGGTTCTTCTCGAAGCTACTGGCACTGCAACTGGCCGCCATTGAAGCCGGCACCATCCCCGCCCATATCGACTGAACCGAGCCGCTGGGAAGCGCCTAACGCCAGCGCCCCAGCACATTCGCGCACACAGTCAACGTTGAAGCTGCCGCCGTTCGTGAGGGCGGAGCCCGCACTCCTGACATGGCCGGTAACTGAGGTCAGCAGCCACCTGTTCACCAGAGCAACGTACACCGTCACCAGCCGTTGACAGGCCGTTCCCGTCAGCGGCTGGTGATGTCTCGGATCGAAAGGCCAGGACGAGGGCCATGCTGCCGAAGGCGATTGTGGTTCGCTGGTCCAAGGCATCCCGAGAGCCGCAAACAGCTGTTCCCTACTACAACTCGTGCTGTGGCAGCTGTCGGTGACGCCTGCGGATGGGGTCGAACATTGCCCCTCGTTCCGTGAGGGCCAGGACGGCCAGGACGGCCAGGGCGTTGTTCATTCCCAATGCGGCCAGGCGGGTGCCGTTGAAACTGACGGTGAAAAGGAAGGAGCGCATGGCGTCGACGGCTGCGCCGTCAGCGGCATTCTTGTCGCCCATGCCGACCCATTGCCCTGCGGCGATGACCGCCGCTTCGGTAACACGGACCAACTCAAGACCGAGGTTGCGGTCACGATTTCAGACCTGGACTCCGTTGATGCGATGGTCATGCTTCCCCTGTGCTGCGCTGTGCTGTGCTGTGTGATGAGACGCTGAGATGCAGCCCAACAGGGTTGCGTGGGTGGCGGTGTTACCTACTCCGCCTTCACCGCGTCAGTTGGTTCGACTTTGCCTCTTCGTAGCCCAGAAGGGCTTTTGCCGCGGTGTGCTGCTCGATGATTTGTGCCTGTAGCGGTGCCGTAGGCAGTTCAACCATCACCGCGTGCCAGGAGGGGAACGAACCGGCCAGAGCCGCGGCTGCTTGCATCGCCGCGCCCTTGGTCACGTATTCGTCGAATTCGGGCACGACCACGGGTATGTCCACCATCTGGCTGAGGATTTGCTGCACGGCGGGACTCTCGGCGGCCCCGCCGATGAGCATCAGCCTGTTTGGATTGACCTTGCAGTTTCGAAGGATGTCGAGCATCGCAACCTGGCTGGCGAGGGTTCCTTCGATGATGGCGCGGGCGAAGTTGGGCCGGTTGAAGTTGGTCAATGACGCACCTTGCAATGAGCCGCGGGCGTTCGGCAAATCGGGTGTCCGTTCACCCTCAAAGTACGGCAGCAGTGTCAGGCCCTCAGCTCCGGGAGGGGCCTGGAGCGCCAAGTCGGAGAGTTCTGTGTAGCTGCAGCCCAGCAGGGCGGCGCCGAGGTCGAAGTTCCGTGCTGCGTTCAGTGTGGCGACAATGGGAAGGTGGTCGCCGGTGGCGTCGGCGTAGCTGCAGACGTATCCGGCGTAGTCGTGGACCGGCGTTGCCGAGCGGGCATATACCACGCCTGAGGTTCCCAGCGAGAGAACGGCGTCTCCTTCGGCCAGTCCGAGCGCCAGTGCTGCGGCTGCGTTGTCGCCGCTGCCGATTCCAACGGCGATCCCGGCGGGGATGCCGGGGATGCCGGCGCCGGTCACTCCTGCTTTATCGAGCGGGTGGAGTACACGCGGCAGCAGGGCCTTCTTGCCGAAGGCGTGCTCGAAAAGATCCATGCAGTACTCGCCTGTTTCACCGGACCAGTACGCTGTGCCGCTGGCCTCGGACCGGTCCGTGATCAGCTGGTCAACGCCTCCCGTGCCGGGGCCGAATCCCATCAGGCGCCAGGTCAGCCAGTCGTGGACAACAGCGACGGCCGCTGTCTGCCGGGTTGCTTCCGGATTCACGTCCCGTAGCCACCGAAGCTTCGTGACGGTGTCGGAAAGTGTCAGGGGCAGGCCGGTGCGGCGGATCCACTCACCTCTGCCGAGCTCGTTGTTGAGGTCGACCATCTGTGAGTGGGATCCGGTGTCGTTCCACAGGGGTGATTCGCAGACGATGTTGCCGGCCGCGTCGAGGAACACGGGTGTATGCTGCTGCCCGCTGACAGAGATGGCCACAACATCGTCCAGGCCGCCGGCCCGGCGTACCGCGGTGAGCAGCGCATCCCACCAGGCATCCGGATGCACGATGGTCTGGGGCGGATGGGAGGCCTTTCCCTCCCGTACCCGCATGCCCGTGGCGAGGTCCCGCACGGTGACCTTGCAGGTCTGAGTGGATGAATCAATGCCCGCAACAAGCGTCATCGCTTCGCTCCTGAACGTATGTCGAGCTGGGCTCGTCCCTGTTCGTGCCCGTTCCGGGTTTTCACGCCGGGACTCCTTTCAGGTACTCCCACTGGGGTTGGATCTCGGCGTGCCACTCGCCCAGGCGCGCCTGTCGGCGGTCGTCGACAAGCACGTCTTCGGGTTGGCAGGCATCCCAATCGCACGACACGTCCGAGGCCAGGGCCTGGGCCCCCCTGGAGACAACTTCGCTGAGCTGTGACACGCTCAGCGGTGTTCCGAGCA
Organism: Arthrobacter sp. GQ119; assembly: GCF_059759125.1. Lineage (NCBI taxonomy): Bacteria > Bacillati > Actinomycetota > Actinomycetes > Micrococcales > Micrococcaceae > Arthrobacter > Arthrobacter sp. GQ119. The sequence goes on along the minus strand of NZ_JCAXEA010000011.1, from coordinate 85,142 downwards.
GGTCGGCTTTGAGCTGCAGCCACAGGGGGTTTGCACTGGCCGGGCCGATGACCTTTATCCGCTCCGGAGAGTCGGGGAAGAGGTTCAGAACGTCCTGGAACTGCAGGGCCATGCCCATGAAGCATCCAAGGACCAGATCCGCGCTGCTGGTATCGGTTCGAAGCCCGGCAATCACTCCCCGGGCCGTGGCACGTTTGGTTGGGGGCGGGCTTCCCCGGAACTGCGGCAGGATCAGCGGGACGCTGCCCAGGTCGATCTTCCCTGCGATGTACCGTCCGTGCAGGTCCTCGATGCAGGCTGACAATTGCGCAGCGTCAAGGCCGAGCATGCTCTGCAGCGTCGCGAACGCGGAGCCACCGGTCGGTATCGAAGCGAACAGGGTGTAGTCCGCGCCGGTGCACGCGAAGCCGTTGGCCAGTTTCGACCGCTCCGAGCGCTCATCAAGGCTGGGTGCATCCCTGAGGAACAGCAGTCCTTCGGTGGTGCCGGTGGAGTTCAGCAGCTCTCCGCGGCTGAGGCCGGCACCGACCGCGCCAACCATATGGTCATGGCCGGCTACGTGGACGCTCACGTCTTCGAGCAGGCCAATTTCAATCGCGAAGTCCCGTGCGATGGTGGCGCCGTCCGCGGCGCTGCGCAGCTCCGGAAAGATCCCGACGTCGAGCCCGACGAGTGCGCAGGCCTCAGGCGACCATTTACGGAGGTTCAAATCCAGTGCCATGGTTCGGCTCGCCAGGGAGTACTCGGACCAGCGACGGCCTGTCATCAGGGCAGCCAGATACTCGGCGATGTTCAACCACTGCGCATCATCAGCGGCATCCCGGGCGTGCGCGGCAGCCCAGGCCACCTTCGACAACCCGTAGTTGGCGTTGACCGGAAGGCCGGTGATCCGGTACATCTGTGCGCGGTCTGCAGGGGTTAGCCGCGCTAGGTAGTCCGCTCCCCGGTGGTCGTGCCAGAGAATCATTGGCGACGCCAGCGAGAGGTCCGGGCGGACCAGGCCGCCGGACTCTCCAACGCCGGTAATTGCTACCCTTTTCACGCTCGCCCGCGTCGTTGGGTCAAGATGCCGGATGAAATCGAAGACGGCACCCGTCAGGGAGCCCAAGTCATAGATTTCGCCCCAGGCGTCCTCCACCGTGGGCGTGGCGCGGCGCGCTGATGCAACCACCTTTCCACTTGTGCCGAACATGCACAGTTTGATGCTGGTCGTTCCAACGTCGACCGTGATTGTGGGTAGCACCGGGTTTCCTCGCTATGCCACTGACGGGTTCAGGGTGCGGATCCGGGCCTCGACAACGTCGGTGATCGCCGTGACGGCGTTCTTTGAGACGCGGATGAGTGAGTTCTCGTGGGGGTTGGCGGCGTAGGCTTCGCCGAAGGTGCGGATCATGGCATTGCGCAGGTCGGCGGCGACGTTGACCTTGACCACGCCGAATTCGTGCAGTCGGCCGAGCTGCTCGGATGGCAGGCCGGAAGCACCGTGAATGACCAGGGGGACGGGGCTTTCCGCTTGGATCTTGGCAAGCAGGTCGAAGTTGATCCGGGCGTTGGGCGCGTACCCGTGCTGGTTGCCCACCGACACAGCGAGCATGTCACATCCGACAGCGTCGACGAAGTGCTTCACCTGGTCAGGGTCGGTGTAGCTGGCGTGCTCAGGGGCGACGTCATCCTCCTTGCCGCCAATGCTGCCCAGCTCCGCCTCGAGCGCCACATCTGGAGGGCACATTTCGCGGGCCCGGGCGGAGACCTTGATGTTCTCCTCGTAGGGGTACTCCGAGTAGTCGATCATGATCGAGGTGAATTTGGCAGCCAGTGCACCCTCGACGGATTCCAGCGACTTTCCGTGGTCCAGGTGCAGCGCGACGGGCACGTCGCAAGTCGCCAGCCGGCGGCTCACCATGTCGTAGATGTATTCGTAGCCGGAGAGGGCCACGTTGGTAGGCGCCACCTGGATGAAGGTCGGCACTCCGACCCGCTCGATCGCGGCAATGATTCCCATCGTGGTCTCGATGTTGGTGGTGTTGAACGAGCCTGCCACGAGTCCGCGGGAGGTGCATTCCTTGATTATGTCCATGCCACTGACCAAAGCCATTGAGAGTCCTTTCGGGGGTCGTCGCCGGGAATCAGCGACGGCGGGGACACGAGCGGATGATGCTTGCGTTCGTGTCGGGATATGAGTCGGAGGGGTGACCGCTTCGCTTGCACCAAGCTGTCCCGGAAACCACGATAAACCGTAATGTCCGTATTGTCGATCCTGTACGTACAGTCCATCTCAGGCTATTGACCGTGTTTCAGGTCACGCTTATGCTGTAGTCAGTCCAGCCGATACGTCTTGTACGTACAGCTTGATAACCAGAGTTGTTTATCTAGGAAGGTTTAAGATGCACATCGGACCACAGCGCCGGAAGGCGGCAGCGCGGATGCTGGCCGTGACCACGGCCGGAGCGCTCCTCGCGGGCTCCTTCACCGCCTGCTCCACAAACGGCGGAGGTACAACACCTGGCGGAGAGGTCACGATCAACGTGGCCCTCGCCGCGAATCCGCAGATGAAGACGGCCGAGTCGCTCATCAGCGATTTTGAGCAGAAGAACCCGGGCATCAAGGTCAAGTTCACGACCCTGCCCGAGAATGATCTGCGCCCTGCGGTGACCAAGGACGTCGCGACCAAGGCCGGGCAGTTCGACGTGGCCATGATGGGCAGCTATGAAGTGCCGATTTGGGCCAAGAACAACTGGATCCTTCCCTTGGAGGATTACGCCAACAGGGACACGGCGTGGAAAAAGGATGACCTGCTGAAGCCGATCGCGGACATCGTCTCGGCCGACAACAAGCTCTACGCGGCCCCGTTCTACGGATCCTCCTCGTTCCTGTTCTACCGCAAGGACCTGGCTCAGAAGGCCGGCGTGACGATCTCCCAGACCCCCACCTGGGAAGAGATTGCTGCCGCAGCCGCCAAGATGGACGACAAGGCCAAGGGTGTCTCCGGTATCTGCCTGCGCGGCCTGCCCGGCTGGGGCCAGAACCTTGCGTCGCTGACGACCGTGATCAACACGTTCGGCGGCCGCTGGTTCAATGAGAACTGGGAACCGCAGCTGACCTCGCCCGAGACCACGAAAGCGGTCAAGTTCTATGTGGATCTCCTGCGGGCCAATGGCCAGGCGGACGCGGCTAAGGATGGCTGGGAAGGCTGCCTGCAGAAGATGAGCCAGGGCTCAACCGCTATGTGGTACGACGACACCGTCTTTGCCGGATCAGTCCTGGACCAGGCAACGCCGGCGGTCAAGGAGAACATCGGCTTCGCCATGGCACCGACCGGCCCGGCGAGCATCCCCTCCGGCTGGCTCTGGTCCTGGGGCCTGGGCATCACCTCCAGCAGCAAAAACCCGGAGGCTGCCTGGAAGTTCATCTCCTGGGTCACAAGCCCTGAATACATCAAGCTCGCCGGTGAAAAAGCCGGATGGGACGCTATCCCGCCGGGCTCCCGCAAGTCCACCTACGAAATTCCGGAGTACAAGAAGGCTGCAGCACAGTATGCAGACCTGACCCAGAAGTCGATCCAGGCAGCGAACCCGCTCCAGCCGACCAGGGACAAGGTCCCCTACACCGGAGTTCAGTACGTACAGATCCCCGAATTCGTCGGAATCGGCGACTTCGTCTCTCAGCAGGTGGCCGGGGCCATCAGCGGCACCCAGTCCGTCGAGGATGCCCTGAAGAAGAGCCAGGACTACGCCACCAACGCGGTCAAGACCGCGGGCTACCTCAAGTAGACCCATCGCATCGTCCGCGGGAGCTTCCTCCCGGAACTCCCGCGGACGGCGCTTTAGCTCCGATCGGACACTCCATTGGCTAACACCACCACCGCACCCCGCCCCCCGGCATTGGTCCGCGAACTCACCCGGGCGGAACGTTGGAAGATCCGCGGTCCGCTCCTGCCGGCCCTCGTCTTCACCATCCTCCTCACGCAGCTTCCCTTCCTGCTGACCCTGATCTACAGCTTCCAGAGCTGGAGCCTGCTGAGCAACCAGCCGGCAAAGTTCAATGGAGGCGCGAACTACCTCGCCACCGTCCAGGACGAAATCTTCTGGCGTTCCATCGGGAACACAGGAATCATGACCGGTGTCTCCACGGTGGCGTGCATCGTGGTCGGCCTGCTCCTGGCTCTGCTGCTCAACCACTCCTTCCCGGGGCGGGGTATCGCGCGGACGCTGGCGATCACACCCTTCTTCGTCATGCCGGTGGCGGTCACGCTGTTCTGGCGCTCGGCGATGTTCGATCCGGGTTTCGGGCTCCTTGGCTGGTTCGCCCGCCTGGTGGGTTTGCCCGCAGTTTCATGGCTTAGCGAGTACCCCATGGCGGCACTGATCATTCTGCTCACGTGGCGCTTCACCCCGTTTGCCATGCTGATTCTGATCGCCGGGCTGCAGTCCGCGCCGCAGGAACAGCTCGAAGCGGCCAGGGTCGACGGCGCCGGACCCTTGCGGCAGTTCCGCTTCATTCTCATCCCTCACCTGCGCCCCTACATCGAACTGGCGGCGTTGCTCCTGGCGATGAACCTCATCCAGACATTCGGTGAAATCGCACTGCTGACCGCCGGTGGCCCCGCATTCCAGACCACAAACATCACCTACTACATCTACCTGAAGGGCTTCAACGGTTTCGACTTCGGCACCGCCTCGGCCCTTGGCATCGCGGCGCTGCTGATCACCATTGCGCTCGTACTGCCGGCACTGCGCCTGCTCTCGGGCATCTTCCAGAAAGAAGGACGTCGATGACCGCCACCACCAGCCGGACGGCCACGGACGTCCGCGCCGCCCGCAGCCAACCCGTGATCCGCCGCTCCCGCCCCACCAAGCAGCTCAAGAATGTCCTGATGGGCCTGGGCGGATGGCTGGGAAGCCTCATTCTCTTCCTGCCGATCGCCTACATGCTCCTGAAAAGCTTCCAGACCGAACCCGATGCCGCAGCCGCCGCCCCGAAGCTCGTCTTCACGCCAACGCTGGAGAACTACCAGGATGTGTTCTCGGCCGGGTTCTGGCCCTACGCCATAAACTCCCTGATCGTTGTGGTGGCTTCCACGCTCGTGGTGCTGGTCCTGGCTTTGCCTGCAGCTTATGCCCTGTCCATACGACCGGTGGAGAAGGCGCAGGACGGGCTGTTCTTCTTCATTTCCACCAAAATGATGCCCATGGCGGCGGCCATCATTCCCGTCTACGTCATCGCAACGGCCCTCGGAGTGCTGAACACGCTCGGGATCCTCATCGTGATGCACATCGGCATGAACCTGCCACTGGCGATCTGGATGATCAGGTCCTTCATGCAGGAAATCCCGGAAGAAATCCTGGAAGCCTCCGCAGTTGACGGTGCGTCCCGATGGCGCGCGGCACGGTCCATCATTCTTCCGCTGGTCCGCCCGGGCTTGGCATCGACTGCGCTGCTGTGCGCCGTTTTCTCGTGGAACGAATACTTCTTCGCCGTGAACCTGACCAACTCGACCTCGACCCTTCCGCTGTTCCTGCAGAAATTCCTCAGCTTCGGCGAGCTGTACACGGCCCACGTCGCGGCCGCCGCGACCCTGCTGAGCATCCCCGTCATCATCGCCGGATGGATGGCGCAGAAGTCCCTGGTCCGCGGGCTCCTCTTCGGCGCAGTGAAATAGGACAGCCGCGCACGTCCCGGCCGGGATGAGGTGGCCCCAATTGCCGCAAACGGCAAAGATCCCCGCATGCCGGGGATCTTTGCCGTTTAAAGGGTCCGCACTTCCCTCCTGAAGCGGTCGATGAGATCTCCGGCAGCCCGAACGGCCATCCTCCTGGGCGGGTACAAGCATTCGGCCAATGCCGCTGTACGTACAGTATGTCTCGTCTAGACATTCCTGCCATTACTGTCGTATTCTTGTGACCCAGTAGACATCCCGCCCCACGTTCGATGGAGCCGGATCAACTCTCACGGTCGAGGATCGCCCTCTGCCGTAACGACGCGGAGAGGAGCGCATAGATGCGCGCAGTAATCCTGGATGGAAAAGGCTCGATTGAGGTCGCGGAAATTGACGACCCTGTCGCCGGCGCCGGTGAAGTTGTGATCGCCCCTGAAGCGGTAGGCATCTGCGGCACCGACATCCACCTGGCTTCAGGAGACTACCCCACCGGCACCTTCCCTGTGGTCCCCGGACATGAATTTGCCGGAACCATCGTCCAGGTCGGATCAGACGTTAATGGCTTCAAAGTCGGCGACCGCGTGTGCGTTGACCCGAATGTGGCCTGCGGCCACTGCGACCAGTGCCAGGCAGGGGCGACCAACCTGTGCCGCAACCTCGTACCCATCGGAGTCACCAGCAACGGTGCCGTCGCCGAACTGGTCAAGGTTCCCACCTCCGTCGTTTTCGCCCTGCCTGACGGCATCGACTGGACCACCGCAGCCCTCATTGAGCCCCTGGCATGCGTCCTGCACGCCCTGGGCCGGGTCGCTCCTGTCACCGGCAAGCGCGTCCTGATCTACGGCGCAGGATCCATCGGCCTGCTGGCAGCCGCCCTCGTCAAGGCGCGGGGCGCCGCTTCCATCGACGTCGTCGAACCTAGCCCCGTGCGCCGGGAAGCGGCCCTCGAATTCGGTGCCAACAACGCCTACACGCCCGGCGAACGAGCCACCGAACGCGACGTCGACCTGGTCATCGAAGCCAGCGGCCACCCCTCCGCCGTCAAAGACGCCATCGCCAAACTCGCCGAACGTGGAACGCTGCTGCAGATGGGCGTCGTCAGCCCCACCGCCAGCATCGACCTTTTCCCCTACGACCTCTTCGACCGCGAACTGTCCTTCGTCGGCTCCCAATCACTGGCCACGTCCTACCCGGCGGCCGTGGAAGCCATCACGGAACTCCCCGACCTCGCCTCCCGCATGGTGACCCACACCTTCGGGCTCGCCGACTATGCAGCAGCGCTTGAGGCCGCACACTCCGAATCCGCCCGCAAAGTCCACATCCTGCCGCAGCGCTAAACGCCGCGGACCGTCCGTTCCAGAAAGTACTCATTTATGTCTGCGCAGCTCGCTGCAAACAGTTCCGCCCGCCTTGGCCTCCTGGACAGGCTCGGATTGCCCAAGCCTCTGGTCTGGGGATTCGTTGGGCTTTTGCTCTTCATGGTCGGCGACGGAGTCGAATCCGGCTACATCGCCCCCTTCCTGGCCTCCAACGGCGCCGGCAACGAAACCCAAGCCGCGGTCATCATCACTGCCTACGGCCTCATCGTCACCCTTGGATCCTGGCTCGCAGGAGCTCTCTCCGACATCTGGGGCCCCCGGCGTGTCATGCTGCTCGGCCTGGCCATCTGGGCCGTCTTTGAAGTGCTGTTCCTGGCCATCGCCGTTCCGTCCCAGAACTACACCCTGATCCTGCTCACCTACGCGATCCGCGGCTTCGGCTACCCGCTGTTCGCCTACGGGTTCCTGGTCTGGATCCTGGCAGGAAGCCCCGCGAACCGGCTCGGATCCGCTGTTGGCTGGTTCTACTTCGCCTTCACCGGCGGTCTGCCGACGCTCGGTTCCCTGATGGCCAGCGGCACCGAACCGATCATCGGCGAGTATATGACCCTGTGGGTTTCGCTGCTCATGGTCATCGCCGGAGGCGTAGTCTGCCTTGTGGGCATCCGGAAGGCAAGGGGAGGCGACCGCCTCGCTGCCCCGGGCATAACGGCGCGCCAGAGCATCATCAGCAGCGTCTCTATCGCCGTAAAGGTCCCACGTGTCGGGCTTGGCGCCCTCATCCGGGTAGTAAACACGGCCCCGCAGTTTGGATTCCTGGTCTTTCTCCCGACAGTCTTTGCCACGGACCTCGGGTTCGGCACGGCCGGGTGGCTGCAACTGATCTTCACCATGGGATTTGCCAATATCTTCGCGAACCTGTTCTTCGGCGTTCTCAGCGACAGGCTGGGCTGGCACCGCACGCTGCGCTGGTTCGGCTGCATCGGTTCCGCCGTCGGCTCCCTGTGCTTCTACTTCGTACCGCAGATGGCCGGATCGCAGTACTGGGTCGCCGTTGCCTGCGCTGCCTTCTACGGCGTGACCCTGGCCGGATTCACCCCCATCTCGGTCCTGATGTCCCTGATGGCGCCAGGCCAGAAAGGCAACGCAGTCGCGCTGCTGAACCTCGGGGCCGGCGCCGCCACCTTCGTCGGCCCCCTGATCGTGGCCGTCTTCCTCGGACTCATCGGCCCGGGCGGAGTCACGATCATCTTCGCCGCACTGTACGTCGCCGCCGGCGTGGCAGTCCGCTGGCTCCGAGTTCCTGAAGCCGAGCCCGACAAAAGTCCAACCCCTGCCTCAGAGCTAATCACGGCCTAGCAACATCAAGCGTCCTGCAGGGCACTTGAGCACAAAGAGCCTCCGCTTCAGGAATGAAACGGAGGCTCTTTGGCGCCAGGGCCCCTAGCGACCGGCAGTCAGGTCAACAGTGCTGACATTGACCTCGAGGGGAACGATCTCGCTGCGCACCCACGTCTCATATACGTCAAACCGTTCACCGCGGGCCGTCCAGGAGGTGGACTGAATCCGCAGCAGCGGGGAGGAATCCGTGACGTTCAAAGCCTTGGCAATTTCCGGGGCCGGGTTCACCGCGCGGATGGTGCGGTTGGCGCCGCCCAGGCCGTAACCGGCGCCCGCGAGAAGCTCCGACAGCGAAGCCAGCCCGGACAGAACGTCCGCCGCCCCGGCTATGACAGGGGCGACAGCCGGCGGGCTGTAGTTGATGCTGTAGACCGCAGGCGTGCCGTCCAAAGAGCGCAGGCGGACCAGCTCGAAGCCCCTGGTCCCCTCGGGAAGCTCCAAGGAACGGCACGCGCTGTCAGGCAGGATGACCGGACCGGAACGCAGCACCTGAGTGGTCACATGCCTGTTCTGGTGACTGATGGCGTTTTCCAGGAACCCCTGCTGGCCCTGGATGACCCAGCCCTTGTCGGCCGTCGGTTCGCTGGCGAACACGCCGCGGCCCGGGATGCGGTGGGCCAGCCCCCGGGATTCAAGCAGCTTCAGTGCCTGGCGCACCGTCGCCCGTGACAAGCCAAACTCGGTGCACAGTTCATTCTCGCTGGGCAGCCGCTCCCCTGCCGCGATGTCCTTGGCAGCGATCCTCCGCTGGAGGACATCAAACAGCTGCTGGTAGTAAGGCGTTGGGGACTGGCGGTCGATCGAGTCGGCAACTGCTACTGACACGAGGCCCTCCTTAGGGTGAGGTCTGCGCACGGGAACATTGTCCATCTCATTGTAGACCGACCGTACAGTACGGTCAGGTCAAATCCCCGAGGAACTGCTAAGAGGTGGCATGCCCTTGACGGCGAAGAAGTCCGGAGAATAAGGTAGGTCAGTCCATACTGTACGTACAAGATGCACTGTTGCCTCTTGCGGCGTGCCGGACCCAACCATTTACAAAACCGCTGTCGACAGCAACGTGGCTCGTCTATAGAAAGCAGGCTTCAATGTCCATGGAATACCGTATGCGCCGCACGCTGCCCAGCCACCGCGCTGCGATCATTATGCCCGTTGACCACGGCCTGATCTTTGACCGCATCGAGGGTCTTGAGACCCCCTCGGCTCCCTTCGCCGCCTGGGCTGACCACGGCGTTACCGGCTTCATGATGACCCTTGGCCAGGTGAAACAGACGGAGGGTTTCTTTGCCCAGAATCCGCAGCTGAGTCGAGTTCTCGCCATCGATACCTACTATGACTACCGCGAAATGGACGGCAAGGGTTCCCACGGCCTCATCACGACGGTGGAAGAAGCCGTCCGAATGGGCGTTGATGCCGTGAAGATGCTGTTCCCCTGGAACATGTCCAATGCTGAAAAGGTGGCCATGTGCACGCGCGTCGGACAGGTCATCTCCGCATGCGACCAGTGGGACATCCCGCTTGTCCTGGAGCCTGTACTCATCGGTGCACCAAGGACCGAAGAAGTCATTATCGAAGAAGAAAAGGTAGCCCGAATCGCTTATGACCTCGGCGCCCACATCATCAAGATCGCTTTCCCCGGTGAAGAGCGCACTAAGCGCCTCGCCGATGAACTCGGGGTGCCCCTAGTTATTGCCGGTGGGCCCCTAGCGGGCGAGCCTGCCGATACCATCGAAGCAGTTGCAGGAACCATCCGCGCCGGGGCGCGGGGTGTTATCGTCGGCCGAAACATCTGGCAGCGTGAACGCGTCGTTGCAGAGAAGACTTTGGCCGAGATTGCTTCCCTGACCAAGAGCGTCTCTTTCAGCGACTAGGACCTGAACTTCATATATGGGCGTCAATCAAAGGATGCAAAACATGGGCGGATCGAGCGAGCGTACAGAGGTCGTCTGCGGCATCGATATCGGCAGCACGAACTGCAAAGTCGTCGCGATCGACCCCAGCGGCAGCGTCGTCGCACGTGCACGGCAGGCAACCCCCCGCAATCGCTCTGACCTATCGATTGATGCCCAAGGGATCCTGGACGCGATTGAGGATATGATCCTGGAAGTTTGCGGCACCGATTACATGGTTGCCGCGGTGGCCTGCGCCGGCGTGGGAGAAGACGGCGTTCTCCTTGATAAGGACCTGCGGCCACTCGGCCGGGCCCTGGCATGGTTCGACCCGCGCCGGACCCGCCTTTTCGAAAGCCTGGAACCGCATCTTTCTTCCTCGGACTGGATCGGCGTCCACGCCAATCCCTCCCACACCCTCACTGGCTGGCTCTGGTCCCGCCAACAGGACACGAGCACCCAGCCCGCTTCATGGGCCGCCATCACCGACTACGCCGCAAACCGCTGGTCCGGAAGGTCCTTCATCAGCGACACCCTCGCATCACGGACAGCGGCGTGGGACAGGCGGACCCGGACCTGGCTGGCCAACCGAGTCGAGATGACACTCGGATCCACCGACCTGCTGCCGGAAGTAACTCGAACCGGAGAACCGGTCGGACCCCTGCAGTCCTCCCGTCTGAATGGCGCCGGAGTCCTCGCACCTCACGCCACCGTCGTTGCCGGCGGCCACGATCACCCCATCGGCGGGTGGGGGGTGGACCAGTTGCACCCTGGTGCGATTCTCGATTCCATGGGTACCGCGGAAGTAGTAGTTGCCCAGTCCCCTACCCCGAACGTACCCCGGTTTGGAAACTGCGATGTCGGGCCCGGCATCCTCAGCGAGGGCAGCACCCTACTGACAGTCACTGAGCTCGCCCGCAACGTGGACTGGACCTCACAGGACCCTGCCGTCGCCGCCGCCCTCCGAGCCATCATCGACGGCCATGAAAAACCCGACGAATACCTCCACTCAGAAAGCTTCATCCCCGGAGGCCAAGGAGGCGTGCGGCCCAAGTACTCCCCCGACGCCCCAGCTGCACCCCTGTCTCGCGCATCAGCAGTAGCCGGCGCCCTGGCACGGGCCGGCGACGCCGCCATTGAAGCAGTGGCTTCACGGATGCCCCCAGGTTCTCCGGTTTATATGGCCGGCGGCTGGGCCAGATCCCAGGGCTGGATCGACATCAAACGGACCTTCATCGAAACCGACGTACACGTCATCCCCGAGCCGGAGGTCACCGCCGTCGGCGCAGCACTGCTGGCTGCCCAAGCCATCAACTGGCACGTATCCGCCCGGGCAGCGCTCTCCCTCAACGCCACCACCCTCTAAGTTCCGCCACACACAGCAATCAGCGCGTACGCCCATTTGGCGAGGCGCAACGGGATCCGCTGAGGAAGCCATGACTGAGAAACGGATGCCCCCTACCTCCTGGAAGTCAGGGGCGACAAGGCACAACAGATCCGTGAAGACCTGAACGTTGCCTTGGGACCGCGCAATAACCACGGCAGAAAGGTTGGCCGGCACGGTGTGCTAATCACCCAGCACAGCTACATCTTCTATACCGTCACGACCAGCAAGGACGTTCCCTAATGGCAAATTCAGGAACGCGGCTGGCGAATCCGGCAAACGCTGATGTCAACCAACCACATACTTTCAATCTGCAGCACACCCCAAGCTGACGTCAGACAGGTAGCAGAAGCGCTGTCAGAATAGGGCCTTTCTGCTTTTCTGGCACCGGCTTTAGAACGTCTCAGGTCCCAACCTGACACTTCCGACACGTCCCCCGCAACACCGTCGAACATATGGTCTTGTCAGCCGGATCGGTCTCATCCCTTTTCATCCTCCGAGGTTGTCTTGTAAGACTCTGCGATGACAGGAAATCGAGCGCCTTGTCTCGGGTCAATCTCTTTCAACCCTCAGCTTTTGAGACGGTGCTAGGCACTATTTGAGTGACTGCCATCAAAAGTTTTCGTTCGGCGCTCCTCCGTCGCCTATCTCCACACAAAACTTTTGCTTGCGTCCGGTTCCCCAAGTTGCACTCCGGACCCTCCTACCCAGCGGTGATCGCCTCTATCAGAACGGCACCCACACCCCAACGACCACCGCCAGGCCAAGAAGGTCAAGGAAGCCAAGACCATGGAAACGCTGACAATCAAATCCCCCGCAGACCTACTCAGCTTCATCGGACACACCCTGGGCTTCTGGCCACAGGAGAGCCTCGTCTGCATCACCGTGGACACCGACCGCCTCGGCGCCACCTTGCGGATGGACCTCCCACGGCACGACGGCGGCGAGCTCGGCTACGCCCGGACCGTCGCCGGCTACCTCACCCAGGACCCGAACGCCACAAGTGTCCTCTTCGCCGTCTACACCTCAACACCCTGGGACGCCAGCCAGCCCAAACCCCGCGCGGCGATCATCGCTGCACTCACCGGCGTGCTGGCCGAACGCGGCATCACCATCAGCGACGGGCTGCTCGTCGGGGAGAAAACCTTCACCCACGACGACGGCGACCCAGAGACCAGCGCGGCAATCCCCCGGGACCGCTCATCACTCTCTCATCGCAAGCTTCCAATTCGCGGGCATCCGCGACCAGTTCATCGCAGACATCCCGGCCATCAAGGAACCAGCGGACCAAGTCCTCTGTGCCCAAACACAAGGCAAACCGCAATCCCCCCGCGTCGAAGGAGCCCGAGCATCAACCTAGAGCGCCATCACGGGGTGTTGACACTGCCAACACCCAAAAGCATCAAAAGCGGTCCGATCAGCCCCGCCACCGCGGCAAAGAAGTCAAGAAAGACTTGAAAAGTCATCAAAATCATGTCGCCGGCGCCGAGCCGCCCCATGAACAGGTGACGGACAAAACCGGCCGCGAAGACCAAACAGAAAGGAAGCGCATAGCCTCACACTCCAGCAAGCGGAGGCCCATCAGCCGAACTTGAACCCCGCCACCTCACACACCTGAATAGGCCCCGCGGCGGCCGGGCAACAGCCCGCGAACCTAGCGTCAGAGGGACGCCACCACAAGCTATGTCGACACGTTAAAGCAAAAACCCCTCTGACGAGGGGATATGCTGTGCCCGAGGTGGGACTCGAACTGCATTCCAGCCCTTGCAAACACTAGGCTCCCGCGGAAACATGCGGAATCCGGCCCGATCCGGACAATGTACGCCCCAGTCCGGGAGCCAAAGTGTGGACATTGTCCACACCCTGATTTCGCTCCCGCCGAAGCGTTCAACCGAAGACCGCACCCCGCAACGAGGGGTGCGGTGCTTCTTTGTCCTGACAGATTTGGCTCGCGACTCAACAGATTTTTGGGGTACTAGGATCCGACTACGATCACCCATGGGGACGATGCGCGCGTCGGGCCACTATCGCTCCGAGTGTTTCGAACTAGCATTATCTTGGTGTTGGGAAACGCCGCCGCCAACAAGTGTTACGTGGTTTTGGCTCCACCTTCACCCCAGATAAGCCGTTTGAAGGGTCGCAGGGCTTTCGAGCAGACCACATGCACTGCCCGAGTAGGTCACCCGGCCACTAGTGACCACCAAAGCGCTATCGGAAATCCGTAGAGCCAGGTTCGCGAACTGTTCGACCAGGAGGACGCCGACCCCAGTATCGGCGATCTGCCTGACCACCGGCATGAGCCTCAGGAAGACTACCGGGGCCAGCCCCAGCGACATCTCGTCGATGAGCAGGACCTTCGGTTTTGCGGCGAAGGCCCGGGCCAGCACCACCATCTGTTGTTCGCCGCCCGAGAGCAGCCCTGTTGGCGCGCCGAGGCGCTTCTCCAGCTCGGGAAACAGGACCAGTGCGGCCTCGAACTCTGCCCTGGTGCGGGCTGTGATTTCCAGGTTTTCCCGCACTGTCAGGGAGGGGAAGATGGCCCTGCCCTGTTCCACATGGACGATGCCCAGCTTTGCCCGCTTCCGGCGGCTTGCTTTGGTGATTTCCGTGCCGTCCAGGCGGATCCGTCCCGCACTTGCCTGGACGACGCCGGATACCGCTTCGAGGAGACTTGTCTTGCCCGCACCGTTCGGACCGACCAGGGCGGTCACGGTGCCTGGTTCGATGTGCAGCGAAACGTCGGAGATGACCGGCCCGACGCCGCGGCTGACGGCGATGCCGTCGAGAGTCAGCGTTGTCATATTAGCTCCGTTTCACCCATGTAGGCTTTGAGGACCCTCGGGTCCGCCAGCACTTCGTCCTGCCGGCCGGTGGCCAGCACTTCGCCGAAATCCAGCACCGTGACGTAATCACAGACGCTGCGCACCAAATCCAGGTCGTGCTCGATGATCAGGATCGCCGTCCGGTAGCGCTGCGGAACCAGGCGCAGCCGCTGCCCGAACGCGATGTGCTCGTCATGTGACAAGCCTGCCGCGGGTTCATCCAGCACCAGCAACCGCGGCTTGGCCGCAATATTAGCGGCCACCTCGAGAATCCGTCGGGTTCCGACGTCCACCGTGGAGATCTGCACGCCCGGCCCCGGGCAGCCGAAGAACTCCAGGATCCCGGCAATTTCCTCGCCGCTGGCGGACCGGCGGGCAATGAAGTTCATGTAGTCATAAACTGTCAGGCTGGGCGGGACCCTGTCCTGCTGGAAGGTCCGCCGCAGGCCGATCCGTGCCCGCTGGTGCGGCGCCAGGCCGTCAAGCCGGTCCGCGTCCAGCCAGACTTCCCCGCTGTGCTGCGGCAGGAAGCCTGAGATGGCATCGACGAAGGTGGACTTGCCTGCGCCGTTGGGGCCGATGAGGCCCACAATGGTGCCCTCGGCGACCGTGATGTCCACGTTGGCCAGCGCCTTGATCTGGCCAAATTCGACCGTCAGGTCCTTGACTTTCAGCAGGGCCTTGCCCTCGGTGGCAGGCCCTGCGTCCGCCGCAACCGAAGCGGGCAACGGCACGGGCACAGCAGCTGGCGGCCCGGACTGGCGGCGCCTGCGGCGCCGCAGCGCATTGCGGATGTCCTGGCCCAGGTTTGAATTGGACGTCAGGGCCTGGATCCCCATGGCGCCGAAGACAACGAATCCCCAGTCCTGCGGGATCCCCCAGCGCTTGAGCAGCTCCGGAATGAGGACCCACAGGACGCCGCCGAAGACGGCCATTTCCAACAGATGCGCCCCTGCGACGATGGACAGCACGTAGAGCGCCATGGATTGCAGGGTATTGAAGCCGGAAGGGAAAGCTGTGCCCACCTGGCCGGCAATGAGTCCGCCGGCAACTCCGGCGATCGCCGAACTCACCGCGAACGCAGACAGCTTCGCGGTGCGCACGCTGCTGCCGGCAGAGGCTGTGCCGCGCTCGGAGAAGGCGACCGACCGCCATCCGCTGCCCCAGCGGCTGTGCTGCAGAAGGTGAACGGTGACGGCGACGAGCACGAGCACGATCACGGCCAGGAAGAAATAGCCGCGGTCCGTGCTGAACAGTTCGGGGCGCGGAACCTTGGTACCGTTGACCGCGCCTGGAAATTGCGTCTTCACGAGCGTCAGGTCTGCAGCGGCAGCAAAGCCCAACGTGACGACGGCGAGGTTCACGCCACGCAGACGCAAGGCCGGCAGGCCGATGATGACGCCGGCAATTCCGGCCACCAGACCCGCGGCCGGCAGCCACACGAACAGGCCTCCCGGTACGCCCAATACGTTGAGCCAGGACACCACCCAGGCGCCCACGGCCGCCAAGGTCAGCTGGCACAGCACGATCATGCCTGCCGTTCCAGTGACCACACCAAGGCCCAGAAGCGCGATGGAGGAGATGATCGCCGTCGTCGCCAAATAGACCAGGTACGTGGGCAGCACGGCGCTGAGCGCCCATCCGGCGAGGACGGCGGCCAGCGCGGCTGCCGTCAGCATCCGCCCGCGGCGGGCAAAGATTTCGTTAACGGGCTGCATCCCACACCTCCCGGCGCTGGTTCCATAGCAGGAACACGACGATAAGGACCAGCGGGATCCACTCCCGCAGTAGGACCAACTGGTTGAACTGTGCGGCCGCCCCTTGGATGACACCCAACAGAAGCCCCCCAAAGAAGGCCAGGTCCAGGCGTTTGAAGGCTCCGAGCAGCGCTGCGGCGGACCCGGGGATAACCAGCATCGACAATGAGGACGCGTCACTGGTCTGGCTCGGGGCAACGACGGCGATGGCAATGCCGACAATAATCCCCGTAACCGCCCAGACTCCGACAGCCATGGGCTTGACGGGCACTCCCAGCAGTTCGGCCGCCACCGGGCGGTCTGCGATGGCACGCAGCCGGACACCGATCGAGGTCTTCCCGAGCACGAGTTTGGCGGCAAGTGCCACTACTGCGGCCAGGATGACCATGACGACGGTGACTTTGCTGACCACGACGCCTTCGAAAGTGACGGCGGGCCCTGGGAATATTGCCCGGAACGTCTTGGGCTTGGTTCCGAACAGAATGAAGGAAATAGAAATGAGGAACAGGAGGGCGGCCACGGTGACCGCTGAGCGGGCATTGATGGACGCCTCTGGCAGCCAGGTGGCAATAATCAAGCCAATCAGCGCTGAGATGAGCGCTCCGGAGCCAATGCCGACGATGATGGCTGCCCATTGCGGCAGCCCCATGCCGACGAACGACACTGCGACGAATGCGCCGAACATGCCGATCGCAGCTTGGGAGAAGTTAATGACCCTGACCAACTGGGCCATGAGGGTGAGGCAGACCGCGATGACGGCATAGACGCCGCCCGCGGCCAGGCCTGCTAATGCACCTTGGAGCACGGTGCCTCCTTAGGGAAACAGGGGAAGGTGGAGGAAACTTGAACGCCTGCCGGCACTGCCCCGGATCAGCGATCGAAAGCAGCACCGGCAGGCCCGGAAGGCCTAGCTGACGTTCATCCAGCCATCGTCCGCGCTGGTCCAGGCGTTGGTGCCGGGCTTGATGGTGATTGGCCAGCCCGCTGTGTTCGAGCGGTGGCGTGCGTCCCCGCCGAAGAGGTACGGTGTGCCGGTCATGGGATTTTCGAGCGGCGTTGTTTGTGCCTTGAAGGCGGCCGTCACGGATTCGCGGGTGATGTCGCCCTCGATCGCCTTGAGCACTTCCAGGAAGTGGGTGGCTGCCAGGTAGCCGCCCTGCCCGAAGGAGGTCAGCGGAACCTTGTGCTTGTCCATCAGTGCTTTCCAGTCGTCATTGGCGACGATGGAGTCCACGGTGTAGGGCGCGAACTCCGCCGGCACGTACACACCCTTGCCTACGAAGCTGGCGGCCTCCGCGAACTGCTGGGAGTACGCCGACGTCAGGAACAGAAAGGTCATGTCGTTCATGCCCTGGGCTTCCGCCGCCTTGAGCACGCCCAGCGCGTCCGGTTCCACACCGTTGGAGTAGATGGCGTCGCAGCCGGCTTCCTTGGCCTTGACGACGTATGGAGTGTAGTCCGATCCGCCGTACGGGACGGTGTCGTCGAGCATGGCAAAGGTTTCGCCCGTCGCAGCGGTCCAGGCGTCGAACGCCTGCTGGTATGCCGGTCTGGTGGATCCAGCGATCTGCAGCAGGCCGCAGATCTTCTTCAGCCCCAGCCGTTCAGAGCCGTAGGTGAGGGTCAGTTGCGTATCCAGGAACGGCCCCGCGTTGACGGCGGAAATGTTCGGTGTGCTGAAGCACAATGGGTCCACGCCGGTACCCTGGACCGACACGATTCCCTCCTGCTGGTAGTAGCTGGAGTTGACCTCGCAGTCCAGAAGGCTGGCAGAGCCCACAAGTGCCACGGCGTTCTTTCCCACAGCGTCGCGGGCAGAGGCACTGGCTGCGGCCGGGTCGCCCTTGTCGTCGAGGATCTCGTACTGGATGGGCCGGCCATCAAGGCCGCCCTGGGCGTTGAACTCATCAAAAACCGCTTTGGCGGCCTGCGACGCCTCTGGGAACGATGCCGCTCCACTGAGTGCGTTGATGGAGGCGACGACGATCGGGTCGCCGGTCGCCGTCGAACTCGGCGCCTGGGCACCGCAGGCGGTGAGGCCCAGCAGGCTGGAGGCCACGATCGCGGCCACCGCCAAGGGCTTATTTTCAAATTTCATGGTGGTACATGCCTCTCGCGACACGATGGGAGTTGAAGAAGTTGCCGGGTGCATTACACCTTTGTCGGGTCCCGGAAGATCTGTGAGCAAACTTACGGACAGCACCGCAGCGGCGCCTTGTTCCCCTGGGAAGAACGCTTGTCCAAATGCGTAGTAACTTGCCGGCCAGCCCGGCCGACCGGCGGTTCGAGGCACCGGCCGGACGCCGCAGCGGTAGGAAAATCCGGCACAAACCTTGTAAATCCGGGCAGCGGCTTGCACGCCCGCGCAAGGATGGAAGTCCCCCGGATCCAAAGTGCCAGGCCACGCCTACGATGTAGTCCAGGTCACAGAAAGGCCTGGTCCGAAGGTGGAACCAACACCAAGGACGCTAAGAAGGAGGAAAGTGGCAATGGAGCTGCTCAAGGAATTACCCCGGCAGGAAATCGTCACGGCCGAGACCCCGGATTTCTGGACCTGGCGCCGCCTGGTCTCCCAGTCCTTCGTCCCTTTGGAAGTCACCAGCGAGAGTAAGCAGTTCTTCCGTGGCCGAATGCGGTCCCGTTCCACCGAGGACATCTCCATCGTGGAAATCACCGCAGACAGCCACAACGTGCTGCGCACTCCGGCGCTGATCAGCGACGCCGACCGCCGTTACTACAAACTGAGCATCATGCTCTCAGGCACGGGCTTGCTCATTCAAGACAACCGCGAAGCCCTGCTGCTGCCGGGTGACATCGCAGTCTACGACACCAACCGCCCGTACACACTCACGTTTGAGAGCAGCTTCCGGACGCTCGTCTTGATGTTCCCCCATCAGCTGCTGGACCTTCCGGTCTCCGCCGTCGGCCAGCTCACCGCCGTCAGGATGCCCGGGGACGCGGGCCTTGGCAGAGTTGTCACTCCGTTCCTGACCCAGCTGGCCGGAAATCTGGACCAGCTCTCGGGTACCAGCGGGCTCCGGCTGGCCTTCAATGCCGTGGATCTCGTCGCGACGATGTTCGCTGCCGAACTGCAGCTTTCCGGCAGCACGGACCGAAGCCCGCGGGCCCGGCTCATGACGGGAATCCGCGCCTTCATCGAGGAAAACCTCGGCGATCCAGAGCTCAGCCCCGTAGCGGTGGCAGCGGCGCATTTCATCTCCACCCGCTACCTCAACATCCTGTTCCGCGAGGAAAACGAGACGGCCGCCAACTGGATCCGGACCAGGAGAATGGAACGGATACGCCGCGATCTGCGCGATCCCCTTCACTCCCACCGTTCGATCAGCGCCATCGCCGCCCGCTGGGGGTTTCCGGACGCGGCGCATTTCAGCCGCGTGTTCCGGGCCTCTTACGGCTCGACGCCCAGCGACTACCGCGAACGCTAGCCCCACGGCAGCCCAGACGCTCCCCTGCCACGGCCTGGTCACAACCGCCACTGCCCCACAGTCAGAACCGCCAGGTCAGAACCTCACGGCCAAATCAGGCAGATGCGCCTGCATTCTGCAGCCGTTGCCGGTATTCATGCGGCGACTCACCGTAGGCGGCTTTGAACAGCCGGGAGAAGTGGGCCGCGTCCACCAGGCCGTGCCGGGCAGCCAGGGCGCTGACCGGGCGGAAGTCCTGCAGTCGGCCGGCAAGATCCGTCCGGCATAGTTCCAGACGACGTGCCCTGATCCAGGCAGAAACGCTGGTGCCTTCCTGGCCGAATATCCCGTGTAGGGTGCGCACCGATATGAAATTCGCCGCGGCGATCTGCTGCGGGTTGAGCATGGGATCGGACAGGTTGTCCTCGATATAGATACGCAGCTGCTCCAGCAGGTGTTCACGGCGGACCGATTCGGGCCGGTATTGGCCGGCCAAGCCGAGGTCGCCGTGCAGGAGGGTGGCCAGCAGGTCCACCGTATTGTGCGCAAGCCTCATGCTGCTGTGTGATGGCACCTGGCCAAGGTTCCCGGCCAATTGGGTCAGGAACGGAACCACTATCCGGGCAATTCCTTGCCCGCCGGAAATCCGGGTGGCCGTGAGCTGCCCTGTCATTTCCTCGGGCAGCGCCAGCATGCTCCGCGGGAAGACCAGTATGGCGTTGCGGAACATGTCATCCAGGCCCAGCGAGTAGGGCCGGTCGCTGTCGTAAAAGGCCATGTCGCCTGGCTTCAGCACGGCTTCCCGCCCGTCCTGGACCATGAGGCCGACGCCCGAAAGCTGCAGGTGGAGCATGTAGTTGCCCATCGGGGTCTGCGCGGCAACCGATGCACTGCGTTCCACGTGGTGCTCGGTTGCGCGGACATCGAACACTTCGATTCCGCCAAGGCCTCCACCCCGGATGGCGCCACGGAAGTCCGCAGCGCGTTGGCAATCGATGCTCAGCGGGGCGAACCGTTCGGAGACCAGCCGCGCGTACTCGTCAATGTGCCGGGTCGCCACCGATTCCACGCCGTTCATTTCTAAATCCACAGCGTTCAGCGGGCCGCTGCCGTTTTTCACCATGTGCCTCCTTGCGCATGACAAAGCAGTTCGTCGTCCCCATTACACAAGGTTAGGGTACAGGCCGCAGCCGGTCTATGTGACCGGCGATCATGCGTCGCCGTCCATGCAGGCCTGCACGGTAATACAAGCCGGGCCGGCACTGACGGCGCCAGACTGAAACGGCAGAAGAATCCGTGACCTGCATACCGAGGAGATACGTCAAAGATGACAGCAAGATTCGAATACATCGTGGTTGGCGCCGGGTCTGCCGGTGCCGTTGTCGCCCGCCGGCTGCTCGACGCCGGCAAGAAGGTGGCCGTGCTTGAGGCGGGCGGCGAAGACACCAATCCACTGATTGGGGACGTGTCCGCGGCGGGTGCCCTGTGGCACGGGCCAGAGGACTGGGACTACTACACGACGCAGCAGGAGGGGTGCGTCGGGCGCCGGTTGCATCTACCCCGCGGCAAGGTCCTGGGCGGATCGCACGCGCTTAACGCAACCATCTGGGTCCGCGGCGCCCGCCAGGACTTCGACGCGTGGGCCTATCTGGGCTGCCCGGGCTGGAGCTGGGACGAGGTCCTGCCGGTGTTCAAGGCAATAGAAAATTACGACGGCGGCGCTTCAGGGACGCGCGGCGGTTCAGGCTCGCTGGACGTCGTCAAGGACTTCCCCACCAATCCGGTGCAGGAGGACATCATCGAAGCAGCCCAGGAAATCGGGATCAAGCTTAACGAGGACTACAACAGCGGCGACGTCGAGGGCGTGTCCAAGATGCAGCTGAACGTGCGGGACGGCAAGCGGTTCAACACGTGGCACGCCTACCTGCGCCCGGTGGCCAGCCACCCTGACCTGACCCTGATCACCGGGGCACACGTGGACAGGCTGGTGATCAAGGACGGCACCGTCACCGGCGTCGAATATGAAAAGCACGGAACACGGCACATGATCTCCGCCGGGGAAACCATCCTGGCCGGCGGCGCAATCGGAACTCCTGCCGTGCTGCTGCGCTCCGGAGTCGGCCCTGCGGACGAGCTGCGCCAAGCAGGCGTGCGGCCCGTCCACGACCTTCCCGGAGTGGGCAAAAACCTCCACGACCACCTACTGGCACCCGTCATCTACACCACCACAAAGCAGGAAATCCCCGCCCCGCAGGTAGCCGCGGCGGAGACTCATCTGTTCTGGAAGAGCTCCCCGGACCTGGCCGTGCCGGACACCCAGCCCATCCACTTCTCGCTGCCGATGTATGGAGAGGGCATGTACGGCCCTGCCAACGGCTTCACCCTCATGGCCGGAATTGTCCGGCCGGTGAGCCGAGGCGAGCTCAAGCTCTCTGGCCCCGCCCTGGAGGACCCGCTGCAGATCGATCTGGGGGCACTGAAGGAACAGGCCGACGTCGACTCCCTCGCCGCCTCGGTGCGCCAGTGCCGCGAACTTGGCCGCGCCCATGCGCTGGCAGCGTGGGGTCCGCAGGAGCTGTACCCCGGCCCGGAGGTTTCCGACGACGGCCTCGAGGCCTATATCCGAGCCACCGCGGTCACGTACCACCACCAGGTTGGCACCTGCAAGATGGGCATCGACGAGCTTGCAGTGGTGGATCCGCGCAGCCTGAAGGTCCACGGCCTGGCGGGTGTGCGCGTCGCGGATGCCTCGGTCATGCCCCTCGTACCCACCGGCAACACCAATGCCGCGTCAGTCCTGATCGGCGAGAAGGCTGCCGCTTTCATCATCCGGACCGAGAATGAAGCCAAATGAAATCAACACATCAGGGCGCCGGGGAACAGAAGGGCGCCTGCGACTTTGCGGCGGACTGAACGGGAGTTCTACGCTGGAGAAACCGCCAGCCGCTACAGCGCGGCCGTTTCAACCTCCCTGCAGACCGTGCAGGTGATCGACGGCAACTGGCCCTACCGGACCTGCGTGATCAACAGAACCGTGACGCCCGGAGGTTCAACGGCACACTGGTGGTGGAATGGGCCAGCGTGGCGCTCGGCCTGGAGGGCGAGTTTGTGTTCAACGAGGCCCACGAGTATCTCCTGCCAGACGTCACGGACCAGTTTCAGCGCGGGACAGGCACACTTATCCATGGACTCCCCGTCCGGCGGGTCAGGTCCGCGGCCTAACACGCCAAGCACCCAGGCCGCCGTGCACTCCTATTCCGTGGTTGGGGAAATTCCGACGGCAGCACTACCGTAGAGGAGGTTCGCCACCATCACTGCCCGCCGCTTCAGCGACTTTCGCGGTGTCGACGAACTGTTCGAAGCGGACGATGAGACCGCCGCGAACGACGAAGTGGTGGGCAACCCGGACATTGAGCTTCCGTTGTGTTGTACGGTGCGTTGCGGTGAATCGGGCGAGGACCACGACATCCTCACATCGGCCGAGCGCTCGAGAATGACTTCGAACTCCTGCAGGTATTTGCGGGTGTAGTCGATACCGCTCGAATCATTCGCGGTCTCCGGTAGCCGGTGCCCGGCGACGACCAGTTGAAGTCATCCAGAAGTGAGCCATCACTGGCCCAGGCCTGAGCGCGGACGCCAGCGGCAGTCTTGGCCGTGAGGTCCCCCATCTCCAGTTCGGGAATGAATCGGCTTGCTTCCCTGTAGTACAGGGGCTTGATTAGTGAAGCAGCAATTTCCTGTGCGCCCATGCGCCAGTGCTGCTTTGCAAGCGTGGTTGCTCCCGGCCAGGTGAGGGACGCCAGAGTGTCCTTCAATGAAATAGTTCCCCAACCGTAGCCTTCGCGAGCGAGGGCTGGAACGGCGTTGGGGCCGACATGGATATCGTCATAGACGCCGCGGGTGAAGTGGACGCCGAGGAATGGGAGACTTGGATCCGGAAAGGGATAGATCATGCCCCGGACAAGGTGCTGTTTGGCAGCTGAGAGCGCCCAGTATTCACCACGGAAGGGCAGGATCTTGGGTGAGGGCGAAGCCCCTACAAACTGGGCAACCACGTCCGACTGAAGTCCGGCGCAGACAATGAGGCGGTCGAAAACCAGTTCGGCTGCGCTGGTTAACACGCGAACTTTGCCACTGACCTGCTCAATCGCGGTCACTTCATGTCCCAGGAGAATCTGGCCCCCGCCTCTGCGGATGTCGTTGGCAAACCCAGCTACTCAAAGCGAGGAAACTGGCCCCTGGACAGGATCGACTTCACCGACTGATCCTGCTGCGGGGTCCAGGACGGCATGGATCTCCGACGACTTGTAAGAATGGCAGCGCCGGTGAGCGTGCGCTTCAAATAACCGCCGGGCGCCCATCACCTGTTCGGGTGGACGACGGCAGGACTATGCCGCTTTCGCGATTCCGCGAGGCGCTGGTTGAGCCGGTCCACTTCATCCAGCACTTCCGTGGCGGCCCAGGCCTGATGACGTTTGGACTGGCCGACTTTCGAGATGACCCCGGCGGTAGTGAGCCTGTCCAGGGCTGCGTAGACGGAGCTTTCTGCAACGCCGGCGATGTGCGCGGCGCTGTTTGCCTCGAACACCGGTCGTTCCAGCAGCCAGGGAATGATCTTTTCGTCCGCCGAGCCCTTCCTCGGCCTGGCCAGCTCAAACCACAGGGCTGGCAGGGCATCAAGGGCGGCGACACTTTCCCGCGCGGCATTGGCGGCGTGAAGGGCAGACCGCGCCAGATACAGCACGAATGCATCAGCCTCACCGGCGCGGTAGTTATTGACGAGCCTGAAGTATGTCTCCACGTCGGCCACCATGGCCGAAGCGATGGGCGTGACCGTGTTCCGGGTGAGTCCGCGGCGGCGGGAGATGGCCCCGATCAGGGCACGGCCGATGCGGCCGTTGCCGTCGGTGAAAGGGTGGATGGACTCGAACTGAGCGTGGGCGATCGCAGCCTGGGCCATGATGGGAACGTCTCTGCGGTTGCAGAACACCATCAGATCGTCCATAAGGTCCGGGACCAGTTCCGGCGGCGGCGGGACATGAATTGCCCCGCGGGGCGAGTAGTCGCTGCCGCCGATCCAGTTCTGCACGCCCCTGGGCTTTCCGGCGTGCGGACCGTCTACCGGATCATCTTTCATGAGCGTGTGGTGGGCCGCGAGCAGGTCCGCCATCCGGATCTCTCCGGTATGCCCGGCGGCATCGATCATGCCCTGGACCGCGTCGGCCGCGGCCACCATGGAACGGGCGTTGTCACTGGCCTTAAGACCGATCATGGCCCGTGCGTAATCGTCACGGTTGGCGTTGACGTGTTCGATCTTGGACGAGGACACCGCCTCGCTGCGCAGCAGGAACCCGCTGATGGCCGCCATGCGCGTTCCGGCTGTGACGTCAAGGGATGCAACCGCCACGGCCGCCTCCTCAAGCGCCACGATGGTCTCCCGGCCCGGGTCATACCAACATTGCGCAATCATCGGCGGCAGCGAGACGGTAACCTCCCTGAATTCCCGGTCCTCGCGGGGCGGCCGTCCCGACGACTTCCACGGAACGCTCCTGCTTCCGTGAGCAGGCCAAGGCTCAGTCATGTTCCTCCGAAACTACAACGACGATTCTCTTATTTAGATTTTACGGTCAAAATCTAAATAGTGGAGGCCTTAGTAAGGGTTGTCCTGGTGGCGGCCTGCCGAACGGTCTGATGAGACCACGGTGACTGCTCTTCGCGTGTCCACACTTTCCCGAAATTTGTGCACAAATCTGAACACAAACGTCTCTGACCTGCGACAACACTTGCTCCTTAGGTGGGCTCCAGTCCCACACACCAGCATCCATTGGGGTTCCGGGATTATGCCGGTTGCGACCCAACGGGCGTGCGTCCTCAAGCCCTTCGCGCCAGAAACCACCGACCCGCTGGCATCTATCGAAGTGACCATCCGATCGCCTCATCCGTTGCTCAGTGCATTGCTTCGCAAACATCTCAACGGTCGGTCATGTCGGCACCGGGTGCGGCTCCTATGAAGAGGTATCAGAGCAAACACAACCCGAAGGTGCGCGGCATGCACGAACGTCCAGCCATTGGCACTCAGGCCTCTTCAACCGGAGATACGGCCATCGACGGAACGTTTGTCACGCCCACAGCACTCTCCTTCGCCCAGGTTCCCCGCAGGTCATGTACCCGGGATTGACGGACGCAGGAACTGCTATCAGCCACAAGGTCTGGGAAAGGTGGCAAGATGCGAGCCGAACAGCCGCTTCGCCAGCGCGTTGACAGTGTCAACACCCCCTTTGGCCGGACAAACCGAGCACACACGGCTCCCGTCACGCCTAAGAGACGCCAACTAAGAAGAACTTGGCACCAAAGTCGGCAACGTCATGTTGTGCCCGCAAGCCCCGACCATGAGTAGTTGTTGGCCACCCACGACCAACCAGACAGAACCGGACGAGGAAGCACGTAATCCCAGCCCACAGCAGGCGGAGGGCCCACCAGCCAGGGACCTGACCCCGCCACCACACACCTGAATAGGCTCAGCGGCAGCCAGGCCACAGCCCGCAAACCTAGCGTCAGAGGGACGCCACCGCAAGCCATGTCAAGACGTTAAAGCAAAAAACCCTCTGACGAGGGAATATGCTGTGCCCGAGGTGGGACTCGAACCCACACACCTTTCGATACCGCATTTTGAGTGCGGCGCGTCTGCCAATTCCGCCACTCGGGCGCGGAGTACACGGAGTAACAATCGTAGGCCCACAGCATGATTGTGAGCAACGCAGCCACTTCCAGTGCGCGGAATTACTCTACATGCAGATAGGCTAAAGTCCAGAATCGCGCCAGCGCCGCCGCAACAAGCCATGTAGATCCAAGTACAGCCGCGGGTCCCAACTAAGATAGTCATAGTCCCGCCGTACCTTTTCAAGGAGATCCCGTGTCAGAACCGACGGAGTCAAACACCACGTCCCAGCCGGCGCGCCGCGTCATTGTTGCTGAAGACGAAACCCTCATCCGCCTGGACATCATCGAAATCCTGCGCGGCGAAGGCTACGACGTTATCGGCGAAGCAGACAACGGCGAGAAGGCCGTGCAGCTGGCCGAGGAGCTCAAGCCGGACCTGGTCCTCATGGACGTCAAGATGCCCGTCATGGACGGCATCTCCGCTGCGGAGAAGATCGTCAAGGCACGCATTGCCCCCGTGGTGCTGCTGACCGCCTTCAGCCAGAAGGAACTCGTGGAGCGCGCCCGCGACGCCGGCGCCATGGCCTACGTCGTCAAACCCTTCACCCCGGCAGACCTCATCCCCGCCCTGGAGATCGCCCTCTCCCGCCACGAGGAAATCAAGGCCCTCGAAAGCGAGGTCACCGACCTGCAGGAGCAGTTCGCCACCCGCAAGCTCGTGGAGCGCGCCAAGAGCCTGCTGACCACCAAGATGGGCCTGACGGAACCGGAAGCCTTCCGCTGGATCCAGAAGACCTCCATGGACCGCCGCCTGAGCATGCGCGAAGTCGCCGAGACCATCATCAACCAGGTCAACTAAACACCAAGAAGCAAAACAGAGGAGGATCCCCGCCAGTTCAGACGGCGGGGATCCTCCTCTTTTTTCAGCAATACAGCAAACAAGTAAGGGAGGGCCCCCACCGCGTTCACACGCGGCGGGGACCCTCCCCTTGTCGCTGCAGCTGCTCAGCAGCTGCTGCAGCCTAGCTCTTCTTCTTCTTTTCCGGCCACGGGCCGAGCTTTTCGCGGGTACCTTCGCCAATGCGCGCGGTGTCGGCGAGGTCGCCCACCTTGTGGACCTTCAGCGAGTTGGTCGAACCGGCCTTTCCGGGAGGGGAACCGGCTGCGATGACCACCAGGTCGCCGTCTTCCACGAGCCCCATATCCAGCAGGCTGCGGTCCACCTGGGCCGTCATTTCATCCGTGTGGCCCACCATGGCAACGAGCTGGGGCTGGATGCCCCAGGTCAGCGCCAGCTGGTTCCACACCTGCTCCACCGGAGTGAACGCGAAGACCGGCTTGATCGGGCGGAGGCGGGACAGACGGCGCGCGGAGTCGCCGGACTGCGTGAACGTACAGATGTACTTGGCGTCCAGCTGGTCGGCAATTTCGACGGCGGCACGGGTGATGGCGCCACCGCGGGTCTTGGGCTTGGTTCCCAGCGGCGGGACGCGCTCCAGGCCGTGCTCTTCGGTGGACTCGATGATCCGGGCCATGACCTTGACCGTCTCAATCGGGTACTTGCCGACGCTCGTCTCGCCGGACAGCATCACTGCATCGGCGCCGTCGAGCACGGCGTTGGCGCAGTCGGAAGCCTCCGCGCGGGTAGGCCGCGGGTTGTCGATCATCGACTCAAGAACCTGGGTGGCCACGATAACAGGCTTGGCCCAGCGGCGCGCCAGCTCAATGGCACGCTTCTGCACGATCGGCACTTCCTCCAGCGGAAGCTCCACACCCAAGTCGCCACGGGCTACCATGATCGCGTCGAACGCGTCGATGATTTCGTGAAGCTGGTCCACGGCCTGCGGCTTCTCGATCTTGGCGATCACCGGAACGCGGCGGCCTTCTTCGTCCATGATCTCGTGGACGCGCTTGATGTCGGTAGCGTCACGGACAAAGGAGAGCGCAACGAGGTCCACGCCGCGGCGGATGGCCCAGCGAAGGTCGTCCTCATCCTTCTCGCTCAGGGCAGGGACGTTCACGGCGACGCCGGGCAGGTTGATGCCCTTGTTGTTGGACACCATGCCGCCAACAGTCACTTCGGCGACAACCTTGACGTCGTCCACCTCGATGGCGCGCAGTGCAACCTTGCCGTCGTCGATCAGGAGCGCGTCGCCCACGTTGACGTCCTCGGTGAGGCTCTTCAGCGTGGTGGAGCAGATCTCCTTGGTGCCGGGCACGTCTTCGGTGGTGATCGTGAAGATGTCACCGACGGCGAGCTCGTGCGGGCCGTCCACAAAACGGCCGAGGCGGATCTTCGGGCCCTGGAGGTCAGCCATGATGGCCACGGCCTTGCCCAGGTCCGAAGCTGCCTTACGGACGTTCTCATAGGTGTTGTCGTGCACGGAGTAATCGCCGTGGCTCATGTTCATTCGGGCTACGTCAACGCCGGCTTCGAGCACTGCGAGGGTGTTTTCATAGCTGGCAATGGCCGGTCCGAAGGTGGCCACAATTTTTGCGCGTCTCATATACCTACCCTATTGGTCTCTTGCATTGGTTAAGTTGTCGTGGAGGTGAACGTTCCCCTCCGAGGCATAACTAGAGGACGGCGATGGCGCGGTCCGTCGGTGCAACGGGAGCGGGCAGAATCGTGCTCCCCATGAGGTACTTGTCCACCGCCGCGGCTGCGGCGCGTCCTTCGGCAATGGCCCACACGATCAGGGACTGGCCGCGTCCGGCGTCGCCGGCCACGAACACGCCCTCGGTGTTGGTCATGTAGTAGCCGTCGCGGGACACGTTGCCGCGTCCGTCGAACTCGGCGTGGACCTGTTCGGTGATGCCGGCGGGTTCCGCGCCGGTGAAGCCCAGGGACAGGAACACCAGGTCGGCGGGGATGATCCGCTCCGTGCCGGCCTTGGGGAGCCGCTTGCCGTCAACGAACTCGGTTTCGGCAACCTTGACGCCGGTCAGCTTGCCGTTTTCGCCGACGAACTCCACCGTGGAGGCGAGGTAGGTGCGCTCACCGCCTTCCTCGTGGGCGCTGGCCATTTCGAAGAGCGTCGGGAAGGTCGGCCACGGCTGGTGCCCGGCGCGCTCCGCCGGAGGCTGCTTGCCGATGGCCAGGGTGGTCACCGAGGCGGCACCGTGGCGGTGCGCCGTGCCGAGGCAGTCCGCACCGGTGTCGCCGCCGCCGAGGATCACCACGTGCTTGCCCTTGGCGTGGATCTGGTTTTCGATCTGCTCCCCCGCCACCACACGGTTGGCCGGAACGAGGTAGTCCATTGCGAAGTGCACGCCGTCGAGCTCGCGTCCCGGGATCTTCAGGTCGCGCGGAACGGTGGCGCCGGTGGCGATGACCACCGCGTCGTACCGGCGGCGCAGCTGCTCCCACGTCACGTCAGTACCGACGGCGACGCCGGTGCGGAAGCGGGTGCCCTCGGCCTTCATCTGCTCGAGCCGGCGGTCCACCTGCTCTTTCTCCATCTTGAAGTCGGGGATGCCGTACCGCAGCAGGCCGCCGATCTTGTCGTCGCGTTCATACACGGCGACCGTGTGGCCCACGCGGGTCAGCTGCTGGGCGACGGCAAGGCCTGCCGGGCCGGATCCCACGACGGCCACCGTTTTGCCGGTCAGGCGGTGGGGCGGCAGCGGGTTGACCCAGCCGTTGTCGAAGGCCTCGTCGATGATGGAGACCTCGACCTGCTTGATGGTCACGGCAGGCTGGTTGATGCCCAGCACGCAGGACGCCTCGCAGGGGGCCGGGCACAGACGGCCGGTCCACTCGGGGAAGTTGTTGGTGGCGTGCAGCCGCTCAATCGCTTCCTGCCCCTTGTCGCGCCACATGAGGTCGTTCCACTCGGGAATCAGGTTCCCGAGCGGGCAGCCCTGGTGGCAGAACGGCACACCGCAGTCCATGCAGCGGCCGGCCTGGCTCTTGAGGACACCCTTTTCCTGGGCCTCATAGACTTCCTTCCAGTCCATGATGCGGACGGGAACGGGGCGGCGTGGCTGGGTTTCACGCTGGCGTACTTTCAGAAATCCGCGTGGGTCAGCCACCGGTCACCTCCAGGATTCGAGACCAAACTTCTTCGCCGTCGGGGTCCAGGCCCTCTTCGATGGCGTCAAGACGGGTTTGCAGCACGGCCGCGTAGTCGCGCGGCAGCACCTTGGTAATGCGGGCAGCGGTGTCATCGAAGTTCTCGAGCAGTCGCATGGCCAGCTGGGAGTCAGTTTCTTCGACGTGCTTGACGAGGAGGCCGTGCACGATGTCGCGGTCCTCGGCGTCCAAATCGCGGAGCTGGAGCTCACCGGATTCCAGTGCCTGCTTGTTGACCCGGGTGCTGTCGAGGTCCAGGACGTAGGCCGTACCACCGGACATGCCGGCGCCGAAGTTGCGTCCGGTCCGCCCGATGATCAGCGTCTGCCCGCCTGTCATGTATTCGCAGCCGTGGTCGCCGATGCCTTCGACAACCGCCGTGGCGCCCGAGTTGCGGACCAGGAAGCGTTCGCCCACCTGGCCGCGCAGGAACAGCTCGCCGCTCGTGGCGCCGTAGCCGATGACGTTTCCGGCGATCACGTTGCTCTCGGCTTGGAACACGTTGGTGCGGTCCGGGCGGACGATGATCCGTCCCCCGGACAGGCCCTTGCCCACGTAGTCGTTGGAATCGCCGTACAGGCGCAGCGTGATGCCGGCAGGCAGGAAGGCGCCCAGGGACTGGCCGGCGGTGCCGGTCAGCGTGACGTCGATCGTGTCCGTCGCGAGGAAGTCTGTGCCGAAGGTCTTGGTGACCACGTGGCCCAGCATCGTGCCTACGGAACGGTCGGTGTTGATGACGTCCACGGCGATCTTCACCGGTGCGCGGTCGGTCAGCGCCTCGGCGGCCATCGTTATCAGCCGCTGGTCGAAGTGCTTGTCCAGCTCGTGGTTCTGGCCGGTCAGGTTGCGCAGCGGCGCGTCGTCGTCGAACTCCAGCCCGTGCAGGATGGGGTCGAGGTCCAGGCCTTCGGCCTTCCAGTGATCGATCGCCTCGCGGGTGTCCAGCATTTCGGCGTGTCCGATCGCTTCTTCAATGCTCCGGAAGCCGAGTTCCGCAAGGATTTCGCGGACCTCTTCTGCCAGGAACTCGAAGAAGTTGACCACGAATTCGGGCTTGCCGCTGAAGCGGGCCCGCAGCTCGGGGTTCTGCGTGGCCACACCGACAGGGCAGGTGTCCAGGTGGCAGACCCGCATCATGATGCAGCCTTCTACCACCAGCGGTGCCGTGGCGAAGCCGAATTCCTCGCCGCCGAGCAGCGCGGCGATCACGACGTCGCGGCCGGTCTTGAGCTGGCCGTCCACCTGCACCACCACGCGGTCGCGCAGGCCGTTGAGCATCAGGGTCTGCTGGGTCTCTGCGAGACCCAGCTCCCACGGGACACCGGCGTGCTTGAGCGAGTTCAGCGGCGAGGCGCCGGTTCCGCCGTCGTGACCGGAAACGAGCACGACGTCGGCCTTCGCCTTTGTCACACCGGCGGCAACTGTGCCGATGCCCACCTCGGAAACGAGTTTGACGTGTACCCGGGCCGAGGGATTGGCACGCTTCGCATCGTAGATGAGCTGCGCGAGGTCCTCGATCGAGTAGATGTCGTGGTGCGGGGGCGGGGAAATGAGTGCGACGCCGGGGGTCGAGTGGCGCGTGCGGGCAACCCAGGGGTACACCTTCTGGGCCATCAGCTGGCCGCCTTCGCCGGGCTTGGCGCCCTGGGCCATCTTGATCTGGATGTCGTCCGCGTTGCTCAGGTACAGGCTGGTGACACCAAAGCGGCCGGACGCGATCTGCTTGACGGCAGAGCGGCGCTCGGGATCCAGGAGACGGTCAATGTCCTCACCGCCTTCACCGGTGTTGGACTTGCCGCCCAGCCGGTTCATCGCGATGGCTAGTGTCTCATGGGCCTCTTTGGAGATGGAGCCGTAGCTCATGGCGCCCGTGGAGAACCGCTTGACGATGCTGGAGACCGGCTCCACTTCCTCGAGCGGCACGGCAGGGCGGAGGCCGTCCTTGAACTTGAGGAGCCCGCGCAGGGTCATCAGGTTCTCGGACTGGTCGTCCACGCCCCTGGTGTAGGACTTGAAGATGTCATAGCGGCGCTCACGCGTGGCGTGCTGCAGCCGGAAGACGGTCTCCGGGTTGAAGAGGTGGGGCTCGCCGTCGCGGCGCCACTGGTACTCGCCGCCGCCCAGCAGGGGGCGGTGGGGCTGCTCGATGCCGCCCTCCGGGTAGGCCATCTGGTGGCGGGCGGAAACCTCGGCCGCGATGACGTCCAGGCCAACGCCGCCCAGCTGGGAGTGCGTGCCGGCGAAGAATTCGTCCACGAGCTCCTGGCCGAGGCCAAGTGCTTCAAAGGTTTGGGCGCCGGTGTACGAGGCCACCGTGGAGATGCCCATTTTGGACATGATCTTCAGGACGCCCTTGCCCAGGCCCTTGATGAGGTTGTACACGCCGTCCTGCGGGGTCACCCCGACGACGTCGCCGGCGGCGATGAGCTGCTCCACGGATTCCATGGCCAGGTACGGGTTGACGGCCGAGGCGCCGTAGCCCACGAGCACGGCCACGTGGTGCGTCTCGCGGACGTCGCCCGCTTCGACCACGAGCGCCGTCTTGGTGCGGTTGGCGCTGCGCAGCAGGTGGTGGTGCACGGCGCTGACCAGCAGCAGCGAAGGAATCGGTGCCCACTGGGCGTTGGAGTCACGGTCTGACAGCACCACGTACTGCACGCCGCGGTTGATGGCACCGGACACCTGCTCGCAGATCTCGGTGAGGCGGGCACGCAGGGCGTTTTCGCCGCCCTCCGGGCGGTACAGGCCGCGGACTTTCATGGCCACGCGGTTGCCGTCGGCATCCTCGATGTTGGCGATCTTGGCCAGCTGGTCGTTGTTGATGACCGGGAACGGCAGGGAGACCTGCGGCTGGCGGACCTGCTTGGTGTCGAGCAGGTTGCCGTTGGGGCCGATGGCGCACGTCAGCGAGGTGACCAGCTCTTCGCGGATCGCGTCCAGCGGCGGGTTGGTGACCTGCGCGAAGGACTGCACGAAGTAGTCGAACAGCAGGCGGGGGCGCTTGGACAGCACCGCCACCGGGGTATCGGAGCCCATGGCGCCCAGCGGCTCGGCGCCGGTGCGGGCCATGGGGCCGAGCAGGATCTTGAGCTCTTCGGTGGTGTAGCCGAACGTCCGCTGGCGGATGTTCACGGACGCTGCCGTGTGCACCACGTGCTCGCGCTCCGGGAGCTCGTTGAGGTCGATCAGGTTGTCCTTGACCCATTCGGCCCAGGGGTTGGCCGCGGCGACTTCGGCCTTGACCTCTTCATCGTCGATGATCCGGCCGGCTTCGGTGTCCACCAGGAACATCTTGCCGGGGGAAACACGGCCCTTCTTGACCACCTTGGAGGCTTCGACGTCGATGACGCCGACCTCGGAGGCGAAGACAACAAGGCCCTCCTCCGTGATCCAGTACCGGCCGGGGCGGAGGCCGTTGCGGTCCAGCGTGGCGCCGACCAGGTTGCCGTCCGTGAACGAAACAGCGGCGGGCCCGTCCCACGGCTCCATCAGCAGGGAGTGGTACTCGTAGAAAGCGCGGCGTGCCGGATCCATGGAGGCATGGTTTTCCCACGCCTCGGGGATCATCATCATGATCGAATGCGTGATGGGGCGGCCGGACAGCCAGAGCAGCTCGGCCACTTCGTCGAAGGACGCGGAGTCCGATGCACCGGGGGTGCAGATGGGGAAGAGCTCCTCAGGGGAATCTCCCAGCAGCGGGTTGGCCAGTTGCGACTGGCGGGCGCGCATCCAGTTCCGGTTGCCCTTCACGGTGTTGATTTCCCCGTTGTGGGCGATGGTGCGGAACGGCTGGGCCAGCGGCCAGGACGGGAAGGTGTTGGTGGAGAAGCGCGAGTGGACGATCGCCAGCTTGGTCTTGAACCGCTTGTCGGAGAGGTCCGGGTAGAACGGCTCCAGCTGGGCCGTGGTCAGCATGCCCTTGTAGACGATGGTCCTGGAGGACAGCGACGGGAAGTACACGCCGAACTTGTTCTGGGCACGCTTGCGGATGCGCCAGGCCCGGGAGTCAAGTTCGTTGCGGTCAAGCTGTTCGCCGGTGGCGGAGGCGAAGAACGGCTGGGAGAAGTACGGCATGCAGGCGCGGGCCATGGCGCCGACGAGGTCGGCCACCACAGGCACTTCGCGCCAGCCGAGGACGGTGAGGCCCTCGTCGGCCGCGAGGCCTTCGATGCCTGCCTTGGCGGCGCTGGCTTCGCGCTGCTCTGCGGGGAGGAAGGCGGTGCCCACGACGTACTGCCCGGGTGCGGGAAGTTCGAATTCGGTGACGGCACGGAAGAACTCGTCCGGCACCTGCATCAGCAGTCCGGCGCCGTCGCCCGTTCCCTCATCGGCGCCCACGGCGCCGCGGTGCTCAAGGTTGCGCAGGGCGGTCAGCGCGGCGTCAACGATGTCGTAGCCGGGTTCCCCGCGCAGTGTGGCGATGATCGCAAGACCGCAGGCGTCCTTCTCCTGCTCCGGGTTGTAGAGCCCGGAAGCCTCCGGGAGCGCCGCGAATCGCTTGAACGGCGACATGGCGGCGTCTGGCTGGTTCGGTTCAGACCAGCTGGGGCTGTGAAGAGTTTGGGTCATGGGAGACGTCCTTCCTCCTGATCGTGCGTATGGAAGGGACAACGTTGGCCCCACTCAGAGCGCCGGTGTGATGGGCACAACAAAGTGTTAGTTACTGGAAATTGTAGGGCAGGGAGGACTGCTGGACTAACAGTTACGCAGGCTCCCGGCCCGGGCTTGACCGGCTGGCAGCTCTGTGCTGACCGGTAGGGCCCTGATACCACGACGTTGTGGTCTTGGGCGCTCCAAGCGGTAGCTCTGGCTGCCCTGGTTGCCTGTGCTGAACTAGCGGGTGCCGTCAGCTTTCGGCACGGCTCCGGTTGCTGTTGCACCGGATTTTCCGGTGTCCGGCGAATCCGTGGCGGACGTGTCGCCACCACTTGGCGCCGGCACTGCTTCCGTTGGGGCAGAAGAGTGGCCTGGACCGTTTTTGTTATCAGGGAGATTACCACGCCATTCACTATCTGAGACAGCCGGGTCCGGATCACGGACGGGATCGACGGCGGAGCGACGGCCGCTTGCCGGCTTCCCTGCCTGCTCTGGCGAGCTCCCGACGTCGTCCGTTTTTTCGGCTCCCGCAGCCGTCTCGACGGCTGTTTCGCCCGCGGCCGTCTCGACGGCTGTTTCGTCGCCGGCCGGATCGACGGCGGCCTCGTTCGCGGCAGCGTCGACGGCAGTTTTGTTACCGGCCGTGTCGGCGGCTGCTTCCTCAGCGGCTGCTTCCTCAACGGCCGGAACAGCGGCGGGCTCGCGGCCGGGAAGGTAGACGTTCCCGTCATCCGCCTTCTTGCGCAGCCCCAGCACGATGAACACTGCCAGCGCGGCGACGAACACGAAGACGCTGGTCCAGACGTTGAGCCGTGTGGTGATGCCGAAGAGGCTGATCTGTTCGGCGTCGTCGATCCGCATCGCTTCGATCCATACGCGGCCCAGCGTGTAATACATGGCGTACAGCCAGAAGAGCCGGCCGCGGCGGAAGTGGAAGCGCCGGTCCAGGGCAAGCAGAATAAGCACGCCCGCGATGTTCCACAGTGACTCATAGAGGAACGTGGGGTGGAACAGGGTGTCCGCGGCGTAGCCCGATGGGAAGTTCGCGTTGTCCGCATCCACCTGGAGGCCCCACGGCAGGGTGGTGGGGCCGCCGAAAAGCTCTTGGTTGAAGTAGTTGCCCCACCGGCCCACGGCCTGCGCGAGAAGCAGTCCCGGCGCGGCGGCGTCCAGGAAGGCCGTCAACTTCACGCCGGCCCGGCGGCAGCCAATCCAGGCACCGAAAGCACCCAGCACAACAGCGCCCCAGATTCCGAGGCCGCCGCGCTGGATCTGCGGGATCAGGGAGAGGTCGCCCGTGCCGTCGAACCCCGGGCCGAAGTAGGCGTCCGGGGACGAGAACACGTGGTAGAGCCGACCGCCGATGATGCCGAACGGTATGGCCCAAATGACGATGTCCCACACGCTGCCCTCGGGGGCGCCGCGCTTCGCCCACCGCACCGACGTCAGCCAGAGGCCGACGATGATGCCCGCGAGGATGCACAGGGCGTAGGCATGGATGCGCAGCGAGCCCCATGGCAGCGGAATGTCGAAGCCGGACCAGTCCGGGCTCGGAATGCTTGCCGGGACCATGTTCGCCGGAACAATGTTTGCCGGAACCAGGGCGGCCGCGGTGTGGAACATCTGCATGATGGAGGGCTACTTCCTGGTCAGTCCGGTGCTGAGGTCCCTGGTAAGGCTGGCCACTGCATCCGCGCCGCCGTCGCGGATGGCGGCGACGAGGGCAGTTCCCACGATCACGCCGTCGGCATAGGCGGCGATTTCCGCGACGTGCTCCGCGTTCGACACCCCGAGGCCCACGCACACGCGCTCTGCGCCGGCTTCCTTGGCCGCAGCCACGACTCCCTCGGCTGCGGCGCTGACCGAAGACCGGGCCCCGGTGACGCCCATGATGGAGACTGCGTAAACGAAGCCCCGGCTGGCTTCGACCGTACGCCGCATGCGTTCGGTCGAGGAGGACGGCGCGACGAGGAACACACGGTCCAGCCCGTACTTGTCGGAGGCTTCCATCCACTCGGCGGCCTCGTCCGGAATGAGGTCCGGCGTGATGAGGCCCGCTCCCCCGGCTTCGGCCAGGCGGCGGGAGAATTCATCCACGCCCATCCGCACCACGGGGTTCCAGTAGGTCATCACCAGGACGGCGGCGTCGGTTTCGGCCGTAATGCCCGCGACCACGTCGAAGACCTGGCGGACGGCGAAGCCCTTGGCCAGCGCCTCGGTGGTGGCGGCCTGGATCACCGGGCCGTCCATCACGGGGTCGGAGTAGGGAATGCCGATCTCAATGAGGTCGGCGCCGTTGCGGGCCAGGGCAATGCCTGCCGCGATGGTCTCCTCGACGGTGGGAAAGCCGGCGGGCAGGTAGCCGATGAGGGCCGCCCGTCCTTCTGCGCGGGCCTTGTCGATGGCGATTGCCGATTTGCTGGTCATCTGCGCGGTACTCACAGCTGTTCCCCTTCCTTGCCGATGGTTGCCTCTGCGGAATTCTTGTCCAGGAGGTCGAACCATTCGGCTGCTGTTGCAACGTCCTTATCGCCCCGGCCGGACAGGTTCACGATCACGATCTTGTCGCTCGCTTCTCCCGTTCCGCTTTCTGCAGCCAGCCGCTGGCCCACCTTGATGGCACCTGCCAGCGCGTGGGAGGACTCGATCGCGGGAATGATGCCCTCGGTGCGGCAGAGGAGCCGGAAGGCGTCCATGGCTTCACTGTCGGTGATGGGCTCGTAGCTGACCCGTCCGATGTCGGCGAGGTAGGAGTGCTCCGGTCCGACGCCCGGGTAGTCCAGGCCTGCGGAGATGGAGTGGGACTCGATCGTCTGCCCGTCGTCATCCTGCATGAGGTACGACCGGGCGCCGTGCAGTACGCCGGGCTTGCCGAGCGTGATGGTGGCTGCGTGGCGGCCGGTGTCCACGCCGTCGCCGCCTGCCTCGAAGCCGTAGATCTTGACGGAGGGGTCATCCAGGAAGCCGTGGAAGATGCCGATGGCGTTGGAGCCGCCGCCGATGCAGGCGCAGACGGCATCCGGCAGGCGGCCGGCCTGCTCGAGGATCTGCGCGCGGGCCTCTTCGCCGATGACCTCGTGGAAGTAGCGGACCATGGCGGGGAACGGGTGCGCGCCGGCAGCTGTGCCCAGCAGGTAGTGGGTGTGTCCGACGTTCGCCACCCAGTCTCGGAGGGCCTCGTTGATGGCGTCCTTGAGGGTCTGCGAACCGTTGGTCACGGGTACGACGGTGGCCCCGAGGAGCTCCATCCGGGCCACGTTCAGGGCCTGGCGGCGGCAGTCCTCGGCGCCCATGTACACCACGCACTCGAGGCCGAGCAGTGCGGCGGCGGTAGCGCTGGCCACGCCGTGCTGGCCGGCACCGGTCTCGGCAATGACGCGGGTCTTGCCCATGCGCTTGGCGAGGAGCGCCTGGCCCAGCACGTTGTTGATCTTGTGCGAGCCGGTGTGGTTCAGGTCTTCGCGCTTAAGGAAGATCCGTACTCCGCCGGCATGCTCGGCGAACCGCTTCGCTTCGGTCAGGAGTGAGGGCCGGCCGGAGTAGTTCTTGTTCAGCTCGGCGATCTGCGCGGTGAATTCGGGGTCGGCCTTGGCCTTCTCGAAGGTGTCCTCAAGCTCGTCCAGGGCAGCGATCAGAGACTCGGGCATCCATCGGCCGCCGTACGAGCCGAAGTAGGGTCCCGGGGCGTGACGCAGCGATGTGCCTCCCTGCAGGAACGCATCCACCGAGCCTTCATCAGAGCCGGCTGTCGGCGCTTCGGCCATCAGTCTCACCATCCTGTTCACTTTTCACTGATTGATGTCAGGCGGCATCCCGTCCGCAACAGCCTGTGGCAGCTGGTTCCGGACAGAATGGCGCCGTGGTTTTAGGCGGGGTTCAGACGCGGGCAGCGATCGCCGCTGCGCCGGCTGCGGTGAACTCCGCAATTCGTTCACGCGGCGTGGCGTCGCTGACCAGCGCCTCTCCCACGAGGATGGCGTTGGCGCCGTGCGCCGCGAAGTGTGTGACGTCGTCGGCATTCCGAACGCCCGACTCGGCCACCACGACGGCCCCGGCCGGAATGCTTCCGGCCAGGCTGCCGAAAACAGAACGGTCGACGTCGAGCGTCTTGAGGTTGCGTACGTTGACGCCGATGATGCGGGCATCTGCCGCCACGGCCCGTTCAACTTCCTCCGGCGTGTGCGTTTCCACCAGGACGTTCATGCCGAGCTCGCTGCTGAGGGCGCTGAACTCGCGCAGCTGCTGGTCGGACAGGGCCGCCACGATCAGCAGGATGAGGTCCGCACCGTGGGCGCGGGCCTCCCAGATCTGGTACTCGTCCAGCGTGAAGTCCTTGCGGAGCAGCGGGACGTCCACGCGGGCGCGGACCGCGTCCAGGTCCGCGAGGGAGCCGTTGAAGCGGCGCTGTTCGGTGAGCACGCTGATCACGGCGGCACCGCCGTCGGCATACTGTTCCGCCAGCGACGCCGGGTCCACGATGCTCGCGAGGTCGCCCTTGGAGGGGCTGCGGCGCTTGATTTCCGCGATGACCTTGAGCTGGTCGCGGGTTGCGGACGGACCGCCCAGGGCTGCCCAGGCGTCACGCGCCGGAGCGGCCGCCAGGGCGCGGTCCTTCAGTTCCGCGAGGGACACAAGGCGCTTGCGGGCCTCCATGTCCTCCCTGACACCGGCATTGATGTCATCGAGAACCGTCACGGTCAGTGGCCGGTGTTCTTAATCTTGCTGCCGCCCACGCCGTAACCCGCCTTGCGCATGATGTAGCCGGCGAGGAGGCCGACGAACATGACCGCGATGCCCGCCCAGAAGATCGGGGAGCTGGCGATGACAAACGCGATGGAGGCGATGAGGGCACCGATCAGCATGACGATGACGCAGGTCCATGCGGCCGGGCTGTTGCCGTGGCCCAGGTCGATGCTGTGATCGATGCCGTGGTGGGTCTTTCCGGTCTTTCCGGCCGCTGGCTGGGTGCCGGAAACTGTGGCTTTGCTCATGTGAATCTCCTCAGGATCAATACTGCTTACATTCTGCCATTTTTTGGCGCGGCCTTAGGCATCGGCAGCTTCGCAGCGTGCCTCGAGGCCTTCACGCTCAGGTGGGATCGTCACCGCGGGAGAGCCGGTCCCAGCTGTCGATCTCGTCCACGGGGCCTGCCTTCGCCGCCGGTGTTCCGGCTGCCGCGGTGTCGTACTTAGTGCGCATCTTCCAGTGCCTTCCCGCGGGGATGACCAGCAGTCCGCCCAGTGCCAGGAGGGAACCGGCGACGACGGCGAGGACGGGGAACGCCGTAACGCTCACGTCCGCGGTGCTCCCCGAAACACCCGTGGCGGCGGCGATGGATCCCTGGGCGGCCGCAAGCGGGTCGGCGAGCACGGTTGCGGCAGCCGCGACGATGCCCACAGCTGCCAGCACGATGATGGCCGTGATGACCCAGCGGGCGATCCTGCCGGCGATGGAAGCGGCCAGTCCGCCGGCCAGTGCGACGAGCGCAAGCGCCGTCACAGTCGTGGCCGCCTTGCTCCCCTGGACCTCGAGTCCGTCCTGGACGGCGGAGGTCTGTCCCAGCTGCTGCGGGTCCAGGTGGACGGTGAGCCAGGTTTGTGTGGTGGCGCCGAAAACTGCCAGCGCCAGCACGGCGATGAGCAGGACCACCGTGGATTTCCGGGCCCACGCCGGGGCGCTGCTGCGGGATTTGGCCGGGGTGGCCGAACCTGCCGGAACCGCCATCAGGATTCTGTTCCGGTTTCTGCTCCGGCGTTCGGCTTGCGTGCAGCTGACTCTGCGGTGCCGACCGATTCGGGCGTGATGTTGTGGAGCGAGCCCGCGGTGTGCACGGCGCGCAGCGGAGCAGCCGCTTTGTTCACCGTTTCCAACGCCTCGGTCGGGTTGACCGAGTCCGCCACGATGCCGCC
This sequence comes from Arthrobacter sp. GQ119, assembly GCF_059759125.1. Classification (NCBI taxonomy): domain Bacteria; kingdom Bacillati; phylum Actinomycetota; class Actinomycetes; order Micrococcales; family Micrococcaceae; genus Arthrobacter; species Arthrobacter sp. GQ119. Next base: position 44,249 of record NZ_JCAXEA010000011.1, on the reverse strand, counting down.
GCCGGCCTGCACATACGCCCGGCCTTCGCGCAGCAGTGCCGAGCGGATGGCGATGGCCATGTCCATGTCCCCGGCGAAGTCCAGGTAGCCCACCACGCCGCCGTAGATTCCGCGGCGGTGGGGCTCCAGCTCATCGAGCAGGCGCAGGGCACGCGGTTTCGGGGCGCCCGAGAGTGTTCCGGCCGGGAAGGTGGCCTTCAGGACGTCGTATGCCTTGGCCGTGGGGGCGAGCTGTCCCACGACCGTGGAGACCAGGTGCATGATGTGGCTGAACCGCTCCACTTCCATGAACTGTGTGACGTCTACCGACCCCGCGACGCAGACCTTGGAGAGATCGTTGCGGGACAGGTCCACCAGCATCAGGTGCTCGGCGCGTTCCTTCTGGTCCGCGAGGAGTTCCTCGGCCAGGGCCTTGTCCGCCTCCACGGTCTTGCCGCGCGGGCGGGAACCCGCGATCGGGTGGGTGATGACGTCGTCTCCGGTGACGGTGACCAGCGCCTCGGGGGACGAACCGACGATCGAATACTCCCGGCCGTCCGCATCCTCGAGGCTGAAGATGTACATGTAGGGGCTGGGGTTCGTGTTGCGGAGCACCCGGTAGACGTCCAGAGGGGACGCCCCGCACTCCATTTCGAAGCGGCGGGAAATCACCACCTGGAAGACTTCCCCGTCCACGATCGCCTCCTTGCCGCGGTCAAGGGCGGCAAGGTACTCGGGTTCGTCCCAGCGTTCCTGGACACTGGACGCAAAATCAAGGGCAGCGGGTTCCAGCACAGACACAGGCTGGGTCACCGGGGTGCTGATGCGGGCCAGCAGTTCCTTCACACGGGCCACGGCGTCCTGCCAGGCCTCGTCCACCCGGTCGGGGCTGTTGTCGAAGTTGATGGCGTTGGCGATCAGCAGAACGGTGCCGTCCATGTTGTCATGGACTGCCATGTCCGTGACGAGGTTCAGGGCCATTTCGGGAAGCTGAAGATCGTCCTCGGGAGGGCTGGTGAGCCGTTCCCAGTGCCGCACGGTCTCCCAGCCGAGGAAGCCAACGAGTCCCGACGTGAAGGGCGGCAGTCCGTCGAAACGTTCCGTGCGCAGGGCAGCGACGGTGTCCCGGATGGCGTCCACGGGGTTGCCGTCCACGGGCACGCCCGCCGGCGGCTGGCCAAGCCAGTGAGCCTGGCCGTCCTTGGTGGTCAGCGTGGCGCGGGACCGTGCACCGATGAACGAATAACGGGACCAGGCGCCGCCGACGGCCGCCGACTCCATCAGGAAGGTGCCGGGCTGGCCCTGTGCGAGTTTCCGGTAGAGGCCGATGGGGGTTTCGGCGTCGGCCAAGACCTTGAGCCGGACGGGGATGACACGGCTGTGGCCGGCGAGTTCCCGGAATTCTTCCAGGCTCGGGCTGATGATTCCGAGGTCCTGCATGGCTATTGGTTCTCCGTCTGTTCTGGGGTGGTGCCTAAATCGATAGACCTGTTCGGCGGAACGCGGCTATCCGGCGGTTCCGGTCACGACCTCAAGGTCGCGGCCGTCGAAGCACGTGCGCGTTCCGGTGTGGCACGCGGCGCCTACCTGGTCGACGCGCACCAGCAGGGCATCGCCGTCACAGTCCATGGCCACCGACTTGACCCACTGCACGTGGCCCGAGGTGTCCCCCTTGCGCCAGTACTCCTGGCGGGACCGGGAGTAGAACGTCACCCGCCCGGTGGTCATGGTGCGCTTGAGGGCTTCGTCGTCCATCCAGCCGAGCATGAGCACCTCGTTGGTGTCGTGCTGCTGCACGATCGCGGCCACCAGGCCGGCGCCGTCCCGCTTCAGCGCGGAGGCAATCTCGGCGGGCAGGGGACTTTCGGAAACGGCGGGGTTGTCACCGGCGGAGCCGGGGGTGCCGGGGGTTCGGCCGGGAGTGGGGCTGGGGGCGGGCTGCTCAGACATCAGGTCAAGTCTAGTGCCTCGCCACAGCCCCCTGATCAGTGTGAAGAACGGCACGAATTCACGGGGCGATACACTGCGCAACTCCCGTGGCAACGTGCTACTTTCACAAGTGATGCATTTCGTCGAACCGTCCCGAGAAGTCCTGGCCGAGACCCTGCTGGCGGCCGGTCCTGATTCCCCCACGCTCTGCCGCGGATGGAAGACCAGAGACCTGGCGGCGCACTTGTACCTGCGCGAAAGGAAGGCCGCTGTCGGCCTCGGGCTGATCATTAAGCGCCTGTCGAAGGCGTCGGACAATGCAACGGCCAAGCTCGCATCCAAGCTCAAAACCTCCGACGACTACACCGAACTTGTGAAGGCCTTCCGCTCGGGTCCCCCGGCGCTGTCTCCGATGAAGATCAAGGCGCTGGACGAAAGCTCCAACCTGATCGAGTACTTCGTCCATACGGAGGACATCCGGCGGGCCGTCGACCGCTGGGCACCCCGTGCGCTCGATGAGGAATACTCCGAAGCGCTCTGGGACGAGCTGATCAAACGTGCTGCCATCCTGTACCGCGGGGTTGACCTTGGCATTGTCCTGGTCCGGCCCTCCGGCCCGAGGCACGTCGCACGGCGCGCACCCGTATCCGTGGCCATCGTCGGCGAGCCGGGCGAGCTGCTGATGCACGCCCACGGCCGCACGCGCCATGCCCTCGTGACCTTCGAAGGCCAGGCCGACGCCGTCGCGCTTCTGCAGTCCGCCGAGGTAGGCCTCTAAAAAACGGTGACCGACCAGCCCAATCAGCGGGTCTGGTCAGCGGACCTCGAAGCCGGCTTCGCGGATGGCGGTTTTGACTTGGGACATCATGTTGTCCGGGCCCCAGTGGAAGATGGAGGCGGCCAGCACAGCGTCAGCTCCGGCCTCGACGGCGGGCGGGAAGTGGGCGGGGTCGCCGGCACCGCCGGAAGCGATGATGGGAACCTTGACGGCCGCACGGACGAGCCTAATCAGCTCAAGGTCGAAGCCGTCCTTCGTGCCGTCGGCGTCGATCGAGTTGAGCAGGATTTCCCCCACTCCCCTATCGGCGGCTTCCTTCGCCCACGCAACGGCGTCGATTCCGGTGCCTTGGCGGCCTCCGTGCGTGGTGACCTCAAAGCCGGACGCCGTGGGCTCGGATCCGGGGCGGGTACGGCGTGCGTCCACTGACAGCACGAGCACCTGCGAGCCGAAGTGCCGGGTGATTTCGTCAATGACGTCGGGCCGGGCCACCGCGGCCGTGTTGATGGACGCCTTGTCGGCGCCGTAGCGGAGCAGCTTGTCCACTTCGGCGACGCCGCGCACACCGCCGCCCACGGTCAACGGGATGAAGACTTCCTCGGCGGTGCGGCGGACGACGTCGAACGTCGTTTCCCGGTTGCCCGACGACGCCGTCACATCCAGAAAGGTGAGCTCGTCCGCGCCGGCGTTGTCGTAGCGGTGCGCCAGCTCCACCGGATCTCCGGCGTCGCGGAGCCCTTCGAAGTTGATGCCCTTGACCACACGGCCGGCATCGACGTCCAGGCACGGAATGACGCGTACGGCTACAGCCATGATTCTCCTGTTGTCCTGCAAAATTGGTGCTCTATGAAGGGGCCCGCGTGTGGGGACGGGCGTTGGAAGACCCGGCTCAGATGCGGCAGGCGTGAATGCTGCTGACCAGGATGGCACGGGCGCCGAGGTCGTACAGCTCATCCATGATCCGGTTGGTTTCCTTCTTCGGCACCATGGAGCGGACGGCCACCCATTCGGAGTCACGCAGCGGTGAGACTGTGGGCGACTCGAGCCCGGGGGTCAAGGCCGCGGCCTGTTCGACGAGATCCTTGCGGATGTCGTAGTCCATCAGCACGTACTGGCGCGCCACGAGGACGCCCTGCAGCCGACGGATGAGGACCTCAATCTCCTTTGCAGTCCCGTTCGCGGCACCGCCCTGCCCGGTACGCCGGATCAGGACTGCTTCTGACTTGAGGATTGGCTCGCCAAAAATCTCCATGCCGGCGGCTTTGAGGGTGCTGCCGGTCTCGACGACGTCGGCGATGGCATCGGCCACACCGAGCCGCACGGAGGATTCGACGGCGCCGTCAAGGCGGACCACTTTCGCTTTGATGCCGCGCTCGGCGAGGTAGCCGCGGAGCAGGCCGTCGTAGCTTGTGGCGAGGCGCTTGCCCTCAAGTTCTTCGACTTTGCTGAAATCGCCCACAGGACCTGCGAAGCGGAAGGTGGAGGCGGCGAAGCCGAGCGGCAGCAGTTCCTCGGCCTCCACCTCGGCGTCCAGCAGAAGATCCCGGCCGGTGATGCCGACGTCGAGCGTTCCCTGCCCCACGTAAACAGCGATGTCGCGCGGGCGGAGGAAGAAGAACTCGATGTCGTTGTCGGGGTCCACCATGACCAGTTCGCGGTTGTCGCGGCGCTGGTGATAGCCAGCCTCGGCGAGCATCGCGGAGGCGGCTTCGGACAGGGATCCCTTATTGGGTACAGCTACTCGCAGCATTTGTGGGTCTTTCTGGGTGTGGAAGTCTTCAGTTCAGGCAAGCTGGGCCACGCGGACGCGGCTAGAGATGCTTGTAAACGTCTTCCAGGCTGAGTCCCTTGGCAAGCATCAGGACCTGCAGGTGGTACAGGAGCTGCGAGATTTCTTCGGCAGCCGCCTCGTCTGATTCGTACTCTGCAGCCATCCAGACTTCGGCGGCTTCCTCGACGACTTTTTTCCCGATGCCGTGGATCCCGGACTCCAATTCGGCGACGGTGCGGGAGCCCTCCGGACGGGTGGCTGCCTTCTCACTCAGTTCTGCGAACAGCGTCTCGAAATTCTTCACGCCCTCCAGCCTACTTGCTCGGGGCCGGACCTCGCCTTTCGGGCCCTTCCATGACGGCGGGGGTGTGACCGAATACACATGGTCTGCGGCCGGTCACATCCCCGCCCATCACCAGCAGATAGCCTGCAGGGATCAGTACTGCGCGAGCAGCACCGCGGTCGCCAGCGCGGCCGTAACAGCCTCGTGCCCCTTGTCCTCCGAGGAGCCCGGCAGGCCGGCCCGGTCCAGGCCCTGCTCTTCGGTGTCGCAGGTCAGCACACCAAAGCCGACCGGCACGCCGGTGTTGACGCTGACGTCCGTGAGCCCCGACGTTGCGGCCTGGCAGACGTAGTCAAAATGCGGCGTGCCGCCGCGGATGACGACGCCGAGCGCCGCGACAGCGTCAAAATGCGGCGCCAGCCGCGCCGCTGCGACCGGGAGCTCAAAGCTGCCGGGTACGCGCAGCACGGTGGGCTCGCTGATGCCGGCATCCTTGGCGGCGCGCAACGCACCGTCCAGGAGCCCGTCCATGATCTGGGTATGCCAGCTCGCCGCCACGATGGCCAGCCGCAGCTTTGAGGTCTCCGCGGGATTGAGTGTGGTGAGGTCGATCCGGGGTGCGCCGTGTCCGCTCATGAATTAGTTCCTGATCCGTTCAGTCTTGTTCGTGGTCAAAAGTGTCCGCGCCGCTTCCCGGCACTCCTGCACCCTGTGCATCCAGGGTCAGCATGTGGTCCATGCGGTCTTTCTTGGTCTGCAGGTAGCGGATGTTCTGTTCCCGGGAGGGCACCTCGGTGGGAACCATTTCCACGACCTTGACGCCCGCATTCGCCAGGCGGTTCTGCTTGTCCGGGTTGTTGCTCAGCAGCCGGATCTCGTGCAGACCCATTTCGGCAAGGATCTGGGCGGCGGCGTTGTAGCACCGGGCGTCCACGGGCAGGCCGAGCTGCTCGTTGGCCTCAACGGTGTCGAACCCGGCTTCCTGCAGGGCGTAGGCCTTGATCTTGTTAGCCAGACCGATGCCCCGGCCTTCCTGGCCCCGGAGGTACAGGAGCGTTCCGCCGTTTGCCTCGATCATTTCCAGGGCGTAGGCCAGCTGCTCGCCGCAGTCGCAGCGGTAGGATCCGAAGACGTCGCCGGTGAGGCATTCGGAGTGCAGCCGGACGAGCGGCGCCTGGCCGTCCTTCGGAGGATTGGGCGAGCTGACAGCGAGGTGCTCGGCGCCCGTGATCAGATCGGTCCAGGCCTGTGTCACGAAGTTTCCGAACGCGCCGGGCAGCTGGACCACAGGGCCGCCGCTTACCGGGTGCGGTACCCGGCCGTTGCTGCTCGCCTGCGCAGCTTGAGATCCGCTCATTGTCATTTCCCTTCTCCAGCCGGACTGGGCTCCGGCCTGCTCTCCTGTGAAGATACACTGTCGCTCGCTTCCATATAGGCAACGAGATCCTCGATCGAAACCAAGGGGCAACCGTGCTCCGCAGCGAACACCCGCAGGCCGTCCAGCCGCATCATTTCACCGTCGTCGTACACAACTTCCGCGATCACGCCCACCGGCTGCAGACCGGCGAGCCGGCACAGGTCCACGGCCGCTTCGGTGTGGCCGGGGCGCTCACGCACTCCCCCATTAACCGCGCGCAATGGGAAAATATGCCCGGGCCGGGTCAGCGCAGCGGGTTCGCTGCGGGGGTCCGCGAGGACCCTGGCCGTCAAAGCACGGTCCGTGGCGGAGATGCCGGTGCTGACGCCGGCGGCGGCGTCACAGGAGACGGTATAGGCGGTGCCCTTCGAATCCTGGTTGACCTCCACCATGGGCGGCAGGTCCAGGGCGTCCGCGCGGGGGCCGTCTAGCGGAACGCAGATGACGCCCGAGCTGTAGCGGATGGTCCAGCCCATCAGGGCAGGCGTTGCGTGCTGGGCCGCGAAGATGATGTCGCCTTCATTTTCGCGATCCTCGTTGTCAACAACCAGTACCGGCCGCCCCGCCGCGATTGCCCGGATAGCGTCCTCGATCGGATCGAGCGCGACGGTGGTGCCGGTTACGGCCGGCTCCAGCTTTGCCGCGCTCATGCCTGGCCCTCCGTTCCGGTTGCAGTGCCGGTTCCGGTTGCAGAGCCGCTGAAGGCCAGCAGCCGTTCGGTGTACTTGGCCAGCACGTCGACTTCGAGGTTCACTTTTCCGCCGACCGGCTTAGCACCAAGTCCGGTGTCAGCCAGGGTGGTCGGGATCAACCCCACTTCAAACCAGGGCGACGCTTCCGGCGCGGGGCTGACGGCCGTGACAGTGAGGGAGACGCCGTCGATGGCGATGGATCCCTTTTCGGCGATGTAGCGTGCCAGCCGCTGCGGCACTCCGAAACGGAGCCGTTCCCAGTTGCCCTGGGCCTCGCGTTCCAGCAGCTCGCCGACGCCGTCCACGTGGCCTTGGACAACATGGCCGTCCAGCCGGCCGCCCGCCGGAACGCAGCGTTCAAGATTGACGGCGTCGCCGGCGGCGAGGTCGCCGATGGTGCTGCGCATGAGGGTTTCGCCCATGACGTCGACGCTGAAGTCCTTCCCGTCAATCGCGGTCGCCGTGAGGCATACGCCGTTGACGGCGATCGAGCCGCCCAAGGGCAGGCCGTCGGCCGTGCCGGGGGCGTGCAGGCGCAACGTTGCGCTTGTGTCCCCGTTCCGGTCCACGGAGAGGACCTTCCCTTGCTCGGCGATAATTCCGGTGAACATCAGTAGCCTCCCATGGCTGCGCCCGCTGCTGTGCGGGCTGGTTGTGAATCAATTGACGTTGCTGAATGTGCCGCTGCGGACACGGGGTCTTCATTTGCGCGGGGCCCGGACGGCCGTTCCGGCAGGAGGTGCAGCCGCAGATCCCTGCCCAGCGTCTGGACGGCACCGCCGGAGGCCGCATCCCACTCCCACCGCTGGGCATCGGCAAGGGTGGCGATGCCCAGGCCGTTGAGGGCCGGGGTTCCGGATCCGAGCAGCGTGGGCGCCAGGTAGACGACGAGTTCGTCCACGAGGCCTTCTGACAGGAAGGCACTCAGGATCCTGGAGCCGCCCTCCACCATGACGTGCCGTGCCCCTGCCGAGAACAGCAGGTCCAGTGCTTCACGCGGGTCACGGGTGGGAAGGTGGAGAACCTTGCCGTCGTCCCCGCGCACGGCGGCGTCTTCCGGGATTTCACGAAGACCCATGACCGCCCGGAGCGGCTGCTCGCCGAAGGCTTCACCATGCGCGTCCCTTGCTGTGAGACGCGGGTTGTCCACCAAAACTGTCTGCGTGCCGACGAGGATGGCGTCGATCCGGCGCCGGATGGCGTGGTTGTCCGCCAGCGATTCCGGGCAGGAAATCCACTGGCTCGTGCCGTCTTCTGCGGCGATGCGGCTGTCCAGCGTCTGGGCGATGTGCAGCGTCACGAACGGGCGCTTGTCCCCGACAGCCTCGAACCAGCGGCGGTTGAGTTCCAGGGCGCGCTCGGCTGCCAGTCCGCTGCGGACACTGACCCCTGCGGCGCGGAGGGTTGCTGCCCCGCCGGCCGCGGGATCGTGGGGGTCGTCAACGGCATACACCACGTTCGCTATTCCGGCGTCGATGATCGCCTGCGCGCAGGGCCCGGTGCGTCCCACGTGGTTGCAGGGTTCCAGCGTGACCACCATTGTGGCGCCATTGAGGTCCACCCCGGCGGCGACGGCGGCCGCTATGGCATCGGCTTCGGCGTGCGCCGTTCCGGCGCCGCGGTGGTGGCCGGTCGCCAACTGACGGCCGTCGGGGCCGACGACGACGGCACCCACCAGGGGATTGGCGCCTCGCGGTCCCTGCAGGGCGGCTTCCAAGGCAGCGTCCATTGCGTGGGTTTCGGAGGCACTGAAGGCGTGGATCGGCTGGATGGTCACGTGGCTACCGCCGGATCCGGCCACACGGTACGGGCGTCCATGCGTATGTGTCGTTCCTTCCCTCTAGAACCGCTAAGGCTCCGGGGGTATACGACAGTGCAATGCTGCGACGCCGGCAGGCGCCACAGATACAGCCGTACGTGCTTCTCTCATCCAGACTTTAACTGTCGGTACCGGAATTTCACCGGTTCAACCGTCCGCCGGGTCCTCCTGGGAGAACACCGGCTCGCGGGTCGCGGACTGTCACCGCCGGTTCGGACTTACACCGACCCCGGAGCACGTATTGTGTGTTGCTATTCTGACACAACCCAGAGCATGCTCCGGGTATTCCCTGCCATGGACCGTCACGGAACGCCATCGCGGGAGCTTGCGGTTACAGCGAGCCGGCCTTGCGCAGCCGGTCGATGGCATCGGCCGGATCGGCAGCGCCATAGACGGCCGAGCCCGCGACAAACACGTTGGCTCCGGCCTCCGCCGCGCGCAGGATCGTCTCCTCTGTGATGCCGCCATCCACTTGGAGCGCCACCCCGACGCCGGATCCGTCGATCGCGGCACGGGCGCGCCGGATCTTCGGGAGCGTAAGGTCCAGGAAGGACTGTCCGCCGAATCCGGGTTCCACGGTCATGATCAGCAGCATGTCCAGCTCAGGAAGCATGTCCAGGTACGGTTCCACGGCTGTTGCGGGCCGCAGCGCCATGCCGGCCTTCGATCCGCGGGCCCGGAGCTCACGGGCCAGTTTCACCGGCGCTATGGACGCCTCCGCGTGGAACGTCACCGAGGCGATGCCGGCGTCTGCGTAGTCCGGAGCCCACCGGTCGGCGTCGGAGATCATCAGGTGGGCATCCAGCGGAACCGGGCTCACGGCCTGGATCCGCTGCACCACCGGCAGTCCGATGGTCAGGTTCGGAACGAAATGGTTGTCCATCACGTCCACGTGCACCGAATCGGCGTTGCTGATGCGCTGCAGCTCGGCTTCGAGATTCACGAAATCTGCGGAGAGGATGCTCGGGTTGATGCAGCACTGGGGCATGCGGGTCCTTTCGCGGAGAGGGATTTAACGCTCTGAGTGAATCAGGGTTTCTTGCAGATCAGCGCTTTTTGCGGATCAGGGCCAGGAACATGGCGTCGGTGCGGTGGATATGTGGCCACAGCTGGGCCGTCTGTTCGTGGCCGGCGTTCAGCTGCCCGGTCAGGCTGACCGCATCCAGGGCGCTGCCCGCATCCAAGAGCTCGAGGTCGTCACGCTTGCGCAGCGCGTCACTGACCACGGCGGTGGTCTCCGCGGGGTGCGGCGAACAGGTCACGTACGCGACGACGCCGCCGGGCTTCACCGCGTCCAGAGCAGACTTGAGCAGGTCCCGCTGCAGCGGACCGAGGTCGGTCAGGTCTTTCGGCGTGCGGCGCCAGCGGGACTCGGGCCGGCGGCGCAAGGCGCCGAGTCCCGTACAGGGGACGTCAACAAGCACGCGGTCAAAGCGTTCCGCCTGCTCCTCGCCGACCTCCCTGCCATCCCCCGTGCGCACGTGCCACGCCTCCCTGGGAACGGCGCCCAGGGCCTGCCGGACAAGTTTGGCGCGGTGGGGTGCGGGCTCGTTGGCTAAAAGCGTGGCTCCACGCTGGTGGGCAAGTGCGCCGAGGAGTGCAGCCTTGCCGCCTGGCCCGGCACACAGGTCAAGCCAGGATTCACCTGACTCCGCGGCGGCGCCGCTATCCTTGCTGCCCGTATTCCCAAGGTCGACGGCGGCGAGGGCGCGGGCCACGAGTTGCGAACCGACATCCTGGACGCGCGTGGTTCCCTCCCGGACCGAGGAGAGCCGTCCGAGATCACCGCCGCTGGACAGCGCGGAACCTTCGACGAGTTCACCGGCCGCCGCGCCGTTCTCGAGGGCCTCGTCCAGGCTGCCGAGCCCGGGCAGCGCCACCAGGTTGACCACCGGGGCTGCGTTGTCCGCCTCGAGGAGATCGTCGATTTCGGTGACCGGCCTGCCGTGCGCCACCAGCGACTGCCTGAACGCACGCACAATCCACTCGGGATGGGCGTAACGTACAGCCGCCACTTTGACGGCGTCCGTCTCGTTGATGACCAGCAGGTCCAGCCAATCCTCGAGTGTGTGGGCGGCGACCTTGCGCAGCACGGCGTTGATGAGCGTGGACGGCCCGGCCCCGATCACGGCGCGTGCCAGTCCCACCGTCTGGTCCAGCGCCGCATGGGCGGGAACGCGCATGGCGAGCAGCTGGTGCGCACCAATGCGCAGGGCGTCGAGGACGGCGGGGTCGAGCTGGTCCAGCGGCCGGTCCACGCAGCGGGCCAGGACGGCGTCGTACGTCCCCTGGCCGCGCAGTGCGCCGTAGCTCAATTCCGTGGCGAACCCGGCGTCGCGCTTGTCCAGCCCGTGGTGCCGGATCCGCGCCGGCAGGACCAGGTTGGCGTAGGCGTCCTCGGACGCGACGGCGCGCAGCACTTCGAATGCGACAAGCCTGGCGGGGTCGGCGCGCCGGGTGCGCTGGGAGGGTGCGTTTTCGGTGTAATTGCGCTGCGGGCCGCGGTTGCGCTCCCTGCCCTGGGCGTTCCGGCGGCTGCCGTCCCTGCCACGCTGGATCCCGCGCTGGCCGCCCTGTCCGGCGCTTTGAGGGCCTTTCCCACGGCCGCTGCCGCTTGTACCGGACTCGCTCATTCGAACACCACGCTTTCAAGGGAGGCCTGTCCGCGGGCCCAGTCGGCCGCAGACATCATTTTCTTTCCCGCAGGCTGGACACGGGTCAGCTGCACGGGGTGCGATCCGGTTCCCACCAGCACGTTTTTGCCGTCGAGCGCCACTGCTCCAGGTGCCAGCGCAGGACCCTCGGGCCGCGGCACCACGGGCTCGAGCTTCAGCCGCTGGCCGTCGAGGGTGGTCCACGCTCCCGGTTCCGGAGTGACCCCCCGCGCCCGCCGGCCGATGGCAAGGGCCGGTTCCGACCAGTTGATCCGGCCGTCCTCGATGGTCAGCTTCGGCGCCAGCGACACCTCGCCCTGCTGCGGCTGCGGTGACGCAGCGCCGGAGCCGACGGCGGACAGGGTCTGGGCGAGCAGCACGGCTCCGCTGTGGGACAGCCGGTCCAGCAGCGTTCCGGAGGTGTCATCGGGCCGGACCGGTTCGGTGAGTGTTCCAATGACGGGACCAGTGTCGAGCCCCTCCTCAAGCTGGAAGGTCACGGCGCCGGTGATGTCGTCACCGGCAATGACGGAGCGCTGCACGGGTGCAGCGCCGCGCCAGGCTGGCAGAAGCGAGAAATGGAGGTTGATCCAGCCGTGTTGCGGGATATCCAGGGCCGCGCGCGGCACCAGGCCGCCGTAGGCGACGATGGCCGCGACGTCAGGACGGAATGCCGCAATTCTGGCTGTGACGTCGGCGTCCACGCGGGCAGCGTGGATGACGTCGATGCCCAACTCCGCCGCGCGGGCGGCAACGGGCGACGGCGTGAGCACGCGTTTCCGGCCGATCGGCGCGTCCGGCCGGGTCAGCACTGCGACGACGTCGAATCCGGCATCGACCAGTGCATCCAGCGACGGCACGGCTACGGCCGGTGTTCCAGCGAAGAGGACCCTCATTCGGCGGCGCCGAAGCTGCCTGCACCGGATGTTCCGGTCCCGAAACTGCCGCCCCCGAAACTGGAGCCGACAGTCTTGGCACGCTTCGCCGTCGTCCGCTCAGTAATGGCGTCATAGTTCGCGTTGCGAATGGAGCGCAGCGCAGCCTTGCGGTCCTCTCCTTCGAGCCTGTCGGTGAAGAGAATGCCGTCAAGGTGGTCGGTCTCGTGCTGGAAGCAGCGGGCCAGCATCCCCTCCCCCTCGAGCGAGACGGGGTTTCCGTTGATGTCGACGCCGGTTACACGGGTGGTCCGAAAGCGCCGGACGGGGAAGCCGAGGCCTGGAATGGACAGGCAGCCTTCCACTTCGTCGGGCTGAACATCCTCACTGTTCTCCAGCACGGGGTTGATGACGTGGCCTTCGACGCCGCCAATCCGGTAGGTAAACACCCGGAGGCTGACGCCGATCTGCGGCGCGGCGAGGCCGGCGCCGTCCACGTCCTCCATGGTTTCGGTCATGTCGGCAACGAGCCTGGCCAGCTCCGGCCCGAATTCCGTGACAGGCTCAGCAACCGTGCGCAGCACGGGATCGCCGATGATACGGATATTCAGTATTGCCATCTGCAGTCATTTCCTCACGGTGAACGGTAACGGATCCAGACCAGTTTAGTTGCTGCCGCCCTGCCGGGGCCGCCCCGGCGCTGGTCCGCCTCCTGCAGCCGGTGAAGTTCCGCTCAGACAAACACCGGCGGCGCCACCGGGAGCAGGGCGGGCCCGGCGCTAAGGGTGTCCGCGGACATTTCCCAGACGCGGCGCAGCGCGCAGAACTTCCACCAGTGATGCCGCAGCACCTCGGGGTTCGCCCGCACCGGACGAACCTCGGTTTCGCCGATGGCGACCGCCAGCAGCACCGGAGAGTCGCCATGCCGCCACGGTTCCCACTCCCCCGCCACGGCGTCCACAAGACTCTCCTCCGCCTTCATTCCGGCAACGAGCTGCATGACCACCTTGTCATCCAGCGGCTTAACCTGGCCGTCCCGGGTAGTCCCCTTGGTCTTGTAGTCAATGAGGCAGGTCCGCCCGTTGATTTTGGCCACGAGGTCCAGGGTTCCGGCATATCCAACGGTCTTGTTCCATACTGTGATCTCCGGAGCCACGGGCTCCACGCGGAACAGCTGCCACCACTCGTCGAAGCGGGCCGCGAAGGCCTCCTCGCCGTTGGAGGCCAGGGCCTCCCGGGCTTCCGGCATCTGATGCGGACGGCCCAAGGCCCGCAGGGCGACCTGTTCGCAGTAGTTGTGGACGCGGTCGCCGCGCTGGGCAGCCTCGTCGCGGTAAGCCTCCGCCGCCTTGGCCGCCCGGTTCACGGCCTGCCGGACCTTGGCCGGACTTCCAAGGATCTCCGGCAGCGAAGGATCCTTCGCCAGGCTGCTCGCCCCCATGTACCCAAACCAGCCGTCCAGGCCGTGCGGCTGCTGACCGATCACCGTGGTGATGGAAGGAACTGAGAACGCCTCCGTGGTGGAGCGCGCGTACATCCGGCCATATTCCGTGGCGTGGGCGAGGAGTGGATCAGTCATGGCAAGACTCTTTCACAGGGGGCTGACAGTAAGGTCCGGAAACAGAAAAGTCCGCCCCACGCAGGTTTCCCTGTGCGGAACGGACCTTCCATCGGTGGGCGATACTGGGTTCGAACCAGTGACCTCTTCGGTGTGAACGAAGCGCGCTACCACTGCGCCAATCGCCCCGATGCATTTGAATGCTAGCGGACGATGTGGCGTTTACGGAAATCGGACGGCACCCGCCGGGAAGAGCCGGCGATTACCCACGGACGAGGGAGCCAAGAGGCAGTGACCTGGCAGGCAGTCCGGCAGCAGGCCCCGGCGCATGAACACCGTGAACTACACCCCTGTAATTCAAAAATTTCCCTAGAATTCAAGGAAGTAGACCGGTTGACGAAGCCGCAGTGGAGGACGATTTGGAGATTCCCTGAACCTCCTATAGAGTTTTTACTCGTTGGAACGCGAGGAAATGCCGCTCACGGCAAGGAATCACCGCTCCAAAATGCGGACGTAGCTCAGCTGGTAGAGCACCACCTTGCCAAGGTGGATGTCGCGAGTTCGAATCTCGTCGTCCGCTCGCAGGACACTGTCACGGCTGGATTCCCAGGAATCTATGCTTACACGGTGGGTTGGCCGAGAGGCGAGGCAGCGGCCTGCAAAGCCGTATACACGGGTTCGAATCCCGTACCCACCTCGGTGAAAACCATGGTTTCCGGTGCTGCCGGATGCAATGGGCGATTGGCGCAGCGGTAGCGCGCTTCCCTGACACGGAAGAGGTCACTGGTTCGATCCCAGTATCGCCCACCAGAGCAAGGAAACTTGCTTGTTGTTGAACGTCCGGACTTTCCGGATCGTGCTTCATGTGCGGACGTAGCTCAGCTGGTAGAGCACCACCTTGCCAAGGTGGATGTCGCGAGTTCGAATCTCGTCGTCCGCTCTCTTACATCCTTACGGATTCGAACCCAGGATTAGCCGGTTATCCGGTTCCGGGCGATTGGCGCAGCGGTAGCGCGCTTCCCTGACACGGAAGAGGTCACTGGTTCGATCCCAGTATCGCCCACCACAAAGCAGCTCCCCCAGGAGCTGCTTTTTTCATGTCTTCACACCGTGTGACAGAAGTTGTCAACTGGACCTTGGCATATGTCCTCCCGAGGGCTAGGATCGACTGCGGAGGAGCGAACTGGCTCCGCGATTGAAGGGAGGTGCTCGTGGGATTAATTGACGATCTAAAGGGCAAGGCTCAGGGTCTGATCCGCGGCAACGAGCAGGCCATCAAGGACGGCATCCAAAAAGGCGGCGACTTCGTCGACTCGAAGACGGGCGGCAAGTATGCCGGCCACGTAGATAAAGTCCAGAATGGCGCTTCCAACTTCGTTGACAATGCAGACGGAAAGCCGAATGAGACCCAGGCACGCCCCGCCGTGCCGCCGGTCGACAAGGCTCCGTAACAAAGGATTTGCCCGGGCATTTGCCCCGACACGTCAACCAGGGCACCGGTCCTGCCGAGAGGCGGCACCGGTGCCCTTGGCGTTTAAAGCCCTGCGTCTAACGCGCCCTACTGCGTTTAAGGCCTAGAGAGCCGGTTCGTGGTTCTGGCCTTCGCGGGCCAGCGCGGTGAGTCGGGAGACCGCCCGGAAGTACTTCTTCATGTAGCCGCCGGTCATCATTTCCTCGGTGAACAGCTTGTCGAACGGAACCCCGCTGGCCAGGATCGGAACATCCTTGTCGTACAGCCGGTCGGCCAGAACCACGAACCGCAGCGCAACGGCCTGTTCGGTGATGGTTTCCACATCCCGCCAGACAACGCCGTCCACGCCGTCGATGAGCTTCCGGTAGCGGCTCGGGTGGACACCGGCCAAATGCGCGATGAGTGACTTGAAGTCGTCCTCGGCCACCGTCTGGCCGTCGAACTCGGCCTTCATGTGGGCGTGGAGCTCGCTGTTCCGCAACGGAGAAGGCGCTGCGGGCAGGCCACGGTGGCGGAAATCCTCTCCGTCGATCCTGATCACGTCGAACTGGTCGGCCAGGACCTGGATCTCCCGCTGGAAGTCGACGGCGGCGAACCGGCCGTCGCCCAAGGACCCGGGCAGGGTATTGGACGTGGCGGCCAGCTTCACGCCGGCGTCCGCGAGTTCGCGCATGAGCCGTGACATGAGCACGGTGTCTCCCGGATCGTCCAGCTCGAACTCATCGATACACACCAGTTTGTAGGAGCTCAGCGCCTCAACCGTTTTCCGGAAGGACAGGGCGCCCACGAGATTGGTGTATTCCACAAACGTGCCGAACGCCTTCGGCCCGGGGGAAGCGTGCCACAGGGATGCCAGCAGGTGGGTCTTGCCGACGCCGAATCCGCCGTCGAGGTAGATGCCGGCCCTGGATACATCCTTCTTGGCGAAGAGCCTCTTGAAAAGTCCCGCCCCGTCGCCGGACCCCACGCCGCCCGCGAACGATTCAAGTGCGCGTACTGCCGCCGCCTGGCTGGGCTGGGCAGGATCGGGCCGGTAGCTCGAGAACGACACCTGCCCGAACCTGGGCGACGGGTAGAAACCCTTGAGGAGTTCATCCACCGAGACTGCCGGCGTCCGGGTGGCAAGCTTTTCGATCTGTACCAAGGTGGTCCGTTCTGCTGGTGACTTATCCCCAGAAAGGATACCGGCATTGGTACCGCCCCCATGAGCCCCGGAC
Organism: Arthrobacter sp. GQ119; assembly: GCF_059759125.1. Taxonomy (NCBI): domain Bacteria; kingdom Bacillati; phylum Actinomycetota; class Actinomycetes; order Micrococcales; family Micrococcaceae; genus Arthrobacter; species Arthrobacter sp. GQ119. The sequence goes on along the minus strand of NZ_JCAXEA010000011.1, from coordinate 27,806 downwards.
AACCCCTGCCGCCGCACGTGACTAAGCGCACATTTCGTCCTGTTAACGCAGGGGAGCTTTCAGCACGGCCCGTGACTAGTGTTGAAAGCAGTGACCGGCCGGTTTCCCCGTCGGTCTGACGTGACCGTTTCAGTGAAAGGCCATACGCATGTCCTACCCAGTTGAGCAGAATGACAAGTTCGCCGCCTACGCCCACCCCGAGCGGCTGGTTTCCACGGAGTGGCTCGCCGCAGCCATTGAAGGCGGTGCCCTCCGAGACGGCAAGCTCGTAGTCGTCGAGTCCGACGAAGATGTGTTGCTGTACGAGACCGGGCACATCCCCGGCGCGGTCAAGGTCGACTGGCACACGGACCTGAATGATGAAGTTGCCCGGGACTACGTGGACGGCAAGGCCTTTGCCGCGCTGGCCGCCGCGAAGGGCATCTCACGCGACAGCACCGTCGTGATTTACGGCGACAAGTCGAACTGGTGGGCCGCCTACGCGCTCTGGGTCTTCACCCTCTTCGGCCACGAGGACGTCCGCCTGCTCGACGGCGGGCGCGACAAGTGGATCGCGGAAGGCCGCGAGCTCACCACGGACGTGCCGTCGCCGGCCGTCGGTGACTACCCCGTCGTCGAACGCAACGACGCGCCGATCCGCGCCTTCAAGGAGGACGTCCTTGCCCACCTCGGCAAGCCGCTCATCGACGTCCGCTCCCCCGAGGAATACACGGGACAGCGCACCCACATGCCCGCCTACCCGGAGGAAGGCGCACTCCGCGGCGGACACATCCCCACAGCAGCATCGATTCCGTGGGCGCGAGCGGCGGCCGAAGACGGCACGTACCGCAGCCGGCCGGAACTCGAGGCGCTCTACCTGGGCGAAGCAGGCCTGTCCGAGGGCGATGACGTCGTGGCCTACTGCCGCATCGGTGAGCGCTCCAGCCACACGTGGTTTGCGCTCAAGTACCTTCTCGGCTTTGAGTCCGTGCGGAACTACGACGGATCCTGGACGGAATGGGGCAACGCCGTCCGTGTGCCGATCGTCAAGGGTGCCGAGCGCGGCTCCCTTCCCCTCGGCGTCACGCAAACAGCGTAAGAAACGGGCCGTGCGGGGGCAAACTGCGTAAGCTTGAAGTGATGAGTACTTATGCACTGCCCACCGCACTGGCGGAAATTGTCGATGACTTCCAGGCACTGAGCGAGCCGGAGCGGCTCCAGCTGCTGCTGGAGTTCTCCCGCGGCCTGCCCGAACTGCCGGAGCGGCTCCAGGACCACCCCGAGCTTCTGGAGCAGGTGGTCGAGTGCCAGTCACCGCTGTTCCTCACCATTGAGACCGAAAAGAACGACGGCGGGCCCTCCGCCTTCCGGCTGTTCTTCAAGGCTCCTCCCGAAGCCCCCACAACGCGTGGGTTCGCGGGCGTGCTCCATGAGGGCCTGGATGGACTCACGGCAGAAGAAATCCTTGCCGTGCCCGACGACATGCCCGAGCTGCTTGGCCTGACCCGGGCCATCACGCCGCTGCGGATGCGCGGAATGACAGCCATGCTGGGGCGTATCAAGCGCAAGGTTGCCGCCTCCGCCCGGCTGCAAAGCTAGCCGCTCCACATCCACGGATTCGGATCCAGGATCACATGGCGCGAAAGAACACGTCACAGGCAACGCCTGCCACAGCCGTCCTGGCTGCGGCAGGCGTTCCCTTTACCCTGCATCCCTACAGCCACGACCCAGCAGCTGCCAGCTACGGGCTGGAAGCCGCCGAAGTTCTGGGGATGGATCCGGCAAGGGTCTTCAAGACGCTCATGGTGGAGGTGGACGGCAGGCTCGCGGCCGGCGTCGTACCCGTGAGCGGAAGCCTGGACCTCAAGGCCCTGGCCGCCGCCTTAGGAAGCAAGAAGGCAGCGATGGCCGATCCGGGGGCCGCCGAACGGCGGACGGGGTACGTCCTGGGCGGGATCTCTCCGCTGGGCCAGCGGCAGCCCTCCCCCATGGTGCTCGACGACAGCGCCCTGGCGCTGTCCACTATCCTCGTCTCCGGCGGCCGGCGGGGACTCGACATCGAGCTCGATCCCCGGGACCTGGTGCGCCTGACCAAAGCCGTCACGGCTCCCATCGGCACAGGCTCCCCCAGGACTGGCGACAGTCCGGGCTAATCGCGCAGGCGATTTTCCGCTTCCGCTTCCGCTTCCTGGTCCGGGTCCGGGTCCGGGCCCGGACCGGAGGTTTGTCCGGGATTGAGCCGGGGCGCCAGCTGCTGCTGCAGCCACGCCTTGACCAGGCTCTCCCACCTCGCAGGATCGGCGTTCCATTCCTTGGCGTGCCGCGCCTTCTCGAACGCCTCGAAGGTGACCATTTCCGGATTCTTCTCTGCGAGGAGGGCGGACGGCCCGTAGGGGACGTATTCGTCGTCAACGCTGTGGACGATAAGCGTTGGGGTCCGGAGTTCCACGGCCCTGGCCACCCAGTCCATGGATTTCAGGTCAACAGGGGCTGCCAGGCCCGTGAGGCGGCGCCCGAGGCGGTGGCCCATCATCAGCTGGCCGTAACGGCCGACGGCGGACGGAATCCTGTTGAGTTCAGCATGGTGCGCCAGCACGTTGACCCAGTCGATGACGGGCGCGTCCAGAACCATGGCGCGGATGACGTTCCGGTGCTTCGAAAGGTCCGCGGTCTGCAGGCAGATGGCGCCGCCCATGGACCAGCCGAAGAGCACGACCTCCTTGGCGCCGCGGGCCAGCGCGAACTCGATCGCGGCGTCGACGTCGCGCCACTCTGTGGATCCCAGGCCATACCTGCCATCGGGCGCAGAGGGCGCGAGCCCGTCGTTGCGGTAGGAAATGAGAAGGCCGGGCAGTCCCAGCTCGTGAGCAGCCCTGGCCGCCCGCAGGCTTTCCTGGCGGGTCGCACCGCGGCCATGGACCATGATGGCCCAGACTTCGGCGTCCGGCTCAGCGGGGATCAGCCAGGCAGGGGCCGTACCGCCCTCAACCTCAACAGCCACCTCCTGCGAGGCAAGCCCGACGGCGAAGGGATTCGGATAAGCGGCGCCTCCCCACCAGCCCCGGCGGGCGGTTTCCAGATTTCCCTGGTACACGGCCTCCACCTCGCGCAGGACAGTGCGTTCAGACGGCGAATAGGACAGGATCCTGCCGATGCGGGCGTGGCCGTTGCCGCCGTCGAAAAAGAGGCTGTAAACGCCGTCCTGGATCGTCTCGGGCGTCGCCGCAAGGATGACCTGCAGCCCCCTCCCTTCCCTGATCACTGCCAGCACTTCCTGGTCGGCCACCCGAGACCGGGCGGGGGTGAGCACGCGGCGGGCAAAGTACAGGGCGAGAGCCGATGAGCCGGCGCCCAGGAGGGCTGCTGCGGCGCTGCCCGCGATAATTCCGCCGAGGGTCCACTTGGCGCGGAGGCTCATGGGGGTGTCCTGCTGGCCTGTGGCCTTCGAGAGATCAGTGCTGCTCAGGCGATCCGTGCTGTTCAGGAGGTGTGTGCTTTTCAAGAGGTGCGGAGCCTGGTGCTCACGGGCACCGGGAACCAGGTGGCGCAGCAGCTCTGTGCCGGGCCGGAAGGAGGAGTCCATTGCACCATTCTTGCCGGAGTCGGCGTCCAAGGCACATCCGGCCACAAAAGCATGCGGGCGCGGTGCCGCCGGGCTAGGCTGATGGCATGAGCGATCCAATCGTCATTCTCACAGAAGAGCCGCTGGGTGCGGACGACCGCCGCAACATCGAACGCCTCGTGAACGGAGGTGACATGCCCCTGGTCGTGCTGGTCCCCGCCAACACGGAGCGGCATCTGATCGTGGACTTCCTCGAGAACCTCTCGATGCTGGACATCGCCAAGGCCTTCCGCGAGCTGACCTCGCACGCACCGGACCCGGAGAAACAACGGGCTGCGGCGGCCGAGACCCTGTCCGTCTCGGTGGACGCGCTCGAGGGCATCGGCGGCGGAGTGTCGGGCGAGGTGGTGGACGGCGAGGCCGTCAACGGCCTCGTGGCCAAGGTGAAGGAGCTCGGCGCCGTCCAGGCTGTCGTCGTCACCCGACCACACGCCGTGGCTGACACCTTTCACACTGACTGGGCAAACAAGGCGCAGGACCGCCTGGGCCTTCCCGTGCTGCACCTGTATGCAGGCTCGGGATTTATCGGGGACTCCTGAGCGTTGATTTGGCTATGAGCACTCCAGAAAAAGCTGAGAACACGGTGGGCGCCCCGGTCGTCCGGAGCGAAGACGAGTGGCGCCGGGAACTGACGCCTGAGGAATACCATGTGCTCCGCCAGGCGGGCACCGAACGGCCTTACACCGGTGAGTACTGGGACACCCATACCGCAGGCGTCTACCAGTGCAGGGCCTGCGGTACCGAGCTTTTCACGAGCAAGGAGAAGTTCGATTCGCACTGCGGCTGGCCGTCCTTCTGGGCTCCCTTGGCCGAAGGCAGAGTCCGCTACATCCACGACCGCACCCTCGGCATGGACCGCGTCGAGGTGCGGTGCTCGGCCTGCGATTCCCATTTGGGGCACGTCTTTGAGGGTGAGGGCTACGAGACGCCCACGGACCAGCGGTACTGCATCAATTCGGTTTCCCTGAGGCTTGTCCCGGTGGAGAGCGCAGATAGCGGCCCGGGCGGTTCCTGAGGCTGTTTGCCGCTGCTCCTGGCCTGCCCAAAGTGGCCTCCGAGCCCCACAGTTTCTTATGCTAAGGCTTAAAATGGATTAGCAGATCTGGCTGCTTGTTACGCTCGGCATAGAAGCTCAGGCAACCAGGAAGGCGACGCCGAACATGACCATCACCGTTACCACCGCCCCCGCCAGGATCTCCGCGGACCACCCCGAATGGCAGCGTCTCAAGACCGCCGCCACGGCACTGCGCGGCCTTCAGACCCAGGACGGTTCCGTACCGGAAAATGCGCATCATGCTGCTGCGGGTCGCCATGTCTTTGCCATCATCGAGGCCGTGGAAGCCCTCGCACCGTCCTTCCCGCACGACGCCCGCTACCTCGAACTCGTTTGCGCCGACTTCATGCGGTGGATGGAGGCGGGGTTCGGAGTCCCGGATTTCCTGGACTCGCTGCTGGCTTTCCAGCCCCAGGCGCACCGCGAAAACGGACTCCAGCACCTCGTGGTCTTTCCCATGTACACGCAGAACGGCAGCACGAGCCGGCTGGTTGAAGCCGTACTGATCGATGTGGTGTGGCCCGAATTCATCGCCGGGCTCGAAGCAGGCGACTACTCCAACAAGCTGTTTGTCCCCATCCGCTTCATTGATTTCACACCCGGCTATGACACAAACTCCGCTGTGCTGTTTCCGGAGACCGTGGCCGTCCGTGAGACACCCCGGTTCACCTGGGGCGCCATCTTCGCCGACCGCGAGGCCGCCCGCTTCCGCCGGGTCCTCGGGGCTGCGGCTGAGATCACGTCCCTCGAACTGCCTGCCGGGGCCGCCGCTCTCCTCGAGGACCAGGAGCTCACGGAGGAGACCTTCGTGATGTGGGACCTGATCCACGACCGGACCCACATGCGCGGCGACCTGCCCTTTGATCCCTTCATGATCAAACAGCGCATGCCGTACTTCCTGTACTCACTGGAGGAACTGCGCTGCGACCTGACGGCCTTCCGCGAATCCGTGAGGATCGAAAAGGACGAAGCGTCCGATCCGGAGGCCCGCCGGCATGCAAAACTCGTCCAGTACGCCGTCATTTTCGACCGGATCTTCCGGTTCGCCATCACAGGCAGCCGGATCCGCAACTACGACGGCCTGGGCGGCCAGCTGCTCTTCGCCTGGCTGCACCAGCACCGTGTGCTGCACTGGACCGACAGCCGGCTCAGCTTCGACTGGGACAACGTTGCCGGAGCGGTCATTGAACTCGGCGCCCGCATCGAAGAGCTGTACTGGCGTTCGATCGACCGGCCGAAGACGGCGCACTGGCTGGCCGCCTACGAGCTCGTCGCGGGAACGCTCACGCCGAACCCGGCCTCGGTATGGGCCAAGGGTCCCGGCGCCCTCCCGCTCGACGGACCGCCGCGCGGACTCACCGACCAGGTGCTGGACGACGAATTCCCGCTGTCCATGTTCTACGAAGCATTGGAGAAGAAGATGCGTCCTGTGATCGAGTCGACGGCAGGCATCACCGGGGCACAGGATCCGGCCAACCCCGGCCCCACCGCGGAAGCGATGACGGCCTGATGACGGACCGTACCCCCACAGTCCTGGTTGCAGGCGGCAGCGGGCCATCGGGCATCGCCGTGGCGCGCGCCCTGGCCCAGGCCGGCATCACCGTTTACACGGTGGGGTCTGACAGCACAAGGATCGCGGCCGCGGCGGAAGCGGCCGGCAGCGGAGTCACTCCGCTCACCTGCGATCTCGCGGTCCTGCCCTCCGTCCGGGAACTCCACGAGGAGCTCACAAGCAGGGCGGGCAGGATCGACGGCGTTATCCACCTCGTGGGCGGCTGGCGGGGCGCCCGGGGCATTGCCGACCAAAGCGACGAAGACTGGGACTTCCTGGAAACCAGTTCCCTGACGACCCTCCGGAATGTCACCAGGGTGTTCTACGGCGACCTCGTGGCATCCGACACCGGCCGGTTCGCCATGGTGTCGTCGACGGCGGTCACCGCACCTTCCGCGGCGGTCGCCAGCTACGTGGCAGCCAAGGCGGCCGCCGAGGCCTGGACCATGGCCGTGGCGGACGGGTTCCAGCGGGACCAGCTAAAGGGAACAGCGGGGCAGAGCTCACCTGAATCGCAGAGCTCTCCTGGACTGCCGAGCGCCCCTGAACTGCAGGACGGCCCAGAACTGCACAGCGCCGCCGTCGTCCTGGTGCTGAAGGCGCTGGTGGACCCCGCCATGCGCAGCCGCCACCCCGAACGCAGGTTTCCCGGCTTTACGGACGTCGAAGACCTGGCTGCGGCCGTCGTCGGGCTGTTCGGAAAGCCGGCCGCCGAACTGAACGGGCAGCGGATCCTGCTGACCCCGTGACCGCGGGCAGGCCCGGCGGCAACTCCCTAGACTGAAAGCGTGACCAAAGCGATGACAACCACAGTTGAAACGGCTGACAACAGCACCATGGCCCGGCTGCACGACGCGTCAATCCGGGGCTTCGCCTCGGACAACTACTCCGGGGTCCACCCCGAGGTGCTGGCCGCCCTGGCGGCCGCCAATGAAGGACACCAGGTGTCCTATGGCGAGGACGACTACACCGCCCGGCTGCAGGACCTCATGGAGCAGCACTTCGGAGAAGGCATCGAATGCTTTCCCGTCTTCAACGGCACCGGCGCCAACGTGCTGTCGCTGCAGTCCCTGCTTCCCCGCTGGGGCGCCGTCATCTGCGCGTCAACAGCCCACATCAACATGGACGAGAACGGCGCGCCGGAGCGGATCGGCGGCATCAAGCTGCTGCAGGTACATACGCCGGACGGCAAACTGACCCCTGAGCTCATCGACCGCGAGGCGTGGGGCTGGGGTGACGAGCACCGCGCCCAGCCGCTTGCCGTCTCCATTACCCAGACCACGGAACTGGGCACATGCTACACCCCGGACGAGGTGCGCGCGATCGCCCGGCACGTCCATGCCAAAGGCATGAAGCTGCACATGGACGGGGCCCGGCTGGCCAATGCCGCCGCGCACCTTGGCGTTCCCCTGCGGACTTTCACCCGCGATGCAGGAGTGGACATCCTGTCGTTCGGCGGCACCAAGAACGGCCTCCTGTTCGGCGAGCTGGTGGTGGCCCTCAAACCGGAAGCCGCCCACGGCCTGCTCTTCCTGCGGAAGATGAACATGCAACTGGCCTCCAAGATGCGCTTCATGTCCGCCCAGTTCATCGCGCTGCTGGAGGGTGATCTGTGGCTGCGGTCGGCCTCCCACGCGAACGCCATGGCGGCCCGGCTGCGCAAGGCTGTGGAGACCATTGACGGTGTGGAACCCACGCAGAAAACCGAATCGAACGGCGTCTTCGCCATCCTGCCCCAAGGAGTGGCGGACAAGCTGCGGAAATCCTTCCGCTTCTACGACTGGAACGAAGCCCTGGGCGAGGTCCGCTGGATGTGCTCCTTCGACACCAGCGAGGAAGACGTGGACGCCTTCGTCGAGGCCATCCGGATCGAACTGGCACAGCACCGGAAAGCCGCCGACTCCGGCTCCGGCGGGGCGGCGCAGGCCGCTGATTAGGAGGCCCGGAATGCCCTGCTGTGGATTGAACCGGCCAGATTGCCCTGGTCGGCGGCGAGCCTGCCGACCTTCGCTGGCTCCATTGCATACCCTGCGATTGTGAACGCACTTGCCCAGGTTCCCGCGGAATTTCTGTACGCCTTGGGGACCCTCCGGAAAGCACGATGCCGCAGTGAGCTGCATCTGAACGAGATCCCGGCGCCGTCGCGGCTGGCGCCGTTCGCCGTTGCGCTCGGCGCCGAGGTCATCGGCGCCCACAGCCGCGGCAGTCAATCCGCTGCGGAACACGGCCCGGCCGCCGTCGCTCTTGCCCGCTCGGCCGGCGGCAACGACCCCGACGACGATGAACTCGCCACCGGGCGGTTCATCCTGCTGCACGACCCTGACGGCTCCGCGGTCTGGGACGGAGAATTCCGCATCGTGACCTATATCCGGGCCCAGCTTGAGCCGGAGATGGGCAACGACGAAATGCTCGGTTCCGTTGCGTGGACCTGGCTCGTGGAAGCCCTCGAGACACACCAGGCGGCGTACAGGGCAGCCGGCGGAACCGCCACGCGCGTCCTTTCGGAAAGCTTCGGCACATTGGCCGACAGGCCGGGATCGATAGACATCGAACTCCGCGCCTCCTGGACCCCGGCGGGTGCCGACGTCCAGGCCCACCTGGAGGCCTGGTCCGATATGGTGTGCACCTTCGCGGGCCTGCCGCCGCTCCCCGACGGCGTGTCTGCGCTCCCCCGCAGGCGCCGGAACTAGTGCCCTCCGGCGGCAGGGACTCCGCCCGGCAGCGCGCTGCCGGTAAACTAGGGGCCATCATGACCCCTGAAAATTTGGAAAACACCACAGCTGGCGCTCCGGCTGCTGAAACCACCCCCCATATCTCCGTCGAGGGCTTTGACAGCCGCGTCCCCGTTGTCATCGATCTCGATTCACCCCGCGACGGCGTTCCGCTGGTCATTGAGACGCAGTCAGGACTGGAACGCTGTGCGGCAGCAATAGCCGCCGGAACCGGACCCGCCGGCGTAGATGCCGAACGGGCCTCGGGCTTCCGGTACGGCCAGCGGGCATTCCTGGTCCAGATCCGCCGCGAGGGGTCGGGTACCTGGCTCATCGATCCCGAACCCTTTGACAATCTGAGCATCATCAACGATGCGCTGCATGGCGTCGAATGGATCCTGCACGCGGCCAGCCAGGACCTCCCCTGCCTTTCCGAGCTCGGCATGTGGCCGGACAAGCTGTTCGACACCGAGCTCGCCGCCCGGCTCGCCGGGCTGCCGCGCGTGGGACTTGCCGCAGTCATCGAACAGCTGCTGGGCTTCGGCCTGGCCAAGGAACATTCGGCGGCCGACTGGTCCACCCGCCCCCTGCCGGAACCCTGGCTCCGCTACGCTGCACTCGACGTCGAAGTCCTGACCGAGCTCCGCGAGGAACTCATTGAGCTGCTCGAAGCGGACGGCAAACTTGAGTTCGCCGAGCAGGAATTCGCTGCGATCCTCGCAGCCGGACTGGCACCGCCAAGGATCGATCCCTGGCGCAAAACATCCGGTCTGCATCAGGTCCGGGACCGCCGCCAGCTCGCCGCAGTCCGCGAGATGTGGCTTGAACGCGACGCCCTGGCACAGAAGCGGGATGTGGCGCCGGGCCGGCTGATTCCCGATTCGTCCCTTGTGGCTGCCGCCAAAGCCATGCCGGCAACTGTGCCGCAACTGCTGGGCACCAAGGGCTTCCATGGCCGGGCAGCGCAGCGCGAGGCCCCGCGCTGGCTTCGCTGCATCGCCACGGCCAGGGCCCTCGAAGACCTTCCGCCCCTGCACCTTCCCACCAACGCCCCGCCGCCGCCGCGGGTCTGGGCAGACCGCGACCCAGCCGCCGCGGAACGGCTCTCCACCGCACGGCCGCTTCTGCAGAAGAAGGCCGACGAACTGCATCTTCCGCTGGAGAACCTGCTGACGCCCGACTACCTGCGTCGGATCGCCTGGCGCCCCCCGGCCGAGATCAGCGAAGCGTCCGTGGCCGAAGAACTGCGGGGACTGGGAGCCAGGCCGTGGCAGATCGGGATCGTGGCACCTCTGATCACGGAGGCGTTCCTCAATCCACAGCCTCTGCCGCCGAAGGAAGCCAGGGACCAAGGCGCCTAGCATTCCGCTCCTTGCACGCTAAGTTACTGACAAGTAACATTGGGCTCGGTGACGCCCGGATCCCTCGGGCACCCGGTCAGGATCCGGCACCCCCGTCTCAATGAGGAGCAGCACGTGAGCCAACACCGAAGCAGCGGAAACCATCGAGCTGTCCGCGACGTCGTCTTCGTGGACGGCGTGCGCACACCGTTCGGCCGGGCCGGAGACAAAGGCATTTACGCCGGCACGCGGGCAGACGACCTGGTGGTTAAATGCATCCGCGAACTGATGCGCCGCAACCCAGGGCTGCCCGCCGAGCGCATCGACGAGGTGGCCGTGGCGGCAACCACACAGACAGGCGACCAGGGCCTCACCATCGGGCGGACTGCCGCCCTCCTGGCAGGACTCCCCCGAACGGTTCCCGGCTTTGCCGTCGACCGCATGTGCGCTGGAGCCATGACGGCGGTCACCACAACCGCCGGCGGCATCGCCTTCGGCGCCTACGACGTCGTGATCGCCGGCGGCGTGGAACACATGGGCAACCACCCGATGGGTGACGGCGCCGACCCCAATCCGCGCTTCATGTCCGAGCGGCTCGTGGACCCGGCCGCCCTCAACATGGGCAACACCGCCGAAAACCTGCACGACCGCTTTCCCGCCATCACCAAGGACCGCACCGACGCGTACGCAGTCTCGTCCCAGGACAAGCTGCAGGCAGCCTACGGCACGGGACTGATCCAGCCGGACCTTGTCCCCGTGGCAACCATGAAGCCCGGAGAGGGCTGGACCGTCAACACCGTGGACGAGCCGCCACGCCCGGGGACAACGCTGGAAGACCTTGCCGCCCTTCGGACGCCGTTCCGTCCGCATGGCCGCGTCACGGCAGGCAACGCCGCCGGACTGAACGACGGCGCCACGGCGGCGCTGCTGGCATCCTCCGATGCCGCGGCAGAACTGGGGCTGGGCGTCAAGATGCGGCTGGTCAGTTATGCCTACGCGGGTGTTGAGCCGGAATTCATGGGCATCGGACCTGTCCCCTCCACCGAAAAGGCACTTGCCAAAGCCGGCCTGGAAATCGGGGACATTGGCCTGTTCGAAATCAACGAAGCGTTTGCTGTCCAGGTCCTGAGCTTCCTCGAGCACTTTGGGATCGCCGACGACGACCCCCGTGTCAACCGCTACGGCGGCGCCATTGCGGTGGGCCACCCCCTCGCGTCCTCGGGCATCCGGCTCATGAACCAGCTGGCCCGGCAGTTCGAGGAAGATCCCTCCGTCCGCTACGGAGTCACGGCCATGTGCGTCGGCCTCGGCATGGGGGCGACCGTCATCTGGGAAAACCCTCACCACGCCGATTACAGCGGTACCGACATCGAAACAGCAGGAGCCACAGCATGAGCGCCGCAGAATTCAGCAAGCTTGCCGACCTCTTCCCCGACGAGACCGTTACGCACTCCTACGTCCGGGACATCGAATTGCCTGCCGCGCCTGCCGGATCCGGCGGGGGCACGTTCGCGCTCATCACCCTGGACAACAGCCTGGACCATACCAAGCCGACCACACTGGGCCCCAACACGCTCGTTGAGCTCGGTACGGTGCTTGAAGGACTGCGGGACCGCGCAGCAAGAGGGGAGATCGTAGGCGTTGGAGTGACGGGCAAGCCCCACTTCCTCGTGGCCGGCGCTGATCTCTCTGCCGTGAAGTCACTCAACAGCCGCGAGCACGGCCTGTGGATGGCCCAGCTGGGGCACGAGGTCTACGCCACCCTCGCAAACCTCGGCGTTCCCAGCTTCGCCTTCATCAACGGTGTGGCCCTCGGCGGCGGGCTGGAAATCGCCCTGCAGTCCACCTACCGCACGGTGTCATCCGGCGCCGGCGCCCTGGCCCTTCCTGAGGCTTTCATCGGACTCGTCCCCGGCTGGGGCGGAGTCTACGTGCTGCCCAGGCTGATCGGCCCTGAAAACGCAGTCAAGGTCATGATCGAGAACCCGCTCAGCAACAACCGCACGCTGTCCGGGCCTGAGGCTTACAAGCTGGGCATCGCCGATGCCATGTTCGAACCTGCCGACTTCGTGGAACAGTCCCTCGCATGGGCCGCGAAAGTCATCTCGGGTGAGGTTGCCCCGGAACGGCCGAACGCCGTCGACCCCTCCGACCCCGGGGTGGCCGCCCGCTGGGCGGGTGCCGTGGGCGCCGGACGCGCCTTCGTGGAGAGCAAGACGTCGAACGCCTCGCCCGCGCCGGCCAAGGTCCTGGACATCATGGAAGCCAACCGGACCATCTCACAGGCGGAATCGGCGGCCATGGAGTGTGAAACCCTGGCAGGGCTCATGCAGACCGACGAGTTCCGCTCAACGGTCTATGCTTTCCTGGACCTCGTGCAGAAACGCTCCAAGCGCCCTGCCGGCGCACCCGACCGGAGCCTCGCCCGCCCCGTGACGAAGGTCGGCGTCGTCGGCGCGGGACTGATGGCCAGCCAGCTGGCCCTCCTGTTCGCCCGCCAGCTCAAGGTTCCTGTCGTCATGACCGACATCGACCAGGCCCGCGTGGACAAGGGGGTGGGCTACGTCCACGCCGAGGCCGACAAGCTGCTCGGCAAGAAGCGGATCAGCCCGGACGCGGCAAACCGGATCAAGGCGCTTGTCACGGGGTCCGTCTCGAAGGAGCTGTTTGCGGATGCCGACTTTGTCATCGAGGCCGTGTTCGAGGAACTGAACGTCAAGAAGCAGGTGTTCGCGGAGCTGGAGGCCGTGGTCTCCCCAGACTGCATCCTCGCCACCAACACGTCGTCGTTGTCCGTGACAGCCATGTCTGCGGATCTGAAGAATCCTGAGCGCCTGGTGGGATTCCACTTCTTCAACCCGGTGGCCGTCATGCCGCTGCTGGAAGTCGTCCGCGCCCCCAAGACCGACGACGCCGTGCTGGCCACCGCTTTTGAACTGGCCAAAGGACTGAAGAAAACCGCCGTCCTGGTCAAGGACGCCCCGGCCTTCGTGGTCAACCGCATCCTGCTGCGGCTTATGGGCGAAGTCACCGCCGCCTTCGATGAAGGCACCCCGGCGGAGGTCGCGGACAACGCCCTGCGCCCGATGGGCCTGCCCATGACGCCGTTCACGCTGGGCGCGATGGTGGGGCTTCCCGTGGCACAGCACGTCCAGGAGTCACTCCACGCCGCATTTGGAGGCCGCTTCAAGGTATCCCAGAACCTCCAGAAGCTGATCGATAACGGGGTCAAGTCGCTGTGGGTACCGGCGGCCGACGGTGGCCAGGAGATACCGCAGAGCACCATGGCACTGCTGTCGTTCGGCACGTCCCCCTCGACCGGTGAGGAAGTCCTGCGCCGGACGCAGGATGCCCTGGCAGAGGAAATCGGGCTGATGCTCGACGAAGGCGTCGTGGCTGGTCCGGAGGACATCGACCTCTGCATGATCCTTGGCGCCGGCTGGCCCATGTTCCTGGGCGGCATCACCCCCTACCTGGACCGGGTGGGCGCATCAGAGCGCGTCAACGGCAGGCGGTTCCTTCCCGCGGGTGTTGCCTCCCGGCCGTAAGCCCGGAGGCAGCCGGCGCCACGGCTCAGACGTCGAAAGCTGCCCTGAACGCGGCGAGGGCGGTGTCCCCCGCTTCCACGCCTTGACCGCCGGATGCACCGGCCTCCAGCCCAACGACGCCGGAGTACCCGGCATCCGCCAGCGCCGAGGCGACGGCACGGTAGTTGATCTCGCCTGTACCGGGTTCGAAGCGGCCGGGTACGTCAGCGACCTGGATCTCTCCGATCCAGGGCAGGGCTTCCCGCACCAGTTCGATGAGGTTCCCCTCTCCGATCTGAGCGTGGTAGAGGTCAAGCATCATCTTCACGTTGGGGTGGTGAGCCGCCGTGACGAGCGCCAGGGTGTCCTTTGCGCGCGCCAGCGGGATGCCTGGGTGGTCCACGATGGTGTTCAGGTTCTCCAGCACAAACGTCACGCCGTGCTTCTCGCCCAAGCTGCCCAGGCGTTCCAGAGTGCGCAGTCCGGTCAGCCACATCTGGCCCGTCGCACGGTGGACTGGCCTGACCGCGTGGCCACCCTCGCCGAGCTCAGCCGGGTGAACCACCATTCGCTCGACGCCGAGTTCCAAAGCAGTCGGAATGAGCTTCTCGGCGGAGGCCAGCACCTCATGGGCGCTGTCGGGATCGATGAGGCTGCCTCCGAAGTAGCCGCTCATTGAGGAGAAGCGGCCACAGTCGCGGCAAGTGCAGTGATATCCCTGGCGCGGGTATCCCAGAGCTCCACCTCAAAGCCCTGCCCATGGATCCGCTGAACCCGTTCGGCCAAGGGAAGTCCGCCGTAGAGCATCTCGGCGCAGACGGCCAGCCGGAAGCTCATACGGCATCCACCACCGTGTGCAGTTGCTGCCCGGCTGGCCGCAGCTCTGCAACCGACGAGACCTCGACAGGCAGTCCGGTGTCGGCCGACCGTGACGCCGCCAGTGCCACCGCGAGGGCGTTACGCGCGTCTGCCCAGCCCGGGCCTGGTTTCGCTGAGGCCTGGAGGCCGTCGCGGCGGGCTTTCACCGCTTCGGCAAAGTCGGCCACCTCCAACGTGTAGGCATCATGAAAGAGGTCCACATTCAGACGCACCGTCGCAGAGCCGATGCCGGCCGCGGTATAGCTTGTTGCACTGGAGGCTTGCGGTCCGCCCGCAGTCACCATGCCGGCCGAGCCGAACACCTCACCGCGGACGTCATAGCCGTAGAGCGCGTTGAAGTTCGCTTCCGCCACCGCTATTGCCCCGTTGCTGTAGGTCACTGTCACCACCGCTGTATCCAGCAGCCCTCCGTCTTTGGCCTCGGGAGCCACCAGGGCGTCCGCCACAGCGTGCACCTGGACGGGAACGGCGCCGGGGTTCAGCCAGTTCAGCGTGTCGAAGTCATGGATCAGAGTCTCCAGGAAGATCGTTCCCGGCGGGATGCGCTCCGGGTTGGCGATGCCGGCCTCTGTACCCGGATCGCGCGTCAGCGACCGGAGGAGCTGGGGGGTTCCCACTGCGCCGTCGTCAATGAGCTTCCGTGCCGCGGCAAAATCCGTTGCGTAGCGCCGGTTGAAGCCGAACTGAACCATGATTCCGGCGGCGTCCGCTGCCGCCATCGCACCGTCCAGTTCCTCGACCGTGCGCCCGCCGGGCTTTTCGCAGAACACGTCCTTCCCGGCACGGGCTGCCGCCGCGATCAGAGCCGAGTGGAACCGGGCCGGAGCCGCAATCAGCACGGCATCCACGTCCGGATCATTGAACACATCGGCAGGATCAGCGCTGATTTTGGCAACTCCCAGCCTCCCGGCAAGGGCTTCCACAGCGGGCAGCGACGGATCCGCGATGGCTTCGAGTCGGGCGCCGGAGATGCGGCGGGCAACAGATTCAGCGTGGAAACTTCCAATCCAGCCGGCACCGATCAGGGCGATGCGGGCGGGCCGGTCGGCGTTGACCGGATGCTGTAGATAGCTCATGGATACTCCCGGGATTTCTAGTCGATAGTGGGATAGGCATTTAGATCGTTCTAGTAGACCAATATTGCACCCCATGCCCGTCCTGTCTAGATCGTTCTATAGAATGATCCGGACAGAGGAGGAACATGACGGAACAGCAACGACGCCCAACGCTGATGGACGTGGCCGCAGCGGCCGGCGTCTCGCGGGCGCTGGTTTCCATCGTCATGCGCGGAGCGCCCGGCGCAGCGGAATCCACCCGGCAAAAGGTGCTTGAGGCAGCACGGGAACTCGGCTACCGGCCCGACAGCCGGGCCCGCCTGCTGCGCAGCAGCCGCACCAGGCTCCTGGGCCTGAGTTTCTTCAGCGCCCAGCCCTTTCACGCGGAAATAGTGGATGCTGCCTATGCAGAGGCGGCGGCGCATGGCTACGAAATCGCATTGAGCGCGGTTGCCCACGGCCGCCCCGAGACCCGGGCCATCGAATCCCTGCTCGATGTTGGTTCCGAGGCACTCATCATGATTTCTCCGACACTGGGCAGCCAGGAGCTTGAGCGGTTTGCCGGCCAGGTGCCCGTCGTTAGCCTCCTCCGGGACGACGTGGGCAGCCTGGTGGACGCGGTCAGCAGCGACGACCAGGCCGGCATCCGCATGGCCGTTGAGCACCTCGCCGGCCTCGGTCACCGGAACATCGTGCATGTCGACGGCGGCACAGCCGTTTCCGCCGACCAGCGCCGCGCGGCCTTCCGAACTGAAATGGAGCGGCACGGCCTGGAGGCGAGGATAATCCCCGGCGGACCCACCGAAGAAGACGGCCTGACGGCCTTCCGGTCCCTGGGGGCCGACCTCCCGTCAGGCGTCGTCGCCTTTAACGACAGGACTGCCCTCGGCCTGATCGAAGGCTTGCGTGCCGACGGGCTGAAAGTGCCTGACGATGTCTCCGTGCTTGGATACGACGACAGCCAGTTTGCCCGGCTCAGCTACATGCAGCTGTCCTCGGTCAGCCAGGACGCGCCGCTGCTCGCAGCAACAGCTGTCCAGCAGGCTGTGGACCGGATCGAACGGTCGCAGGAACCCGCCCACGTGGTGAGGACGCCGCATTTGGTGGTGCGCAAAACCACGGCTCCTCCCAGAATTTCCTAGCGGCCCACCAGGGCTCCGCCCTGAAGCGCCAGCGTCCGGTGAGCATGCGCACGCGCAAACGGCAGGTCATGCGTGACCATCACGACGGCGGCGCCACGGCCGGCCGCCGCTGTAATGGCGGCGGTCAGCCGATCCAGGCCATGGGCATCAAGGGCGACCGTGGGTTCGTCCAGCGCAAGTACCGCCGGCTCCCGGGCCAGAACCGTGGCCAGCGCCAGCAGCCGCTGAGCCGAGCCGGAAAGTTCGTGCGGATGGACTGCGCCTGACCCGCCGAGACCCACGGCCTCCAGCGCTGCAGCGGCCTTCGCCGGTGCCTCCTGCCCGAAGAGCCGCTCCAGTCCGAACAGCACCTCGCGCTCTGCAGTCCGTTCGAACAACTGGTCGTGGGGATGCTGAAACAGCAGGCCGAGCCGGTCGGCGACGATGCCGGTGGGAACACCCGCGATCGCCTTGCCGGCGACGCGGATGTCGCCACGCAGCGGCCGCAGCAGCCCGTTGAACAGCCGCAGCAGTGTCGATTTGCCGGCGCCGTTCGGACCTGTCACCGCCACTATCTCCCCGGGCCGCACGTCCAGGTTGATGTTCTCCAGCAGGAGCGGGGAGCTGGAGTCCTTGGCACCGAACCCGAAGGACAGGCCTTCCAGTTCCAGCGAAGGTGCCACGTCCGGGGCAGGCGGCAACTCCATGGCCGGTACTGGCGTGTACGCAGCAGAGGGCGCGGCGGCCGGGACTGGCCGAGGGCTGTCCCCGGCCGCGGTCAGCGCCCGCGGCTCGCTGACAACAACACCTGAACTGGCCAGCGAGCCGCCGGCCAGCAACCGGTCCGGGGGCCCGGCCGCCTTGGCTGCTCCGTCTTCCAGGACCAGCCAGTGCTCGGCCTGCCGCGTCAGCGCGCCGGCGTGCTGGGTGAGGACCACCACGGCCGCTCCGCGGGCCCTCAGGTCCTTGACGAGCGCCATCACGGTCAGCTCTCCGGCGGAATCGAGGGATGACAGTGGTTCATCCAGAATCAGGACGCCCGGATCGCCGATGATGGCGCAGCCTATGGCAAGGCGCCGCAGCTCTCCCCCGGAAAGGGTTGCGGGGTCACGTTCCAGGAGCGCGGTGAGGCCAGTGCGCCGGGCCGTTTCAGCCACGGTCGCGGTCATCTCGGACCGCGCCGTCCCGCGGTTCTCCAGCCCGAAGGCCAGCTCCTCCTCCACAGTGCCGCGGACGCCTGAGAGCATGGCGGCAGCATCCTGCGGCACGTAGCCCACATGGTCAGCCCAGGCCGCAGAGTCGATCCGAGGGTCTTCATCCGACCCGGAAAACACCAGGCGGCGCCCGCCCTCCTGGCCCTCTCCTGCCACCAGCTGCAGCGACCCCCTGAGCACGCCGTCGCGTCCTCCTGCCAGCCAGGCGGCGAGCAACCGTCCCAGGGTGGACTTCCCGCTCCCGGAACCCCCAAGCACTGCCGTCAGCGATCCCGGGGCAGCCTCAACCTCAACCGCCTGCAGCGCGGGCCCGGTATCGCCATGGAACGTGAACGCATCGATGGCCGCACACAGCGTCGTCGGGGGGATGTTCTGCCACCCGGCGGCCTCCCGACCGCCAACATCCTGCCCGCTCATGCGCCAACATCCCGCCCGCTCATGCAAGGCCTCCGCCGTTGGTGGAAGCCACGATCCGCAGGGCAACCGCAGCCCCGGCGAGCAGGAGGACAGCCAGCCGGAAAACACGCTGGGCTGTTGAATCGTGAACTTCCCGGTAACTGGTCCTCGGGCCAGCCCGCCGGAAGCCCCTGGCGTCAAGCGCCTGGGCGCGGATTCCGGCGTCGTGGACCAGGCCCAGCACCAGCGGCACCATCTGCAGCCGCACTGCCTTCAGGCGGCTCACGGGCCCCTGCTCCACTACCAGTCCGCGCGACTCCTGGGCCTGTTGCACCTTCTGAAGGCGGGCGGAGATGATGGGAGCCAGCATCAGAGTCGAGGCCAGGACGTAGCCGAACTGCGGCGGCAGGCGGAGGGCGACCAGCGAGGCCACCAGGTCTGGCACCCTGATACTGAAGGAGAACAGCATCAGTACGAAGACGAACGCTGATGTGCGCAGCCCCATGTCAACGGCAAAGCCGAGGCCCTCGGCTGTGACTCTGGCCGGTCCCCATCCCGCCAGCACTGTGCGGCCCTCAGGGTAGAAAAGGCCATGCATCACCAGCAAGGAAAGCCAGAACGGCGCCAGGATGGCGCCACCGGCGAGCAGGACGCGGCGGGCGCGGCCGAAGGCCGCCGCCAGCGCCACGGCGCCGGCGGCGACGGTGAGGGACACGGCCCAGTTGGCGGCCGCCGTCGTCATCACCAGTACTGCTGCGGCCGCGGCCAGCAGGGTCAGGGGGTTGAGCCGCGGCGCCACCGTTCAGCCGTCCTTCTGGACCGGTTCCTTGCCGGCCAGGACGTTGAAGCGGCGCACGAACGGGAACTGGAAGGTGGTGCGGCGGGGAAGGGCGTACACGAGCATGGCCGCAATGGCGAACACGATGGCCTTGTCCATGGGGTCCGAGATCAGCGCCTGCTTGGTGATGGCGGCAAGCAGGGTGTCGCCCATGGCGCGGAAGGCGCTGACAATCGCGCCGGTTCCGGCCCCGGAGGTTCCACCGAAAACAAAGGCAGCAACGGGGGCCGACACCACACCGGCCAGGATTCCGGTGAGGAAACCGGCCACCGGGGCGAGGTAAAAGCGGCGGAAGAGCCCGTAGCGTGCAGCAGTACCTGCGAGGAATCCGATGAGCGCGGCGCCGGCGGCGAAGGGCAGGACAGTGGGGTTGATGAAGGACCAGACGATGCTGCTCAGGGCGCCGGTCGCAGCACCGGCGGCGGGGCCTGCCAGGACGGCGATCAGCACGGTGCCGATGGCGTCGAAGTAGAAGGGCAGTCCGCTGGTCCCCATGAGCTGGCCGAGAACGATGTTCAGGACCAGCGCCACGGGGATGAGAACTACCGTCGAGGTGGGAAGCGTGGGCAGCACGCCCACGATCAGCAGAGCCGCACCGAGCAGGAACCCGCCCAAGGCAACCAGCGCGGAGACGCTTCCAAGTCCGTTGGCGATGTCGGCAGGCTGGGTGAGGACGAGGTAGATGAAAGTGCCCGCGATCGCGGCAGCGCCGAGCAGTTCGAGCAGTCGGCGGGTTCGTCCCGCCTGCTGGCCGGGGCTGGGGAGAGTGAGGGAAGGCTGTGACATTGTGGATCCTTAGGCTGATGACGGCAGGCCCCGCCCCGTGGCGTGATCCTCCGCGTACGCGAAATGTGGCGCCTATGTCACCTCGACGCGGCTACCATCCTACCGATCCGTGGTGGCGCGGTGCTACGGATTCACTGCCGCCACTCCGCGCTTATGGCCGAAGCGCAGGGGCTTATGGCCGAAGGGTGCGGGCCAGTGCCGCCACCGAGGAAATGAGCTCGTCGAAGCACTGCCGGGGGTCGTTCGTCGTCACGATGCGGGCGTTGGGCGGTTCGTTCCAGATGCCGCGGAAGTCAGCCACCGTGGTGCCAATAAGCCGGGACGATTCGGTTTCCACATGCACGGTGGCCGGCCGCGTCTGGATGGGCGTGCGGCCTATGGCGGCCGCGGCTGCAAAGGCGTCGTGCATGTGGGCGACATAGCCTTGGCCGTACAGCCGGTGGAATTCCAGGTAAAAGCGGACGGCGTCAGAGATGCAGGCCACGAGCGGATTGTCCGAGGCGCTGCGCTGGCCTTCCGGCTGTTCCGGAAGCACGAGCTCCGGTTCCTGCGCGCCGGAGGCCTCCGCCAGCCTTTGCAGGTGCTCGGGCCGCAGCTCGATCCGTTCGGTGGTCTCGAGCGCGCACACCACGGGCAGGCTGTCCGCGGGAAGGCCGCTGTAGGCGGCAAAGACCTCCTGCGCGGCGTGGGGATCCACGGAGACGTTCCATTCCGCCGTGGGCGTGGTGTTCCCCTGGTAGTTGAAGCACCCGCCCATGATCACGAGGCCCTTCAGCAGCTTAGGCAGAGCAGGTTCGCGGCGCAGGGCCAGTGCGAAGTTGGTCAGCGGTCCGGTGATGAGGCCCGTGATCTCCCCCGGGTTGGCCCGGACGGTGTCCACCCATACGTCCACCGCATGGCGCGGGGAAATCTGCTGCGCCGGAAACGGCAGCTCCGCATAGCCGATGCCCTGCGGGCCGTGGGTTTCCTCGGTGGTGACCAGCGGAATCTCCAGCGGCACTTCGGCACCAATGGCCACTTCCACACCGGATTGGCCGCAAAGCTGCAGCAGTGCCAGGTTGTTCAGGGCCACTTGCCGGGCGCCCACGTTGCCCGCCGTGCAGGTGATGGCCTCGATCCGGACCTCCGGGCGGGACAGCAGGTAAACCAGCGCCAGGGCGTCGTCGATCCCGGTGTCCACGTCCATCAGGAGGGAGCGCACCGGAGCAGGATCCATCAAGGCAGCGTCCATCGGGGCAGCGCCCGGGTGAACGGGATCCATCAGAACCGGTCCATCAGAACAGGGCCACCTTGGGGGTCCGCGGGAAAATGGCGTCCAGCTCTTCCAGTTCCGCCTTGTCCGGGACCCAGGCCACTGCTTCCGCGTTCTGCCGGACCTGTTCGGGCCGTGTGGCTCCGGCGATGACGCTGCTGACGGCGGGTTGCGCCGCCAGCCAGGAGAACGCCACCTGCACTTCGGTGAGGCCGCGGTCCGCGGCAAAGGCGCTGAACTGTTTCAACTGCTGCCAGTCGGCGTCGTCCACCAGGTGCGTGCGCGTGTGGCTCAGGCGCGAGCCTTCGGGTGCCTGGTGCGGTGCGTATTTTCCTGTCAGCAGTCCGTTCGCCAGCGGGAAGTAGGGCAGCACACCGATGCCATAGGCTTCAGCGGCCGGGATGACCTCCAGCTCGGCGCGGCGGTCCAGCAGGTTGTAGTGGTTCTGCGCCGAAATGAAACGGGCCCCGCCCCGGGCCCGGGCCACGAAGTCGGCCTCGGCGATCTGCCAGCCTGCCCGGTTGGAATGGCCGATGTACCGGACCTTGCCGCTGGCCACCAGCTCGTTCAGGGCATCCAGCGTCTCTTCGATCGGCGTCAGCGGATCCGGGGTGTGAAACTGGTACAGGTCGATCCAGTCCGTGCCCAGCCGCCGGAGGGAAGCCTCGGCGGCGCGGATGATGTAGCTCCGCGAACCGCGGGCACCGTAATCCTTGCCGTTGGTCCCGCGCATATCCAGGCCGAATTTCGTCGCCACCACAGCTTCGTCGCGCCTGCTGCCAAGCGCCTTGCCGAGCATGGTCTCACTCAGGCCGGGTTCCCGGCCGTAGGAATCCGCGACGTCGAACAACGTCACCCCCGCGTCAAGGGCGGCATGGACGACGGCGTCAGTCCCCTCCTGTGACTCCGTCACCGTATTTGCCCGGCCCAGGTTGTTGCAGCCGAGTCCCACAACAGAGACAGTCAGTCCGGATTTTCCCAGACGGCGATATTCAGTCATGAAAACACCCTATAACGGCCGCTACAACGCGAACCCGACGGCCTGCTTCGGTGAGTGCTTGAGTTTCAGGGCAGTTGGATCACTGAACGGGGCGGCACCGATGCTGAGCTTGGTGAAGTCCAGGTCCTCGCCGCGGATGCAGACCTTGATGGCGTTCACGGCCTTGTTCACATCCGGACACAGGCAGAAAATGTTGAGCTTGGAGTCGCTGAACTCCGAGCGCTCAACCGTTCCCAGCCCGCGCCAGGCAAGGTGGCTGGTCAGGGCATCCTTGGCTTTCTCCTCAAGATACCGGTCCCGGCTGGTACCTTCCCGCGTCTTCAGGGCGTACTGCGCCACCACCCAGTACTGCTCTTCCTCGGGAATCTCGGCATAGCCGTCTTCGGCGCACTGCGCGGCGAAGGCATCCATCAGCCGCTCGGCCGCCTCGCTGTCAGCGACGTCCGTTTCGTCGGTCTTGCTCTGGTGCCCTACAGTCCCGTGGTTCGTCACGAACTGGCTGTAGTCCTCGTCGAACCAGGCCTCCCTGAACTGGAGGACCCCTTCTTCGTCACGCTTGTAAACCCGGATGATTCCGCTCATGCCCGTCCTTTGGATCGCCCGCGGCCTGTGCCGCCGAACGGTGGGAGTTGTGCCTCTACGGCCTGGTAATTCTCATGGGACGCCAGCCGGCGCTGAACCCATCCCTACAGCTTGGGCAGGCTTCCCGTGGTGGGGTGCTCCTGCCCCGGCAGGGGCCGGGCGAAGGGCACCTTGGTGCCCAGGACCTGTGCGACAACGTCGTGGGTGATCTGCTGCGCGGTGAGGCCGACCCGTTCCAGAACCTGGCTGCGGGAGCCGTGATCCAGGAACTCCACCGGCAGGCCCACTTCATTCAGGGCCGTATCCACGCCGGCCGCACGCATCTCCTGGCGGATCCTGGACCCCACACCTCCGGCACGGACCCCGTCCTCGATGCAGATCACCAGGCGGTGCCGGGCGGCCAGGGCGATGATCGATTCCCGGACCGGAAGCACCCATCGCGGATCGACGACGGTGGAGCTGATGCCCTGCGCGCCGAGCCGGTTTGAGACGTTGAGGGCGAGTTCGGACATGGCGCCCACGCTGACGATGAGGACGTCGTTTTCGGTGGAACCGGAGGGACGCCGGGCAAGGACGTCCACGCCGTCACGCAGCCGCTCGATGGCTTCGATCTCTGCCCCGACTGTGCCCTTTGAGTAGCGGACCACTGTGGGGGCATCCTTGATGGCCACGGCCTCGCGCAGTTCTTCACGGAGCCTTGTGGCGTCGCGCGGAGCCGCCAAGTGCAGCCCGGGCACGATCTGGACCATCGCCATGTCCCACATGCCGTGGTGGCTCGCGCCGTCGGGACCCGTGACACCGGCGCGGTCCAGCACGATGGTCACGCCCGCCTTGTGCAAGGCAACGTCCATGAGCAGCTGGTCGAAGGCCCGGTTGAGGAAGGTCGCGTAAACGGCCACGACAGGGTGCAGTCCGCCGAAGGCCATGCCGGCGGCGGAGGTGAGGGCGTGCTGTTCGGCGATGCCGACGTCGAACACCCGCTCCGGGTGGCGGGCGGCAAACTTGTGCAGGCCCACGGGGATGAGCATCGCGCCGGTGATCCCCACGATGTCCTTGCGCTCGTCGGCGATGTCGGCGATTTCATCCGCAAAGACGGAGGTCCAGGACTTCGCACCCCCGGCATCGGCGGGTTCGCCGGTCTCGGGGTCGATGATCCCGACTGCGTGGAACTGGTCGGCTTCGTGCGCGCGTGCGGGCGCGTAGCCGTGGCCCTTCTCCGTCATGGCGTGCACAATCACCGGGCCGGCATAGTTCTTGGCGGTGGAGAGGGCATGCTCCAAGGCCTGGAGGTTGTGGCCGTCCACCGGGCCGATGTACTTCATGCCGAGGTCTTCGAACATGCCTTGGGGAGCCCACCAGTCCTTGATGCCCTTTTTCATCGCATGGAGGCTCTTGTAGGTGAACTGGCCCACCGGGCCGCCGCTCTGGAGCTTCTTCTTCCACCAGTCCAGAGCGCCTTCATAGGCCGGTGCGGCCCGGAGCGAGTCGATGGTGGGGCGAAGGGACGCAAGATAGTCGGCAAATCCGCCAACGGTGGGGGCATAGGACCGGCCGTTGTCATTGACGACGATGACGACGCGGCGCTTCTTGTCGGCGGCGATGTTGTTGATGGCTTCCCATGCCATGCCGCCGGTGAGGGCACCGTCCCCGACGACGGCGATAACGTACCGGTCGCCGTCGCCGGTCAGCTGCCGGGCACGGGAAATCCCGTCGGCCCAGGACAGCGAGGACGAGGCGTGTGAGCTTTCGACGATGTCGTGCTCGGATTCGGCCCGGTCAGGATATCCGGACAGCCCGTCCTGCTGGCGAAGGGTGCTGAAATCCTGGCGTCCGGTGAGGAGTTTGTGCACGTACGACTGGTGGCCGGTGTCAAAGACGATACTGTCGCGGGGCGAGTCGAAGATCCGGTGCACCGCCATGGTCAGCTCGACAACGCCGAGGTTGGGGCCAAGGTGCCCGCCCGTCTGGGAGACGTTGCCGATCAGGAATTCCCTGACCTCGGCGGCCAGCTGATCCAGCTGCGCCGCAGACAACTTGCTCAGGTCCTGCGGATTCCGGATGGTCTCCAAGAGTCCCAACGGCCCCTCCTTCGGGTGGTAGACATGCCTTTTAACTCTAACGCCTCCGGACGGGCGCCGGCGCCCGGCAGGACTCCGCGCCAGCGCCGGCAGGGGCAGCATGCCTCGTGAAGAGGAATGCCAAAGGCCCGGCCGGTCAGTGACCGGCCGGGGCCTTCCCGACTGATTGCCCTAAGGCAGGTTCCGCTAGTTGGCGGAGATCTGGCGCAGCACGTACTGTGACATGCCCCCACTACGCGGTAGTTTTGGCGGATTCTAAAAACATGGGCAATTTGAGTAGAGATGTTCGCGTTAGGACGACACAATGCCCAAGTTTCCTGAGTGCTGTGATCATAAGGGTCGTGAATGTCTACCGCTATTGCATGAGGTCCCCTTTGCGAGGCATAGGCAGTCAACGTGCTCCGCTCACGGTTCTCCCTACATACTCCGCCCGGCGGGACGCCAGCAGGTCAGCGGGTAGTTGTACTCCCCCCAGCGATGGACCCACGAGGTGCTCCCGACGACTGCGGGACCGATCAAGCAACAAGGTGTCAGCTCTCGTCCCCAGGCGGGCAGCGCATGAGAGTCGACATCGACCTGTTCCCCAGAGGCTTGGCAGAGTCGGGGACGAGATCACGCTCCCCGTATTCAATGCTGGCCGCGTGCCGCAGGCCGACTCCAAATTCAACGGCGGGTGCCCTCATGTACGACGACCGATCGCTGGTGGGGTCGTCGTGTCCGAGGACGTATGCCATCTCGATTGGTTCGAGGAACGGCCTCACTGTCAACGGCCATTGAGAATTGCCCATATACGGCCGGTATTTCTGCCCGCTGATGGCCAGAAAAACTGCCCAGTGGTGGCCAGCTGGTTTGCCCGCTTGGGAGTGGGTTGTGCTGGCCACCGGTTCGGGGTTTAGTTCAGTGGCATGACGCCCTTTCCGGCAAGGGCCTGGGTTAGGCGGATGGAATCGCCGGTTGTTTGGCAGACGTGAGCGTGGTGCAGGAGCCGGTCCACAGTCGCGGTGGCCAGGGTTTTGGGCATGAGCTCGTCGAAGCCGGCGGGGTGAAGGTTCGAAGAGACCGCGACGGCCCGTTTTTCATACGCCGCGTCGACGACCCGGTAGAGGCCTTCGGCGGCATCGGTGGCCACGGCCAGGAGGCCGATGTCATCCACGACCACGAGATCTGCGCGCAGGATCCTGGCCACGGCGCGGGTGACGGTATCGTCAGCCCGGTGCGAGCGGATGAGGGCGCCGAGGTCCTCGAGGGTGAACCACGCGACCCGCATTCCTTCTTCTACGGCCTGCTGGCCGAGGGCTTCGAGGAAGAATGTCTTCCCGGTCCCGGAGGGGCCGCAGACGACGAGGTTTTCCTTCCGGTGGATCCATTCCAGGGTGCGCAGGGCCTGCTGGGTCGGTGCCGGGATCGAGGACGCGGCTTCGTCCCAGAGGGCGAACGTCTTGCCGGTGGGAAACCCTGCGGCTTTGCGGCGGGTGGCAAGCATCGACCGGGCCCGGCCCTTGGTTTCCTCCGCGAGCAGGGCCTTGATGACCTCGGCCGGTTCCCAGCGCTGAGCGCGGGCGGTGGCCAGGACGTCCGGGGCGATGGCACGGGCGTGGGGCATCTTCAGCTGACGCATCAGCGCCTCGAGATCCGCGGGCAGTGCCGGGGCGGTTGTGTTCGCGGTCGTGATGCTCAACGTGCTTCCTCCGCAGCGCCGGTCATGCCGAGCCCGGCCCAGCCGGCGGTGCCCTGGGTCAAGGACTTATCCTCCGCGGCGTTGCGCAGCCCGGTGCGGTTTCCGCCGGCGTTCAGCAGCGACGCGAGGTCGCCGTGCGCGAAGCGGTGATGGATCGCGGCAACGCCGAGGGCCTTGTCGACCTCGTCGGCCCCGGCGATCTTCGCCAGCGCGACGGCCTCAGCCATCTTCACGTTGATCCGTTGCGCGCCGGCCGCGGCGGCCTCAAGCAGCCAGGTTTTCGCTCCGGCGCCGATACCCAGGAATTCGGCTTCCGCCTTGGACCGAGGCACGGGCGTGTAGTCGCCAGGGACCTTCTGTTGGTGGTCCGGGAAATGTGCGTCCAGGATCGCCGGGGACCCTGGTCGGGCAAGTGCGTGGCGGGCGACTTCGACCGGCCCGCCCCGGCCGACATGCACGATTACGACCTGCGCGTCCGGGCCGGTCCCGTGGAGGCGGACGAACACCTCAGCCCCGAGCAGGTGGGCAGGCACGGAGTATTGGGCGTTTTCGAACGAGACCATCGGAGTGTTTTCCGGCACCCGGCGCCCAACCCCGTAGGCGAGGGTATGGGCAGTGTCCGGGACGCGGTGCAGGGACGGAACCTCCTCAGCGAGCATGTCGATCGGGCGGCGGCGGGTGGTCCGGTGCTCGCGCATGTTGACTTGGTCCATGAACGCGGTGCAGGCCGCCTCAAGCTCGGCGAACGAGGCGTATGCGTTTCTCAGGTTAATGTCCTTGGGCACGAGGTCTGCCTTGGCAATCTTCACGGACGATTCGACCCCGCCCTTGGACGCCGGATCCGCCGGCTGGCACGTGAGCACCTCGATGGAGTAGTGCTTGGCGAACGCCAGCGTCTGCTGGTTCCTCACCGGCACCCCGGCCACATGCATGGTGGTGACAGTCTTCTCGTTATCGGTCAGCAAATACGTCGGCGCGCCGCCGAGCAGCCGGAATGACCGGTCCAGGGCGGAGAACACGCTCGGCGCCGTCCGGTCACGCAGCGGGATCACGATGCGGAACCTGGACCAGGCCAGCCAGGCCACGAACAGCACCGTTCGGGCCCCGTCAATGACCGGTCCTTCGCCGAAATCATACTGAAG